>NZ_WXYH01000042.1:0-19029 GCF_009872365.1 Rhodococcus sp. T7
GAACAACGACTCATCGCGTCGTCTACGCTGTCAGTCGCCGCATGAAATCCGGTGTCCACTCCCGAGGGGCAACCTCACCTCGACATCCTCGTCGAGCACCAGTTCCGTCCACGACTTGTCGGCCAACGGCCGCGTGCGCGATGATCAGGTCCGGTGCGATGTCCTGGCCACGCCGTGTTTCCCTCGGCAACCACGGCGCCGACGGACAGACCGATATTCACCGCGGTCAGCTCCCCCATCGCACCTGTTCCCTTCAGCGCTGACAAGGCCTCGGGGCACATCGTCACGGCTCGGCATCCGGCCCCGG
Source organism: Rhodococcus sp. T7 (assembly GCF_009872365.1). Taxonomy (NCBI): domain Bacteria; kingdom Bacillati; phylum Actinomycetota; class Actinomycetes; order Mycobacteriales; family Nocardiaceae; genus Rhodococcus; species Rhodococcus sp. T7. The sequence goes on from NZ_WXYH01000042.1 coordinate 308, forward strand.
AGCCCCCGTGTCGGGGCCGGAAGAACTCCCGGTTCAGGCGCAGCGGCGGCCGGTGCGGGTCGCCGTGTGCGCAATGATGCCCTCTACCAGCACAGATTCGGTGAGGTGCGGTTGACGTACGGTGTGGCGATGGGATCGCCCATCACCAGTCTGTACGCGCGGGTGGCGCAGGACTTCACCGATCGTCTCCTGGGCTGCCCGCAGGACCGCTGGAACTCGGCCTCCCCCTGCCCAGGCTGGACCGCCTGGGACGTCGCCGCCCATGTGGTGGGTAACCACCGACGGGCCTGCGCAGGGCTCAGGGGAAATGACTACCGGGTGCCAACCGCTGGGGAGGACGTGGTGGCCGCCTGGCTGGATGCGACAGCCGGGGTACAGGCTGCCCTTCAGTCGGAGGCGACCGCCCAGCAGGTATTGGGTGCCGAGTTCGGCAACCTGCCCTTCGAGCAATTCGTCCGGCGGATGGCGTGCGCCGACACGCTGATACATACCTGGGATTTCGCGCGCGCCACCGGGCAGGACGAACACCTCGATCCCGAGGCAGTCGAGCTGGCCCGAACCTTTCTGGTCGCAGAAGACGACCGGATCCGACTCCCCCACGCCTTCGGGGCCAAGGTGGCACCCACAGACAACGCCGACATCCAGACCCAGCTGCTGAACTTCCTGGGCCGCACCACCTAACAGAACGAACGGCGTGGCGCACAGAGTCCGCCGCACGGCTCTATCGACGATGTGCCGATCGACTGGGCTGATCGCGCGACGACGCCATTCTTCATCGTCGCGGTCGCGTTCGGCGGTCTGGTCGCGATCGCCGTGTGGCTCGATCTGCTCTTGAGGGTGACGTTGCTGCCCTGAACCGAGGAACCGCATCGAAGACGCTGAGTGCGGAGATCTTCTCCGCCATCCCGCCTTCCCGGATCGACCGCGACCGAAGATACAACGCGCCGCCGGCCCCGTCATGCCTCCCGCACCGGATTCAGATGCGTTCGCTCGGCGCCCAGAACCTCACTGCCCACCGAATGTAGGGGCGGGAGCCGGCTCGGTGGCAGATCCTGACCGAAAGTCGCGCAGCCACTACGAGCAGAGCGGATTCCCGCTCAGCTGTTCTTCTTCGCGACCGTGGCCATGGTGCCCCGTTTCCAGCTCCCGCACTCAAACACTCGCTCGGTGTGCGGCTCGGGCCGGGACCAACGAATAGAGACCGTATGCCCGCACAGCACGGTTCCAGGTCGCGAGCCGACCACCTCGGCTCCCGACTCCGCTGAGTCGATTCGATCAGGCCCCTATTCAGCACAATGGCAACATCATTCGGTCTGTTTGGGGTGCCCTGTTCCGGCGTACTTCAGCCACAAGGTGCGGTGCTCGATATCCATCACGTACCAGATGCGGCCGCCGGCGGTGACCTCGTACTGCCACTGCTCCATCTCAAGACCGTTGTGGACCCCGGTCGCGAGCCTGCCCTTCAACCGGTGATGGCGCGTCGTCGACTCCCCCGCGACCGCGCGGCGTCGCAGCTCCTCGTACGCCACCAGCGTGTTCGCCGGCGCCTGCCGGCACAGCTCGTCCCATCCCTTCGCCGCGTCACTGGTCGCGAACCGCAGCTCCCACAGCTCCCCGGCCGCCGGCGGCGCAACCCGCTCACCCAGCTTCGGGCTCACAGCTCCGGCACCGGCACGGCCCCGAAGTCACCGGCGGACGGCGCCGACAGGATCCGGGCAAGATCCGGATCGGCATACACCTCCGCCGTGTGCCGCCACGTCTCGATCGTGCGGGCCGGCGGAGCCGGATTATCCAGCGACGAACCCGCTCGCAGCGACGCGATCAGCTCGTCGACGAAATCGGCGACCTCCTCACCCGACAGGTAGCTCACCCACGGAAACGCCGCCGCCACGACCTTGCGGACCAGAACACCGTCATCGGAGTGCAACAGGGCGTCGACCATCGCCGTCGCCGCCGCGAGCACCTCCCGCTCCTGATCCGCCCGCACCGCCGTCATCAACACCAAATCCTCATCGTCGCGCCGCGTCACCCGCAGCGGCCGCGCACCCGACCGCTGCCACTCCGACAACGTCGCCTTCCCCTTGTTCTGGATATCCGAGAACGGCACCTCACCCACAGACATACTTTCAATTTACTTTTAAAGTGTGCGGTCGGCAAGGTGAGAGAGGGGCGCCGACACGGACGGCCGCCAACCGAGCTGGCACAGCTGACAAAGGGCGTCGTCCGGCCGCCGCCACGCATAGAAAAACTGCGAGCCAAGACTCCCAGCGAGATATCGATCTTGCAGTTTAGCGTTGCGCGGTGATGGCGTCGGCGGCGTCGTGGAGTGCACGGGAGACGGCGTGCATGCCGGGGGTGTACTGCCGGCGGGCGAGCGAGGCGATGTAGATCGATCGCGTGGGCACACGGTCAGTGGGCCGGAATCGGACCGCGTATACGTCTGGGCGATGGTGCGTGACGGCCAGTCGCGGAACCATGGCGATGCCGACTCCCGCGGCGACCATCGCTTCGATCTCTTGGTAGTCATGGGCCTCGTAGACGACGTTCGGGGTGAATCCGGCCGTCTCGCAGCTGCGGTAAAGCACTTCGGCGGCCGGGTGGTTGGTGTTGCGGATGATCCACTTCGCCGATCGCAGCGATGCCACCGCGACATCGTCGGCGTACGGCCCGTCGAGCGGGACGAGCAGGACCGTTTCATCCTCCATTAGCGGCACGAGCGCCAGGGATTTCTCGGTCTCCTCGGTCCAGTCGTAACTCCAGAGCAACGCCATTTCCACCTCGCTCGAGTGAAGCATCTCCAGCAGCCGCGGGCGGACCGCGGATTGGACGCGCACGTCGATGCCGGGCCAGTGGGCGTGATAGTCCTTTAGCGCGTCCGAGAGCAGGGAGGCGCTGACGGTCGGGAACGAGCCGAGCCGGACGGTGCCGCGCTCGAGCCCCTGCAGAGATTCCAGGTCCCCGCGGGCGGCGCGCATTTCCTGACGGAACAGCCGCGCACGCGTGACGAGAATGTCACCGGCCTCCGTCAACCGGACGCCGCGAGGCAGGCGGGTCAACACCGGCTGCCGGATCTCCTGTTCCAGTTTGGCGATGCGCTGCGACGCGGCGGATGGCGTGACGTTGGCGCGTTCGGCGCCGCCGGTGAGCGATCCGGCCTCGGCGATGTCGAGGAGCAGGAACAGTGTCACCACATCGAACGAGTCGCGCATCGATACCTCCCACAAGCCTTTAATCCTGCTAAACCTCGCCGTAGAAATACGACATTGTCATAAACATAACCCGCTCATAGTGTGATCTGGGTAATGATCAAGCGAAGGATGTGACATGCAGACGATCGCAACTCCCTCACTACCCGGGATCACAGCACCGAATCGCCGCGCCGATCCCGTCGGTCGCCCAGTGCAGCTGACGTCGGTCGGCATCGATGAGGTATTGCAACCCGGTGCGGTGTGGGCGACCACCGTCGACAGTCACCTCGAGCGGCGGCGACATGACCCCGCGCTGCGCCGGCGGGAGCGACAGCTCCCGATTCACATCGCTTGACTCCGCCTCGTAGTCACATCTGTCCGTCGCGACCGGCCGCCGATCAGGCGCCGTTCGATCCGCCCTGCAGCGAACCGAAAGTACGCCCATGACTTCCGTCGAGATACTGCCACTGATCGCGTTGGTGGCAATGTTCGTGATAGCCACCTTCTTCCCCATCAACATCGGCATTTTGGGGTTCATCGGCGCTTTCGTCGTGGGGGCGTTCCTCCTCGGCTACGACGACAAGGAAATCCTCGCCGAGTTCCCCAGTTCGATCGTGCTGACGATCATCGGCGTCACCTACTTCTTCGGTATGGCGACGAAGAACGGGACGATCGACCTCCTCGTCAATGCCTGTATACGTGGTGTTCGCGGACGGGTGACGATCGTTCCGTGGGTGTTCTTCTTCTGCGCCTCGGTGCTCACAGCCCTGGGCACGTTCAGCCCGGCTGCCGTCGCCTTGATCTCGCCGGCGGCGATGTCCTTCGCCGCCCGGACTCGGATGAGTCCGCTGGTGATGGGCATCATGACGATCAACGGTGCGCACGCCGGAGCGTTCTCGCCGATCTCGGTCTCGGGTGTGCTGGTCCGTGACATCGTCGAGTCGAGCGGCCTGACGATCGCCCCCTGGACCCTGTTCTTCGCCAGCTACGGCATCAACATGCTGCTCTCGGTCCTGACCGTGGTCGGCTACTCAGTCCTCGCCCGGGTACGGAACCTCGAGTTCTCCGCTACCGGCGCCAGCGCCGGCATCGACTCCGACGGTGGTGGGAGCGCACTCCGCACCCCCACCGCGGGACCCGGCGGAACCTCGGCAGGCGGGTCGTCCGGTGGGGGCGGTACCCAGGTCCTCATCCGGACGCCGCGCACCGAGGCCGTCACCGACCACGACGTGCAGCCGGTCACCGGGGTGCAGAAGCTCACCCTCGTCCTGATCGCCGCGGTGTTGGTGCTGGTCCTGGTCCTGCATATGCCGATCAGCTTCGTTGCCATCGCGGCCGGTGCGATCCTCGCCTTCACCGACCTGTCCAAGCAGAGTGAGGCCATCGCCGGTATCAGCTGGTCCACGGTCCTGCTCGTCGCCGGCATGGTCACCTACATCTCGCTCATGGAAGAGATCGGCACGATCGACCACCTCGCCGAGATGGCGATCACCATCGGCGCACCGCTGCTGGTCGCCGTCGTCCTCTGCTACGTCATCGGCGTCACCTCGGCGTTCGCATCATCGACCGCGCTGCTGACCGCCGTCATCCCGCTCGCGCTTCCGCTGCTGCAGACCGGCGCGCTGCCGGTGGTCGGAGTCGTGGCCGCCCTCGCCATCTCCGCCACCGTGGTCGACGTCTCCCCGTTCTCGACCAACGGTGCACTCGTCCTCGCCAACGCCCAGAACATCGAGCGGCCCCGGTTCTACAAGCAGCTGCTGCTCAACGCGGGCATCGTGGTCGCGATCGCGCCGGCGCTGTGCTGGCTGCTGCTGGTGGTCGTCCCGACGCTGGTCTAACGCCCAGACAGCACCCGCAAGGGTTTAACGGAAGTTAACCCTCATCGACTAACTCGCCATTGTTCTCCACTCTGATGTAGGTCAGGGTGGGTAGTGGGACACCGCTGGGAAGCACGCTCTCCCATCCGATCAGAGCCTCCAGCGGTGCCTCACAGCCTCTTCGAACCCGAAAGGTGGGCCGGACCGTGTTCACACTTCATGGAACCTGGATGCGCGGAGGAACCAGCAAGTGCTGGCTGTTCAACGCATTCGACGTCGATCCGCTCATTGCCCAGGCCGGCGGCCTGGATGCCATCTTGACGTCGGCATTCGGCTCGGGTGATCCGCGTCAGCTCGACGGTGTCGGTGGTGGCAGCTCGACCACATCGAAGGCGGCGATCGTGCGCCGCTCCAGCGAGCCCGGAATCGACGTCGACTACCTGTTCGCGCAGGTCGCGATTGGTGACCGCCGGGTCGAATGGGGCAGCAACTGCGGGAACTGCGCCACCGCGATCGGGTTGTACGCGTTGCAGTCCGGGTTCGTTCCGGTGGACTCCAGGGTGACGACCGTGCGGATGCGGAACCAGAACACCGGCGCGATCCTGACCGCCGAGATCGCCACCCCGGGCGGGATGATCCCCACCGAGGGCGACGCGGCCGTGCCCGGTACCAGCGCGTTGGGTGTCCCGGTCGGGCTCACCTTCACCGGTCTCGCCGCCGGTGCGGCCGCACTGCTGCCCACCGGCGCCGCCGCCGACCAGATCTCGATTGCCGACCACACGTACCGCGCCACGATGGTCGTCGCCGGGGCCCCGGCGGCGTTGTTCGACGCCGCTGACCTCGGCCTCACCGGTGCGGAGGACAACCAGACGATCGCCGAACACCTGCCGCTGCTGCTGTCGCTGCGTCGGGAGTCCTCGTTGCGGATGGGGTTGAGTAATCCGGGAGATCCCGTCTCCCATGCGATTCCGAAAGTCGGTGTCGTGGGGCCGCCGGCGGACTACCGCACCAGCGCCGGCGTCGACATCGGCGCCGAGGATTACGACGTCTCGGTCCGGATGCTGTCGATGCTCGCCCCGCACCCGGCAATCGGGCTCACATCCGCGGTCGCCGTCGCCGCGGCATCGACCGTGACCGGTGGTGTCGTCACCGACAACACGCAGGTCCGGTGGCCGGGATCGCTGCGGGTGGGGACACCTGCCGGGGTACTCGACGTCGACCTCGCCACCTCGGCCGACGGGATACTCGAATCGGTCACCCTGCACCGGGCGGCCCGCCGCATCGCCTCGGCGGAACTGTTCGTCACCGCCCCGGTACCGGCTCCGGCACTGGTCGGGGCCGCGCGGTGAAGACTCCGCACAGCCCCGGCCCCGCGATGCGTGAGGACACCTGATGCCCGAGAAGATTGCGATCGCGCCCAGACCGATCGACACGCGGATCGCCCGATCCTGGCTTCTGGTCAACGGCACCCGAACCGACCTGTTCGACCAGGCCGACCGCTGCTGCGCGGACCAGATCGTCCTCGACATCGAGGACGCCGTCGACCCCCAACTGAAGTCCACCGCACGGGAGGGCGTTGCCGCCTGGCTCGAGAACACCTCGGCCTGGGTGCGGATCAACGACCGGTCCTCGGCCTGCTGGAGCGATGACGTCGATCGCCTCGCCGGGCTTCCCGGACTGGCGGGCGTGATGCTCGCGAAAACCGAAGCCGCCGAACATGTCACCGCAACCTTCGACCGACTCGGCGGAGCCACCCCGGTACTCGCGTTGGTCGAATCCGCCCTCGGAATCGACCGGGCCGTTGATATCGCCCGCGCCCGCGGGGTGTTCCGGCTCGCCTTCGGCAGCGGCGACTACCGACGCGACACCGGCACCAGCGCCGACGACCTCGCCATGGCCTACCCCCGCTCCAGGCTGGTGGTCGCCAGCCGGATCGGCAACCTGCCCGGACCGATCGACGGTCCCACCGTCAGCAACAGTCACACCGTGCTGCGCGAGCAGTCCGCGGTGTCCGTGTCCCTCGGGTTGACCGGGAAGCTGTGCCTGGACACCGAACAACTGCCGGTAATCAACGAGTCGATCAGCCCCACGCCCTCGGACGTGACCTGGGCGCGGGAGTTTCTCGCCGATTTCGAAGCCCGCGGCCGCGTTGTCCGCGACGGCAGCGACCCGCCCCGGCTCGGTCGGGCCGAGAAGATCACCCGCCTCGCCGACGCGTTCGGAATCTGCCGGAGCTGACCGGTCCTATCCGGTTTCGAATCCCTCCTGCAGCTGGTGGGCGGCGGCAGTGCACACCGCGATTCCTTCCTGCGCGGCCGGGCTCAGCCGCCGTTCGGTCAGATGCGCGACCAGGATCCGCCGCTGCGGCGGGCGGGTCGCGAGGGGAATCGACCGGACGTCGGGCCGCAGGTTGAGCACAGCCAGTCGTGGAGCAATGGCCACGCCGAGCTCGACAGCCACCATCGCCTGCACCTCGCCGTAGTCGTGCGCGAAGACACTCGTGCGTGGCGTGAAACCACCTTGCTGACAGAGTTTTTCGAGGGTCTGTGCGACCGGATGATCGTCGGCGCGGACCACCCACGATTCGTCGCGCAATTCGGCGATCCGGATCGAGTCGCGGTCGGCCAGGCGGTGCCGTTCCGACACCAGCAGCACGGTCGGATCGTTCATCACGTGGTGGTACGTCAACGTGGGGTCATCGACCCGGTTCCATTCGTAGTCCCACAGCAGCGACAGTTCGGTCTCCCGGCGGCGAAGCGCATCGACCAAATACGCAAACCTCCCGCTGAGCACCTTCAGTTCGACCCCCGGGTGCCGGGTCTTGAACTCCTTGACCACCAGTGGCAGCAGTGACGACCCGGCCGTGGGGAACGTGCCGAGCGCCAGCACACCCGCCCGCAGCCCTTTGATTTCCGCGAGTTCGGCATCGGCGGCCTCGAGTTCGATCAGGATGCGTTCGGTGTGCTTGACCACTGACCGCCCGGCGTCGGTCAGCACGATGCCGCGCGCGTGCCGCTCGAGGAGTGGTTGCCCGGCCTCCTTCTCCAGCTTGGCGATTTGTTGGGAGACAGCCGAGGTGGTGTACCCGAGCGCCGCCGCCGCCGCGGTGATCGAGCCGTGCTCGGCGACCTCGCGCAGCGTGAACATCCTGTTCGTGTCCAGCACCCGACCCGCCTCCTGACTTTAGAAGAAGTTAATACCTGTCGACATACCCGTGATTGTAGTTGAACCGTGCGGGTGCCAGTCTGAAGTGGCGGCAGCGGCGCCCCCGGCAATAATCGGCCGCACCGGCACACCTGGTATCCGCCTGTCGGGCGGCCACTCGTCCGCCGCCCCCGTATCGACTCTCCCCACCACGCGAGGACAGCCTATGACTGCACACCCGAGTGACATCCGCTCGCCTGACGACCAGGCCGACGAGAGCACGGACGGCACCTCCACTCCGACGCGTGGTCCGCTGCACGGCATCCGTGTCCTCGACATCAGTACCGTCTACGCCGCACCGATCACTGCCATGCTGCTCGGCGACTACGGCGCCGAGGTCATCAAGATCGAGCACCCCACAGGCGATCCCGCCCGCACCCACGGAGCACGCAAGGACGGGCACGGACTGTGGTGGAAGGTCATCTCGCGCAACAAGACATGCATCACCCTCAATCTCAGCACCACCGACGGTCAGCAGATGCTCCGCGACCTCGTCGTCGACGCCGACGTGCTGGTGGAGAACTTCCGCCCCGGCGTACTCGAGAAGTGGGGGCTGGGCCCGGACCGGCTCCAAGACCTCAACCCAGGACTGATCATGTTGCGGGTCACCGGCTTCGGCCAATCCGGACCCTACGCCGAGCGCCGAGCGTTCGGGACCCTCGCCGAGGCGATGAGTGGATTCGCCCACCAAACAGGAGGCGAGGACGGTCCGCCGACGCTGCCGCCCTTCGGCCTCGCCGACGGTGTCGCCGGACTCGCCGGCGCCTTCGGTGTGGTGACCGCGCTGCTGCACCGAAACGGTCCGGACAGCGACGGAAAGGGGCAGGTCATCGACCTGTCTCTGCTCGAGCCGCTGCTGGGGATCCTGGGCCCCGGCCCCACCGCGTACGACCAACTCGGCACCATCGCCGGCCGCAACGGCAACCGCTCCCCCAACAACGCCCCACGCAACACCTACCTCACCAAGGACGGGCGGTGGGTCGCCATCTCCGCGAGCGCCACCTCCGTCGCCGCACGCGTCATGCGCCTGGTCGGCCGACCCGACATCGTCGAACAACCCTGGTTCGACTCCGCCGGCGAACGCAGTCGCAACGGTGACCTGCTCGACGAGGCCGTCGCGAAATGGATCGCCGACAGACCGCTGCACGAAGTCACGGCCGAATTCGAACGCGTCGGCGCCGCACTGGCACCGATCTACGACGTCGCGCAACTGATGAACGATCCGCACGTCCTCGCCCGCGACTGCATCACCACCGTCGACGACGAAGACCTCGGCCCCATCAAGATGCAGAACCTCATGCTCCGCATGCTCGGCACACCGGGTGCGATCAACTTCGCCGGCCGCCGACTCGGCCAGGACAACCAACAGTTCTACAAGGACACCCTCGACATCGACCCGGACCGACTGACCGCACTCGCCGAGAAGGGGGTCCTCTGATGGACCGCAGCTACCTGTTCGCACCAGGCCACAACCGAAAACTCCTCGGCAAGGTATTCGACGCCGGCGCAGACGCTGTCATCCTCGACCTCGAAGACGCGGTACCGCCTACCGAGAAGTCGACAGCGCGGGACAACGTCGCATCCGTCATCACCACCCGAACCGCATGGGTGCGGATCAACGCGCCGGGGACCGAATTGGCGGACGCTGATCTAGGGGCCGTCGCCACGTCCGCGCACGGCATCCGCATCCCCAAGGTCGAAACACTCGACGACATCCGCTGGGTCGTCGACCGGGCCCCCGGAAAGCCCCTGATCTGCGCCATCGAAACCGCGAAAGGAGTCGCCAACGCCTTCGCGATCGCCGACCACCCCACGGTCACACACCTCGCCCTCGGCGGCATCGACCTACAGAAGGACCTCGGCACCGGGACAGGGGACGCACCCATGCAATACGTGCGCTCCCACCTCGTCGTCGCCGCCCGCGCCGCCGGCATCGCCCCACCGATCGACAGCGTCTACCCGCACATCGACGACACCGACGGACTCGTCCGCCAGGCCGCCCACAGCCGTGACCTCGGCCTGTTCGGCAAATCCGCCATCCACCCCGCCCAGCTACCGGCCATCCACACCACCTTCAGTCCCCGGCAGAACGACATCGACTGGGCACGACAGGTTGTCGACGCATTCGAGAACGCCGACGGAGCCGCGGTGCGACTGCCCGGCGGCGAGTTCGTCGACCTCCCCGTCGCGCAACGGGCAAAGAACATACTGGATTCCGCACACGCATGAGGAATCGACCGACACACCCGTTTCCATGCCTGTAGAACTCAAGGATCGGACTTGATAGATGCGAACACCACCCCCGCGCACTCGGCCGTCACGCGCACGTTCGCGAATGCGCGGTGGTGGGTCTCCCTGATCCCGACCGAGGCATGGTCGTACACGCTGCGGTGGTACTGGTACCCGACGTCGCCGGCGACGAGGCAGAGGTGAGCGCATTGCAAGACTTCGTCAAGAGCGTGCTCGCACCGTACAAGTATCCGCGCAGCATCGAATTCATATCTGAGTTGCCGCGGATACCCAATGGGAAGATCCAACGCTACAAATTGCGCGAGTCGCGTCCCGCCCTGTCCTAACCGCACAAAGCGATTGCCGTCGAGTGTCAGCGCCTCATCATCCGGGGCATGAACAGCGCTTTCCTAACTCGCGTGACGACGAGCACCATCGCCCGGCTGCGGCGCGCGAGCCGCCAGGCATCCTCCGACCCGCAACCGACTCTTCGCGAGTCCGGGATCCCGGGCCCTGCCGAAGCTACGCGAGGCTGCACCCGGCACCACAGCGGACGGACACGGCCGCCCCCGATCACGTTATCGCGGCGTCGCCTGGCATAGGTCCCGTCGCCCTCATCGCGCTACGACGAACACACAGCCACAATAGATTCGCAGATCGACGCTCCTTTCGTCGAACTATCCCCGATACCTGAGTTCTGTTCATCGCAAACAGCTGAAAGCCGGAGCCAGATACAACAAACCGGAAACCTCACCACCCGATGTCGAATCTACTCAAACAGTCAACTCTTCCCCGCCCACTCACCGAATTATGGGAACGGCAGTGCCGCGCAGGCTGTCGCAATCAAGATCCCGACATCTTCTTTGCTTCAGATGACGAAACCAGAGCCACGCGGCGGCATCGTGAAGAGACGGCAAAGCGGAATATGGGAGTGAACCACCAATCCGTGGCACTGTCTGCCGGACGTTCAGGGCGGGACAGGCCAACAATGCCCCAGCCTCTTCCTGGGTATCAAATGTGAAACAGCGATGTGTCGAGGGGTCATGTCGCACAACACTTCCCGGACTGAAACGCAAAGGTGCGCGCCCGGTCCGACTCCGTACCCTCCAAGGAGACCATGCCAACCCACGCCCCCATCGATTCCGATCATGAACCACGCCGCCATCGGCACGCGCCCAGCCGGTGTCACCTCGTCCACACTGCCCGACCCGAAGAAATCTCCATACAGCCTCGGACGAGGGCCCTACGCGGCAGCGCTCACCGTCATATCGACATGAAGTCCGGCGGCCGAAACCATGTTGACCAAAGCATCAAGGCTGAACAGGTCGATCTTTCCTCGAATCAGATCCGACACCCGCGGCTGAGTCACACCAAGCCGGGCGGCCGCATCCTTCTGGGTCCATCCCTCGGTCTCGATGCGCCGAGACAGCGCAATCAACAGAGTCGACCGCAGCCGCATGTTCTCCGCCTCCTGCGGAGTGTCCTCGATCGCATCCCACACGCTGCCATAGATTTCATCGCTCATCACTGCTCACCCTTCCCGTCATCCGCTATCACCTGCTGGTACCGCTTCTTCGCGGTAGCCACGTCCGCCGCCGACGTTTTCTGAGACTTCTTCTGGAAGCAATGCAGCACAACTACCCGGTCCGCGAACTTCGCCACGTAGATGACACGGAACGCTCCCGACCCATCACGTACCCGGATCTCCCGCACACCAGAACCCACACCCACCATCGGCTTCCAGTCCGTCGGCTCGACCCCCTGCTGAACACGGTCCAGCTGATAACCACACCGACGACGAACCGCATCGGGGAAACCCCGAAGATCCTCCAGCGCGGTCCCATGAACTGGATCTTCTTCACACCACAAGTATACAAAATTTTGTATGGCTTGGTACTCGCCCCCCACGCAGCAGAGGACGACGCCAAGATCCGGCGCGCGGTCGGCATCACCCGGGGCGGGAAAGCACACCGAACGACGCCAACACACGGGCACGGGCTGCTCAGGATCGGTGCCGTCGTCGCGACCCGGCGAACGTGTTGGGTGAGGGCGGCCCGCAGCGAGCGCACCGATTTGTTGCGGGTGATCTCGGCGCGGTCGACGGCAATCGAGGTCACCTGTCGCCAGCGCAGTCCGTCGCACAGCACCCGCAGTTGCGCATCGGTGATCTTCGCCCCGCCTGCGCATCGAGTCGCCGGGGCCGGCTCGTCGGGCAGCTCCATCGCAGTCGCGATGTCCTCAGGGCTCATCCCCAGCCGGGACAGGCGCGTGAAACACCGATGGCATACCGCAATGCCCGAGTGAACGGTGTTGTGGCACCGCTGGACTCGGCATACCGTTCTGCCCAACAACCGATGCTGGGCCTCGGGCTGGTCGCGGATCGTTTCGAGCAGGGCGGTGGCCTTCGGGCTCTCGTCGACGATCTCCCGAACGATGGTCTCCTCGACGTAACGGCCCTTCACCATGTACTGGGCGAAGCCCTCGAGCTCATTGAGGGCGGCAGCGAACTCGTCCTCGTGTTCGGCGAGCAACTCGTTGATCACCGCGTCACGGTCGGACACGACGGCACCGAACCGCAGCGGCAGCACCGGAGCGACGTGCGAGGTGCCGTCGAGGATGTGGGCGTGGGCCTGCAGGTCCGCGGGGGTGCCCAGTCGTTGGTCCGGGTCGATCTCGCTGACCAACGCCGCGATGTCGCCGTGTTCGACGATCTCGATCGGGGCGTCGTGGACGCCGGTGGCGTCGTCCTCGGGTTGCACGTCCGCGGGCACGATGCCATACACATAGATCACGGCCGCCGAAGCACCCTCGTCGTTGTCGTTGTCGTTGTCGTTGTCGTAGTCGTAGTCGTAGTCGTTGTCGTTGTCGTCGGCGTCGTCGGCGGAGGTCATTTCCGCCTCCGCCGGGGTGCCGGTTCGCGTTCGCTTCCGGATCCGCTGAGCAGCTCACCGAGCGTCTCCCCCACGCCCTCGAGGACACCCTTGGTCTTGGACTTCGTGCTGCCACTGCCCTTGACATCGGACACGAGGTCGGACAGGCCCTTCGGTTCACTGCCGATCGCGAGCCGGTTCGCCGCCTCGGCGAAGCGCAGGTAGGTGTCGACGCTAGCGACCACGATGCGGGCGTCGATGGTGAGCAGTTCGATACCGACCAGTGACACCCGCACGTAGGCGTCGATGACCAGGCCCTTGTCCAAGATGGTGTCGATGACGTCCGCCAGGCTGCTCGAGCTCGGACCACCCGCTGTGGTCATTGCTTCGCTCCTCGCTCCCCGGCCCCCAGGTGTTTTCGCCTGGGCGCGCCGATCCCGACCGACCGCGAGTACCCCACCGGCCGTCCGCCTGAACAGGGCCCCGACCACGGGCTTTCGCGGGGGCGTTTGCCGATGCCGCCGACGAGTGCGCACCGAGAACCCAGGCAAACGCCCCCGGTCATTGAGGTAAACAGCGGCTGAACACTGTCAGGACCGCGGTGAGCTCGGCGTACACGGGGTACGTGGACAGGGGTGCAACCGCCAGTCCATGCCGTCAACGCAGAAGGGGCGAACCCGCATGAGCACCACTGACACCACCACCCTGCTCGCGCAGTTGCGCGCAGTTCTCGATCTCACCCACACCGAAATGCAGGTCGCCGAAACCCGCATCGTTCAGGCCCGCACCGACGCGGTGCGCCGCGAATTGTCGGAGAACGCCGCCAACGGCCGCTCCCGCGCCGAGGCCATCGACGCCGCGATCCGCCAACTCGGCGGTGTCCCCGAGCTGATCGGCCCGTTCCTCGGCCGCGCCGTCGCCGCGGTCAAGGCCCTGACCGAGCAGGCCCAACCGTTCGACGAGGCGCTGTTCGGCGATCTGGCGCTCGAACACCAGCTTCTCGACCACGCCCGCTATATCAAGGCCCTCGCCGTCGCCGCCGGGGAACGCGACATCGAAAACCTCGCGTTCCGGTTGATCGCCGCACACTCGGCCACGGTGGATTGGCTGACCACCGTCCTCGCCGAAGACGCTCTTGGGGGCCCGGCGGCGCTCCGCCGCACCCCGTTGCAGGCCGCCGCCGGCGCCGCGGTGAGACTGGTCAACGTGCCCGTCACCTGGTCCGCGCGCAGCCTGGACCGCGCCCTCGACACCGTCCGCACCACCCCACCCGCCTTGAACGAGCTCCTCAGCCGCGGGGCCCGGGCCGGGGACGTCGCGGTCAAGACCCTGACCGCATCCGCGACGCGGCGCTCGAGACCGCCGAACAGGTCACCCGTCAGCAAGGCGCCGACGGCGTCGCCAACGTGATCGATTCCGCGCGCACCGCCACCGGTGTCCTCGAACCCGGGGAGCTGCCCATCGACGACTACGACGAGCTCAACGTTGGAATCCCGCTGAGCGGGCGGCGGACGTCGTCGACACCGCCCGCCACCCCCACCGGTCGGGCCGCCGATCTGCTGCGCCGGAACGACAGTCCGCACTCGCAGTGCCGTCGAACAACCCACCCGCCCGATCGCCGCCCGCAGGCACCGCTCGAGAGGTTTGCGGGTACGTGACCCGCGTGTCGTCGAATACGGCAGGATGAGAAACCGGGGTCGGAGTTGTCCGCGGTTGAACGGCGTGGTGGGTTATGAAGCGGATCGCTACAGCACTGCTCGTGATCCTGGCCGTGGGCGCAGCGGTGTACTTCCTGACACGTAACCCGCCGCAACAGCCGTCGCCTCGCCCGCTCGAGGACAGATCCTTCATCATCAACGGCCGTCCGACGACGTGCGGCGAACTGATCCGCCAGCCCTGCGGGTTCGGTCTCCAAACTGAATACAACCGGTTCGGTGACCGCCTGGAGAACTTCGTGAACTCCAGCGATCTGGGCCCCTTCGCGACGGACATCGGATTCGCCGCAACGGCGAAGCTGAGCCTTCAGGCCTGCCGACTCTCGCACACAGTAGGAAAGACGATTCTGGAATTCGTCGAGCTCGGTCGACTCGATCACTCGGATGCCGGTAGCCCGCAACTCTTTCCGTTCTGGAACAGGGCGCGCGAGAGTTTGTGTCCCGGAGGGTGATCGACCGACGATCATCGCAGGAGATCATCGAGGGGCCGAAGCGCTCCGGGACGGATGTCCGTTGGCGGCAGATCTCACCTACTCGGGGACGAAGGTAGCGGCCCGTCGTGGTGATCTGCCGATGTCGGAGTACCTGCTGGACGTCGACGAGGGTGACGTCGGGATCGGCGATCAGGCGCAATCCGAGCGTGTGACGCAGATCGTGCAGGCTGACGTTGGCCCCGAGCTGGTCGTTGATCGATCCGTGTCAGGACCGCCGCACTCCCCCCGACACGTCGCCGGCACCCCCACATCACAACCGGGGACATGTCATCACACCAGGTCACAGCCCTGTCGCACCCGAAACGTCCCGCACCCCGGGGTCGGGTACGGGCCGTGCACAGCGATCTACACCGGCTGTGCCTCCGCCGGAGCGAGGTCCAACCAGGGCCGATCGGCGCGGCCCCCGACACAGATCCCGCCGAGAACCGCGCCGCGTTTCCTGCTCACGCGTGCAGATCCGGCGCCGCGACCGCCTCGGGGACCCGAGTGGCCCATAGCTGTGCGTGACCTATTCGGTTTCCTTCGGGTGGCCGGGTTCGCAGCGTTCGAGCAGAACCCGGCCCGCGATCTTGGCGCCATTCTGTGCAGGATCGACAAAGAACCAGATCCGCCCACCATCGGTCACCTTGTACTGGTATCGGGCGTAGTTCTGCCCGTTGTACGTCCCGTTTGAAGTCCTGTTGCAGCTCGAGTGCCTGTATTGCGGCGTGCCGGGCGCGGTCGACATCGCCTGAACGCGGCCGCCCACAGGTGGAGTCCGGATCGGTGGCCCGGTCCTTCTCGCTGCCCGGCTCCGATCGGACCCTGACACTGCCGGAAATCCTCTCCTTCCCGGCGGAATCCAGCTGCGAATGGTGCCGACCGCCGAAGGCCTTCCGGCCGAACTGGCGCGGCACGAAACCTGCCCCCTCACCGACCCGACCGACATCTCCGCCCACTGGTCGTAGCTGATCGGTCACGATGCGCGTCACCGGCATCGAGGGCGTCACGGACCCGACCATCACCCGACGGACCCGACTGCGCCGGACGCCTGAACGGCTCTCAATACCCCGGGACCCGGGATCATGACGAGTCAGCGCCCACGGACAAGGGCGCTCGCCGGGTCCTTCCACCCGGAGGCGTCGACGTACGGCCGCTCAGGATTGCGGGTCCGTCGTGCCGGTGTGGTGCTGCGCCGCCGCCTTGTACCCCACGTTGCGGACCGTCTGAATCAGCGAATGGTGCTCGACGCCGAGCTTCGCCCGCACCCGGCGGACGTGCACGTCCACGGTGCGGGTGCCGCCGAAGAAGTCGTAGCCCCACACCGTCTGCAGTAACTGCGCCCGGGTGAAGACCTGACCAGCATGCTGGACAAGGTGTTTGAGCAACTCGAACTCCTTGTAGGTGAGATCGAGCGGACGGCCACGCACCCGGGCGGTGTAGGTGAGGTCGTCGATCACCAGATCGCCGAGGGCGATCTTCACGGTGCCATCCGGACCGGCTCCACCGCTGCGGCCGGCCAGCAGGCGCAGCCGGGCATTCAGCTCGGCCGGGCCCGCGCCGGTCAGCAGGATGTCGTCGAGCCCCCACTCCGGGGTGACAGCGACCAACCCGCCCTCGGTCAGGACCGCAACCACCGGAACCACGGCGGAATCTGAAGTCTTGCGCGACCGGCACAGATCACGAGCGGCCGCGAGGTCGGCCCGCGCGTCGACGAGGACGACATCGACCCGATCCGTGTCGAGGAAAGACGACGCCTCCAGCGGCGCCGACCGTGCCGTGTGCGCGAGCAGCCCGAGCGCGGGCAACACGGACTCGGGGTCGAGGTCACCGGTCAGCACCAGCAGTTCCACAGCACCACCCATCGCAGCGAGGACGCAACGCACGAAGTCGGACGTGGCCCTACGACCCCCTCGGGAACCGACCGGCCTCGACGCCAGACCTTCCCGGGCCACCCTTTCCGACTGGACCGGTATGCACCACCGTGGAAGTGATAATCGGTTCAGGGGATCAGCATAAATGACGGCCGCACCACCGACACCGGGGCGGTCGCCCGGCCCGCCGGTTTACCACAGACCGGAGGCTGGCGGGGTCAGAGCACGGACCCCCCATCCACCGCTTCACAGGCTGTAACCATTGCGCTGCGCTCGGGGTCGCGCTCGGCGCCGCCGATACTTGACCGATTTCGGGCCCTGTCCCTGCGGCGGGCCCGGACACATCTCCAAACGGTTCGCCCTCGACGAACGGCAGGCCAGGGGATCATCGCAAACACCGTTGCGGCCAGGACGCTTAAACAAGGTCGGGGAACTCCTCGAGCGCCCAGCAGACTGCCGACTACCGGCAGCAGAATCCAGAGCGGACCGTCCACCGAATCCAGGTCGGGCTGAGGGGAGTGGGAGAACTCGAGGCGGTCGTCGATCTGCTCGAGGACGCGCTGCGGTCCACGGTGTTCAGACCCCCGGCGAAGTCAGGTACGCAGTGGTCCACGACCGAAGAGACCAGGCCGAGGGCGCACCACTGCCGGATAGTTTCGTACTTATGTGGACATCTCACGGCGAGTTGGCACGCGGATCGGATCACCCGGTGGTGGGCTGGGGTCATGCACGTGCAGGCCGTGAAGACGGGCGGGATCGTGCCCTCGGTGGTCCTGGTGGGACCCGATGGCGAGCCGGTGCCGTCGGTGACCCGGTTCCTGCGGTACGTGCTGGATTCCGGCCGGAGCCCGAACACGGCGCTGGCGTACGGCTACGATCTGCGCTTGGTGTTCGAGTTCTTCGCCGAACGCGGAATCGATTGGCGCGAATTCCGGCCGTCACTGGCCCTGGAGCTGCTCGGATGGCTGCGGCGACGACCGGTGCGTGGGCCGGCGCAGCCGGCTGGGCCTCTCGTCCGTCGGGTCCGGCGGGCGGCTGTTGGTGCCCTCGAGTGTGGCGCGAGTGCTGGCCGCAGTATCGAGTTTCTACGACTGGGCGATCGTCGCCGAACTCGTCACCGGCGAGAACCCGATGCGGCGCCGTCGTGATGTCGCGCTGGCGATGGTCGCCGAACGGCACCGCCCCTTCATGGGGAATGCGAGTAGGCAGCAGCCGGTCAGCCGGGAGGTGCGGGTCCGGTTGCCGCACCGGTTGCCACGTCCGATGAGCGGGTCTGAGGTGACTGCGCTGCTGGAGAGCATGACCTGTTTGCGGGATCTGACGATGGTGCTGTTGATGCTCGACGGTGCCCT
>NZ_WXYH01000043.1:0-18720 GCF_009872365.1 Rhodococcus sp. T7
AACAACGACTCATCGCGTCGTCTACGCTGTCAGTCGCCGCATGAAATCCGGTGTCCACTCCCGAGGGGCAACCTCACTACCCCGGTTCAACAACGGTGTCCGTAAAGATGGTTCCCCGTGAGTTCGGGACTGGCCAAGCGGGTGACCTTGTCCTCTGTTTCACCACCCGCGGTGAGGTGATCGTTGAAGTGGTCGGGCACGTCGAGGGAGGAGACCACATGACCACAACAGCGCCGGATTCGGTGCTCTCCACCGCCGAGTGCATTCGCTTGCTGCGGTCGGTTCCGGTCGGTCGAATGGTCTTCACCGAGAACGCGGTGCCGGCGCTGCGTCCGGTGACCTTCGCCACCGTCGGGGGCGAAGTCGTCATCCCCACCGACGACGAGTCGTTCGCACGGTTCGACGGGGAGCTTCTCGCATTCGAAGCGGGGGACATCGATCTGATCACCCGAATCGGATGGAGTGTCACTGCCATGGGCCACGCCACCTACGTGGCATCCGCGGACGCCGTGGCCAGATTTCACCACCGGAACGCGGTCCCGTGGTCGATCCATCCCGGCGACCGGCACCTCATCATCGACATGGAATACGTCTCAGGTCGCCACGTCACGCTGATACGCCGCGACGGTGACACCCGATGAAGGACGGTCGAATGGCACCGGTCGTCGGGATACCGGACCCCCGAGGGCCGAAAACCGAGGACCGAAACAGCAAGCCCATCAGGCACATGGCCATCAGGTCCGAGAGGTACACGACCGTGTGGCCGAAATACAGGGTCCGCGGGACCCGAGGCGGAAACGAGGCGGCCGAGAGTCGCCAAAGGTCTTGCCTTGCCGGGACGATTCGTTACGGTCGCTGGTGGGCGACCGAGTGGGACTCGTAGCCGCGGGCGGCGGCGCCCGCGGCGAGGCCGGTGCCATCACCTCACTGCTCCCCCGGCTGGGCCGGCCGCCGACCATCCTGGTCGGGCGCCCTGAACGTGGTCGGGTTGGCCGGCAATGCCCACCGGGTCTCACCGAGGCCGCGGAAACCGTGGTGCCGCTGCGTGATTCGGTGGCCCTGCGCGAGTGTTCTCGGTGGCCGGCGGCGTCGCCGACAGCGGGCTCCGCTACCTCGGGCAGATCGCGGGCCTGCGGGTACGGTTGGCGAGCCTGTTCGACACCACCCGGATCCACGAGACGGTCGGCACCCTGGTCTCGTTCGAGAAGGTGCGGGCGAACATCGACCGGGGCCTGGTGGAGGCCGTCGCCGTCGCGACCGCCCTCGGAGGCGACCGGCGGCACCGTCGTTTTCTTGCACAAGCCGGAGCTTGCCCCTGGGATGTCATACCAACACCTGCCCGGTCGGTGTCACCACCCAGAACCCCCGCCGCGGGTGCGCTGCCCCACCAGCAGGAGTGGACGCAGGCTTTTGCGACGCAGACCTCTTGTCCGCTGTGCACGAACGTCTCTCGCCTCGTCGTGGCCCGGCCCGGCCGGCTTTGGCCTCAGCCAGGGACCCGACCGCGATCGTGGGTGCTGACCAGCAGGTCGGTGGGCTGATCACCGGACGGCCCGGGCCCTCGTTGTGGGCTGCGCGCCGCGGAAGTGCTCACGTGAGGGCGGGGCGGCCGTCACCGCCCAGCCGAGCGCCGACGATCGGGGTGGCCGCGAGAGCCGATCTTATCGCTATACAGCCGGCCACCAGCGTCGCGAACCCCGCGCCGGGAACCATCCACTTCAAACGCAACACGAACCCGACCGCACACGGCCACTGCGGACACAAGGCATACCTGGGCCACCGAGCTCGCCAACGCCGGGATGAGTCTGCAAGCGTTGATGGCGCTGCTCGGGCATTATGTGGGTGATCTTGTCAAGGTGATCATGTCAGGAGGCGGACTGGTCGAGTCGGGTGAGCAGTCCGTCGAAGATCTTCTGCCGACCGAGTTGGCCCTTTTCGGCGGCGTCGTCGCGCTGCGATTGCAGGGTGGGGCGGAACTCGATGGTGGTCTGGAAGAACGTGCAGGATTCGCAGATGGATTCGAAGTGGCAGTCGAGTCCCACGGGTCGGGCGCAGTAGCCGTTGCCGAGCATCCGGCGGTGCATCTCGGAGCGTAGCTTCCGCATCTCGGTCCCCTCGTCATCGGCGGGCAGTTCGCGGGGTGCGTCGTAGAGTGCCTCGACCTTCTCGGAGACCCGACACCGTCAGCTGGCTCGGCAGCGAGATGCTCAAAACCCGTGTTGCCCACGGCTACTGCTCCCGCCACGAAGCGTCCGGCGCCTGCCCCTACGCCAACATCTGCGAAACCTGCGACAACTTCGTCACCGGACCGGAATTCCGCGGTGCGCTCGAGGCGCACCGCACCGACATCCAGGCCCTCGAGGCCGACGCCCGCGACCGTGGTTGGCTCGACGAAGCCGCCCGTCACCACCGCGTCGCCGGCACCCTCACCGACCACCTGCACCGCCTCGACCGCTGACTCAAATCGACCGCCAGGGGTTGATCCGGCCCCGAGGGCCGGATAAAGGAGCGACTGAATAAGGAGATCCGCCGGAGGACCGATGTCGTCGGAATCTTCCCCGACCGCACCGCGCTGATCCGGCTCGTCGGCGCGGTTCTCGCCGAGCAGCATGAATGGATCGAAGCCCGCCGTTATCTCGGGCTCGACGTCCTGGCTCGCTCTCGCGGCGCCAGCACCGCGGGCGACACTGCGGAATCGGCCGAGGAGGTGACACCCGCGCTGACCGCATGACCACCCACCGACGAGGAATCACACGGCTGCTTCGTACACCACGTCCTGGGACTTGACCCCGACGCCCTCCGCGGCGACGGTCGGTACCGTGGCCTCTCAGCTCGCGCACGGCGACTTGCCGACAATCCGCCGGACACACGGTACGTGCGGAACGGAGCCCTTCCGCGCCGGCCTGGGCGGCGCGAGCGCGGCGCTCCGCTAATGGAGCCGTTCGGTCAACCGGGTAAAGACCCGCTCGAGGCAGTCGAGTTCCGCCGGATCGAGATCGTCGAGGAAGAGCTCACGGGCGCTCTGCGCGTGAGGAGGGACGGCCTGATGTAACGCCCGCAGGCCTGACGCGGTCAACACCGCCCGGCTCCCCCGGCCGTCGTCGGGTGCCGGTTCCCGCGCAACAAGGCCCCGTTTGCGCATCGACCCGATCTGGTAGGTGATGCGGCTACGGGAGAACACCATTCGGGCGGCGAGCTCACTCATCCGTAACCGCTGGTCCGGGGCCTCGGACAGCAACAGCAAGACGTGGTAATCGATCATGCTCAGCCCGGTCGCCGCGCGCAGCGCCTCATCCAGCCGGGTCTCCAGCCGCAGGCTGCCCTCGATGTACACCCGCCAGGCCTGACGCTGTTGTTCGGTCAACCTGCTCCGCACCGTCCCACGCCCCTTTTGCCGCTCACCTACCCCTAGTTAAGAACTGTACTGCTCGCCGAGATGGGGGGCGTATTGGGGAACCAAATCTCCTGGGAATAAACCAGACGCGGCCAACGTTGAAGGTAATAGAAACTTGAATTATTGCGTGAAGGCCTCCTACCGAAGGAGCCGGACATGACGAAGAACCTGGGTCTCATCGACCCCGACGAGGCGGTGTAGCCGCTCATCGACCACCGGAGCGGCCTGTTCCAGGTGGTCAACGACCAACCGTTCACGCAGGTCCGCGCCAACACCGTTGCCCTGGCGGCAACCGAGGGCTACAAGGTCTTCGGGGCGATCGACGCCTCGGGCACCTACCCCACGCTCCCTCCCGGAGACCGCGACGGCCGGATGGTGAAGGCCCCGTACTCCGGCGTCATGACCACCGACCAGCTGATAATCGAGTCGAACCAGCGAACCCAGGCCGACGCGACCGGCAGCGACAGCAACGACGCCCACGCCGAACGCAAGCTCGCCGCGACCACCGCAACATCCCGGTAACCAGTCGGGACGTGACCTGCCCTATCGTTTCATCCCTCCCCGACCAGGTGAGGAGAAAGCGATGTACGAGAATGAAATTCACGAACGCCGACTCTGCGGTGACCGCCGGCAGTGGCACGGCACCACGGTGCTGTGCACCGCCGACAAATGGCATCCCGGCCGGCACCGCGCGATGGCGATCGATGCCGCAGGACACCTCACCACACTGTGCACCTGGACCGACCTGAATGCCCCCGGCCACGACCTGGCGGCCTGACACCTCGCGCACCCGATCAGGAACACGTATCGACGAACCCGGAGGACAGTTCGGCGATCCGCCGTCGGCGCCGGATCGGACTGGGCGGGTTCGGAATCTCTATACCGTTGGTAACGTCACACCGATCCCACCACCGGCCGCGCAGCCACCGAAGCCACCGCATCGACGCGATGGGTGGGCTATCGGGTCTCGGTACCGAGGTGGATCAGCGCGAAGTCCAGTGAGACGGCGACCACGTCGTCGGTGTCGTCGATGCCCACGTCATGGTCACCTCGGCGAACCAATCCAGGCACGCGTCGAGATCGCTGAGATTCACACTCAGGAACCGCATCCGCGGGGAAGAGAGACAAGCACACGGTCGCCCAGATCGCGGCCATGCTGAACGTGCCCCGCACCACCGTGTACGGGCACCTGAATACACGGACCACCGGCGGTTCCGATGCACACTCGGCCGACGAGGTGGTCTCCCCTACCGCGACGGCGAGGACGTCACGCGCCTGCCCGACCTGCGGCACGAACCGGCCACCCGCGCCGAGGCCGCCCACCAACGCGCCGACCTCGCCGTCACCTGGCTGCACCCGGACCCGGACCATCCTGGCGTGCTCAGCCGAAGTCATTGCCGCCATTGCGAACCCGCCCACCCTGCGTTCGACATCGCCTGCTCGGTGCGAGCGACGGTCCCATCCTGACCGGTGTCCTCGCGGAAGCCACCGAGACCGGTGGGCTACCCGACTCGGTGCAACGGTGGCTCGCATCGACCCGATGGCACACCGGTCCGGCATTGCTCTGCCCCGACCACACCTGACATCGGTGGACGGTCCCGCCACCCTGTCCTGGCGCCGGGGTTCCCCGATGACGGGCCCCGCTCCGAGGACGGTGGACGTGTCGGACAGGTTGTGCGCCACTTGTGGATGACAGGGCTTCCGGCCGGGGAGCACACTACGAGATATGCGGAGCGTGTTCGCTCACCAAGCCGTCCTGGTCATGACACCGGATGCCGATACCGGCGCGCCCGGCGCCGCGGTCACCTCCGCGTTGTGCACGCACTGGGGACGCCAGCCGCCTCGCTCCCTCGCACCGCATCACACCCACGCCGACCGACTCGGCGACGAGGTCCGGATTCGGATCGTGTTCGCCGTCGATCCGGCCAGACAGAACGCGGTCCGGTCCCGGATCGACCTGGCGCTGGCCACCGGCCACACCTGCGGGCCGGACGGCACGATCACCCGGTGGCAACTGCGCAGTTGCGGCCCCGCCGCACCCATTCGCGGCCGAGGCGAGCGTCCTCTTTCCCGGCGTGGCGTGAGCACAACGAGAAATTAGAGCGGCATCGACCGCAGATAGCCGGTCGCCTCGCCGACGAGCGGCGAGGTCAGTTCTTGTCGGCGGTCATCTGACGGACACGGGCGCCAAGCTTGTCGAGCGCCATCGCCGGCCTCGGCGTCAGCAGAAAGCTCCCCGCTGACGCAAGCCCACCGCCGAGCCCGGTTGGTGGGGCCTTGCTCCGCGTGGGTGCTTCGAGGAATCTTCACTTCCGGTCCGTCCTTTGGCTGCCGTGGACACGTGCCTACGTTCCAGTTGAAGAATGTAAGTGCGTGGGCGGCCGGGCCGTGACTCCGCGGCGAAGCCGACTGTCGACGCGCCCTGAACCCGGTGCGGGTGGATAGACTAGCGGCATGCAGCGGGTTTCTCTCGAAGCCTTGGCTCGTCAGCAGGTGAAACAGGCGGCCACAGCCGGTGGTGGTCACACCGCCGACACCGTCTACGGCGGGCATGAGAAGGTCTTGCGGCAGACGGTGATCGGCATGATCGAGGGTGCCGTTCTCGGGGAGCATGCGAATCCGGGTGAGGCGACGGTGCAGGTCTTGTCCGGCCGGGTCCGGCTCAGGGCCGGCGAGCTGTCGTGGGAGGGGCGTGCGGGTGACCTGCTCATCGTGCCCGACGCCCGGCACAGCCTCGAAGCGTTGGTGGACTCGGCGGTCCTGCTGACGGTCGCGAAGCTGGCGTGACCCGCGCACCCGCACACTGGGCTACGAGCCGTCTCCGGCTAGCACTTCCGATGCCCCATGGTGCGCCGCTATCAACGACAGGCCCGTTCGCGGCGACGGCGCAGAGCCCCCCGAGCGCCGTCACTGCATTTCTCCCGCCCGATTTCTCCCGCCCGCTGTCCATCAGTGGCCCGTACAAGGAGGAGATCGGTCGCGCTAGGTTTGAGCGCCGCGGCGCCTGACGTCGTGAACACGGGGGTGCCGCCGGTACCGGGTCATCTCTTTCCAGTGTCGTAGCTCGGCGCACGGCTGTCCGGCCGCCCGGTGGTCAACCCGTCCGTCCTGTGGGAGGCGGAGGAACCGATCCGCGCGTACGTGCGGACGGCCCGGCGGGCGGTCCGCACGAGGTCGGCGATGCCCTGGGTAGCCGGTGCGGTGACGGTGTTCGATTCGGGACGCCAGTGCAGCTGGGGATCGCCCAATCCCGCAGTGTCGTCTCGGGATCTGGGATCGGATCCCAGCAGAGGATCCACCAACCGAGGGTGTCCCAGCGAAGGTCGGCGGCCTCAACCGATCGACAGCACAACATCACCGAATTATGACGCCAAGCGCTGCTGGCACTGTTCGGGCAGATGGAACGCACCTACGCCGTCGAGCGCGCCGCCCACGCCCGCATGGTGGCCACCGAGAAGGGCCGCCGGGTCGGCCGGCCCAGCGTGGTCACCGACGCCCAGTTCGCCTACGCCACCGAGCTGCGCGAGCGCGCGCGCCACCATCGCCGAGATCACCGACAAGACCGGGCTGACCCGCTCGACCCTGTAGCGGCATCTGCCACCCCGGCCGGCGGATACAACTGCGGGATGTTATGGGAGATATCGGTGAACTCGGCGACTGACCCCCGACTCCCATCCCTTCCGACACCACATCCTGCACCACCGGGAAACGAAGCGTGAGCGGGACGCCGTCGAGGCGGGTCGGCGCACACTGACCCGTCGAGCCCGAGCATCGGCAGTGTCGAACGATCGGAGGTCCGCCTTGAGCGTCGCGCTGTACTTCGTCGGAATCAGCCTCATCGGCATCGTCGGACTGAGCGACCTGGTCCGCGGATCGAGGCAGACCGCTCACCATGGCCTACACACGTGGTCGACATCTCTAGCCGTGGCCGGCACCCTCTGCTGGATAGCCGGAGCCGTCCTGTCCGGTCAACCCCTCTGGTGGAAGATCTTCGCCTCCGTCTTCGTGAAGACGATAGGTTTTCTCATGGCCATAAGATCACGGTTCGTGCCCGACCGCCAGAAGAAGGAACCCGGAAACGAATGACGGGATCATCCTTCCGCAGCCCGACGTCAGTGGAGGCTGGCAGAAGAAGGCGGCCAATAAGTGCCTGTGGGACCGTTCGGACTGACACCAGCAACGCCTCCTCGCCCAACGGCAGTGACGAAGCCAGAACGACCGCGAAAAACACTGACCGCGTCCGGGTTTCGGGTGGATGCTCGATCGCGATATCGGCCAGTTGGGTCAACTCAGTCGGAATGAGCAGTGTCCGAGCCCGTCCTGCACCACCGGCGCCGCGAACACGGTCATCGTCGCGGTCCTGACCTGACCCTCCCGATTCTGTTCAGCACGCGAAAGACGAGCAGACCGATCAGGGTAAGCGCGCCGACGTCCCGCTGCCCTAACCTCCTTGTCGTCGTCGGGACAGCCGATCTCGTGCTGTTCCGCCCAGGGCCGCACGAACGGCGGGGCCGATGTCGAAGGCTTACGCCGCACGGCGGCGATGATCTTCGCCACCTCTGGAGCGGCCGCCCAGCTGTCCGGGCCGAAGACTTCGTAGTGGATGTTGTCGGCCGCGACGTCCTTGTCGAGCAAGGCTTCGCGCATGCCGAGCATGAACAAGGGTGGCGCGCACTCGTATACGCCTGTCTCGAATCAGCAGACCCCGAAACTGGCGTACATGTGGTGCTGGAACGCCGCCCCGCCGCACATCACACAGTCCGGATCTGGATCCACTCGCCACCCACAGGGGAACGAAGCCGACGTCATCGCCGACACGCCCTCCACCCACCGGGCAGCGCGCCGCGTTCCCCCGGATCCCGTGCGCCGCACCTCTCCGCCAATATTTCGGTGCCCACGCGACGCGTCGACCGGTTCGATCCATGGCCACCTGGCGTCCGCACTCGCATCGGTGACACGATCCTCGACCTCCAACCCCTGATCGCTCGGAGCAGCCGAAACACCGCTGACCAGCGGAGCTACCTGCGGCGACTCCGGTCGACGAGAGTGAGCACGAGCAACCAGCACCCCGCCGTGAGAACCCGGCAGTGGTCACCGCGACCACGACCATCGCCGACACCAGCACGCCCTGACCACGATCACCCTCCCGCCGCGACGCACACGCTTCACCGACCCCCACACCACCAATCGGACGCTACGGCAGCGGGCGGGGCCCACCGCCCACTCTTCGTTCTCGCCGCCGTGACCACCGTCTGGACCCCGCTGACGACCGATACCTGGGAATGGCGAGAAGCACGGCGATCGTCGGCTACCAGGCACCCAAACCCAGCTGGGCGACACGATGATCTACTTCTCCGCCGCCCTTCCGTGGTCACCCTGGCCGTCACCGCGGTCCAATTCCGCGACCGAAAGACGGAGCGCGGCTGGCCGCCCGTGCCCGCTGACGTGAGGGTGGACGGCCCTCGAAGCTCAGCGCGGACCGGATCGAACTCGCTCAACGCCGGCACGACTCCGGGGAACACACCGTCGCCCAGATCGCGGGCGGTTAACAAGTACGCACCGCAGACGTACGCTGAGGATTTCGCCATCCACTTCAGGGAGGGCGCATGGACGCCTGGACCATCCGAGACTTCGAACCCGAGGACCTCGAGGCCGTCGTGCGCATGGACAGCAGTTCCACCACCACGGACCAACTGCCCCTGTTCGCGCTCTCGGATGTGGTCGGGAGTCTGCTGAACCGTCACCCCGCCGTCGTCGCGGTGCGGGACGGGCACATCATCGGGACGGCAGTTGCTCGCGTCGACGAGGACCGCGCCTGGGTCATGCGCCTCTCCCTCGATCCCGAATGGCGGGGTCAAGGGCTCGGCAGCGCCCTGTTGTCTCAGCTCGAGCACCAGCTCCTCGCCAAAGGAGTGCGACGAGTGAGCGCGCTCCTCCCCGAAGGTGAGACAGGTGCCACCGCGCTGAGCAATTCCGGATTCACTACCCGCAGCGGAGTCACGTACTACGAGAAGCTCGGGACGGTGTCGCCCCGCACGGCCGGGGTCCTGGCGACTCTCGGCGGTGCGGTGCCGCCCGCCGGACTGTGGAAACAGGTCGCCGGAATGACCCGGGAGAAGTCGCTGATCGAACGCAAGATCGTGCTCCCGCTGTCGAGGCCGGCGCTGGCCGCCGACCACGGGGTGGCGGCACCGCGCGCGGTGGTGCTGTTCGGACCGCCGGGAACCGGGAAGACGACGTTCGCGCGTGCCATCGCCAGCCGGCTCGGCTGGCCGTTCGTCGAACTGTTCCCATCGCGGCTCGCGGCCGGCGAGAACGGGCTCGCCGCCGGTCTCGGGGAGGCGTTCGCGTCGATGGGTGAACTCGAGCACGTCGTCGTCTTCATCGACGAGGTGGAGGAGGTGGCGGCCCGCCGCCGGCCCGGTTCGCAGTCCGTCGGGGTGGTGAACGAACTGCTGAAGTCGATCGTCAACTTCCGCGAACGCAGCGGACGGTTACTGGTGTGCGCGACCAATTCCGTTCGAGCACTGGATGATGCATTCCTTCGACACGGACGTTTCGACTATGTGCTGCCGATCGGGGCGCCCGACTCGGAGGCCCGGCACGCCCTGTGGGAGCGGTACCTCGGCAACGAGCAGGTCGACGTGTCTGCCCTCGTTGCGGCGACCGAGGGCTACACGCCCGCCGATGTCGCGCACGCGGCACGGACCGTTGCACAGGCGACCTTCGAGTGCAGCGTCGATTCGGGTGGACGCTGCCACGCCGGCACCCAGGACTACCTGGACGTGATCGGCACGGTGCGTCCCACCCTCACCGCCGAGATGATGCAGGCGTTCACGGAGGACATCGTCGGTCACGCCCGCACCTGAGTTTGAGACTGCGAGTGTTTAGTAACCACGGGCGGTGTGTTTCGGTCACAGTGAGGGCCGCCGCAGCGATCATCGCCGTCACCCTCACCGCCGGTGAATACCTGTGAACTGGCGTACCAGTGCTGGCCCCTTGCCCTGCTGGCCAATCGCGGGTCGCACTGTGTACCGGCCGACGGGTCGAGGCCGCCCGAAAATGGGAGCGAGCGGCGCTGACCACAATACGGTGGCAGGCCTTCACCGTCCCCGGCTCGCACCGACGCTCGCGGCAGCGGACGTGTATTACTCCCGGCGGCGAGGTGTGGCGCGTTCCCACCAGTCGATCGCCTCGCCGTCTGCCGCTAGCCGTTCCACCGCACGCGCGGTGAACTCGACCTGGGCGCCGGATCCGGACCAGCAGAACGTCCACAGTTGTTTCGCCGCGAGATGATAGTGGTGCAGGGCCTCATCGACGGCGTACGCGTCCACCTCACCGGCCCGGAAGCGGTCCACCTCGGCAGCGACACACTCGATCAGCTCACCCAGCCGGGCCTCGTGATATGCGGCGACCAGCGCCCGATCGGCTCGCCGCTGCCCCTTGGTGCCCACGGGCACCGACGGTACCGATATCGAGGCACCCACGCCCCGAAGACCACGCCCACCGGGAACGGCGCGCCGCTCGCCGCGGCGACGTCGTCTGATCGGTCCGATGCACGGGCCGCCGGTGCCACTCGACCGCCGACCGAGGTGCGTGATGTGATTCGGTCGACGGTACCGGCGATGTACGGCCCCTCCGGTACGGAAATGGAGGACCGAGATGACCGAAGTCGACCACATCGACGTGGTCGGGGCGCAGTCCGTGCTCGAGGTGGCCGAAGCGGTCGCCGCGGTGCTCGGCGCCCGGATGGAGATGGGCGGCGAACCCGGCCGCATCGTGGTCACCGGAGCCCCCGATCCCGATCTTCGGGTCGTCATCGGGCTGGCGATCAACGACCGCGGGATACCCGAAAGGTGGACCAGGCGAATCACGATCAGCCACGATCGCGGGAGCGACGAACGCCGCCGCTGGACACAACACCTACACCGCGCCCTCACCGAACGCCGCGACTGGACCCTCACCCAAATCCCCGGCGACCCACCGAACCCACACACCCCACCCTGATCGAACGCGTTGAACGCCGTCCAGAGCATCTTCGACGGGCGCCTGTCCGCCACGAACATCTCACCACCACAACGTCAGTCAGTCACACCGATCACCGACCGACCCATCGACCCGGGATCGCCAGACGCGACAGTGCCCTCCTCACTACTCGGGGTGTACAGGAGTTCGGCGAGGCGGTCACCGGTGACGGTAAATCTCGGGGCCGCCGGCTGCCCGAAGAACGCCCCCTTACGGGTGCGCAGCAGGTCTTCGCCGTCGCGCTGCCGGGAGAAGCCGGGCCTGCGCAGCAGGACCCGGAGGACCGTCGACGCCGCCGGGTGGCGCCCGGCCAGTCGGCGCAGCGGCAGGGCCGAGACCGTGTCGTCGTCGAGATATCCGCGGAGAACGGTGATGTGGGTGTGGTCGCCGGCCAACGCGGGATCGGCGAACATCGCATCCAGACGGCCGAAGTCGCGGTAATAGTTCAGGCCCTCGGTCTCGTCGTAGATCAACCCGACGGTGTCCGCGTCGAGGTAATCCTCGGGCAGTCGGCCCATCTCCTCGGCGGTGAGGGCGCCCGGCGCCGCCGGGTGGGTGGGCGTACCGTCGGCCTCGACGGAGGCACCGACCTGAGCCAGGCGGCGCCGGTAGTGTTCGATCAGCCGTGCCGGGGCCGTGGTGGGCGGCAGAATCACCAGATCGGACCCGAACAGGTCGACGAATGCGGCACGGTCGTCGGCCTGCAACTGCCAGGCCCGCTCGTACAGATCGCGATTGCGGCGCAGCAACCCCGGGTCGGCGGCCACCACCTCCATGCGGCCCGGGCCAGGGTCGGGCCGACGGAGGCCGGAAAGGAACCCCCGGTGACCGCTGATCAACCAGTGGCCGGTGGCGGGATGAACGGGCACGATCCGGCCGTACACGAACATCTTGGGCCGCACCGTGGCGAACACGTCGGGGCCGATATTGGAGTGCACCCGATAACGCAGGTCGTCGACGAGGTTGTGAAAGACGGTGGTGCCGATACCGTCGCCTGCCGGGTGGACCTCGAAGTAACCCTCGACGACATCGCGCCAACCCAGCAGCATCTGGGACTCGTCCTCGGTCAGGCGCGGCCGCTGTTGCGCGACGAACCGTTCCACCACCGTGCCGCCGTCGCGGAGCCGGTTCTCCAGGACGAAATGATCGAGGGTGCGGACGAGGATGCCCTCGTCCAGCGGACCGAGATCGGCCGCGGCCCGCATCAGGGTGGTCAACTGCCTGCCGAAACGGGCATGCTGGGCGAAGTCCAGCAGCTCACCTTTCAGGTCCCCCCTGCGGGCCACCAACTCGGTGACCGTCATCGGCGGCGAGGCAGCCGGCCACCGCGTCGCCACACCCGGCTTCTCTCCGGGCAGCTCAGACATGAACCCCGGTCCTGTTCGCAACGTGCGCATCACGGCCGTGGTTACTACCCGGATTGACCGATCGACCGATGTCGACGACGCGCAGCCCACCGCGACGTGTGGGGAACCGGTGTGGGACCACACGACGCCGCGTCCGGAACGCTTCCCAACTCTCCGGAGGCTTCCGTACCAGGTTTGATCTCGCCGAACAGGGAAGGAAGGTCGATGTCAGCATGAGGAAGTACCGGATCGAGACCGAGAAGACGTAGCCCTGCCAGACGTCAACCACATGAGCCGAAACGTCCCCGACCCGGCCCGCATATCTCGAAAACGATCGGATGAGAAGACGAACCGACAGACGCACACCAGGCATGCGTGCCCCGCCGATGCCCCGCCGTCGCAACTCGACCCGTACCGTGGCGCTGTGCGCGATCAACTGCCTCCCGGCCTGCCCCTGGACCCGTTCGCCGGCGACCCCACCGACCCCGCCGCCGCCCTCGACGCCCTCGAACCGGACCGGCCACTCGATCCCCAGGAGCGGCTCGCCGTGGAGGCGGACCTGGCCGACCTCGCCGTGTTCGAGGCGCTGCTGGCACCTCGCGGGATCCGCGGTCTCGTCGAACACTGCGAGGACTGCCGGCACGATCACTACAGGGATTGGGACATGCTCCGCGCCGACCTCCTCCAGCTTCTGGTCGGCGGCCCCGCCCGCCCGCACGAGCCCGCCTACGCCCCCACCCCCGAGGCGTACGCCACCTGGGACTACTGCTGCGGGTACGCGGATGCCCAGGTGAACGACGCGGTGCACGGCCCCCGCTTCGACGCCTGAGGACCCAGCCCTGCCGCGGCGGCCGGACAAGTCGCATCCGCGGCGGGAGTTCTTGCAGCGCACACGAAACCGACCCGACGGCCGGTGCACCGACCTCCGCACGCCCGGCGCGGCAGAATCGGCACCTCAGTCCACCCGATCCGCCTCGCTCGGCAACCAATACCCCAGCACGGGAATGGTTTTCGTCGACCTCCAGAGTGCCGCACCAGATCACCGATCCACCGATGGTCACCGGACCTCGGCACCGACGGATTGGCCCCCGCCGCACGAATGCGGAGGACGCGGGAAAAGACCACCACACCCCGCCGGCAACGCACACCGATGCCGTCACCGGCCACGCCCAATACCGCACCGGCGCCGCAGCAGCGACGACCCGCTCCCCCGATCATGAAGGTCGACGCGAACACCAACGTTCCCAGGAGCTCCTCAGCGTCATGCGCATCCCTCCCGTCGAGAGTTCACCTCGATCACCGGGATTCGGGTGTGATCTCGCTGCGGCGGGGTGCGCCCCCTTCGAGGGCCGTGGGCGCCGATTCACAATTTCGGGCGTCCCCGATCCACACACGTCCGCCGCAACCCTCCTGGGCCCGCGGCACCGGTGCTGCCGGTGCATTCCCCTCCCGCCCCGATCGTCCGTACCGGGCGGGAGGGGAGTGGTCGTGGTCGGCGTGGCTGTTCGGCTCCCTGCTGGACCGAGCCCTGGTCGCCACCCCGCACTGCGGCACCTCGGCGTCCAGGCATGGGCCCACGACAGCCGTCACGCCGATCTCGTACCGCCAGTCCACCCATCGGCGGCGTCCGGCTCTGGCCACTGGCCCGATTTGGCCGTCACCCGGGGAGAACTCGTAGCCGCCTACCGGGAGAACCCACCGGGCACAAACGGCTGTGTCCTTCCACCTCGATCACACCGCGCCGGGCGTGGCCGACCCGCCCATCTATCTGTCCACGATCGGCGCCGTCATCGCCGCCCTGATCATGCACGGTGCCGGGTCCCCGGAAACGACCCCGTCGCCGGGCAATCCGCTCTTCGACCGACTCACCCTCTGGAGCATCTATGTCCGCGGCGTGTCTGTGTCGCATTGAGCATCCAATTTCTCCGTGGGCCCCGACCGCGATCTCCCGCAATGCCGTCCCGCTCGCACCGGCCGGTCCCGCGCTCACCGACATTGGTCTCAGGACGGTCTGGCACCGGCGCCCGTCCAGCGCGGGCTGTCGCGGGCGAAGGCGGCCGGGACGAGACTGAGAAGATGCTGATCCTCTCGGGCGCCACACTCACCGCCACACTCGGTACGCCGGGCAGCGTCGTGCACCTGTGCGTACGCGTGCCCTCCTCGGACCGTTCCTTGACGGTCGGTGCGGTCCGCACACTCCTGGTCGCCGACCTGACCCGACGGGTGCTCGAGGATGTGCACCGCTCGCAGGTCACACTTACCCTCCTCGCCCCCTGCCCTGGTTCACTCGTCACGCCAGGCAATCTCGACGCGTGGATGATCCGCCCACCGGTAGGAGTCTTCGATTCCGCCGATGCCGCCGCGGCCGCAGTCGGCGCCCCGGTCGTGCTCATGGTGACCGCCGCCGGGGACGAAACTGCAGAGCCTGCTCTGACAGTCGGTGGCGCGGTCGGGTCCGAGCCGCTCGACGATCTGATCCACGCCGGTCATGATCCGTTGACGCTGCGTTGTGTGCTGCTCTCGACGCACTACCGGCAGCAGGCGCCGCCGACGATGGAAACGATCGCCGACGCCGCGCGGCTGTTGCATCGATGGCGGCAGCGCGTCGCCGACTGGAGCACGCACATCTCCGTCCCGATGCCCGCAGACATCATCGAAGCCGCGTATCGCGCATTCGACCGAAACCTCGACGTGCCGGCGGTTCTCGACCTGATGCGCCACCTCGAGTCCGACGCCGCGATCGCCCCGGGCGCCAAATTCGAAACCTTTATCCACCTCGACCGGGTGCTCGCCTTCGATCTGACCCGCGACCTCGGCGGCCCGCACTCGTGAGATTCCAGGGCTCCGGGCTACGCCGAGCTGTGGGTGCCAGCGATCCGTGTGGGCCGCCGCCTCCATCCGGTCCGGCGTCAGTCCCCACCCAACGGCGGGCACCGCATCCGCTTCGGTGCCGCCGGTTCCCTCGAGCTGTTCGATCGACACAGTTCGGAACCCCACCGGCGGTCGCCGACAGGCTTGCTGCAACGAGGAACGTGTCACGACGTGGGTTTCGGCCCGGACGGCACATCGGCGCCCTGACTGCGTCAGGAGAGCTCCGAGCCCTTCGCAGGCTCCGCCTTCATCGATCTCTTCAGCGAGTCGTTCCACGCCGACTCGTCTGGCGCTGCATCTGGATCAAAGCTGGCTGCCCGGCAACCGCGTGACCCACTGATGTCAGTGTGCCGCCACTCGGATTGCGGATAGTCTCGCTTGATCGGCGTGCCGCAATGGCGAACGATGTCGACCCTATCGTCCAGGAGTGCACGCATCCGACGGAGTTCATCGAGCACTGCTGTGCCACTCATCGTCGGATCGTCGGCTAGAAATGTTTCCACGCAATCGATCGCATACGTGATCGCCGACGCGCGATGCTCGCTGTAGATGCGCATCGGTGTTCCTTCAGTTGCTTCCATGTCTCGTCGAAGCCGGCGGGATCAAGGATAGTCGAGGCTTCGGCTCACACCATGAGCCGGCGCCACTGCTCGAAGGGGCGGCGCTGTCGGGTTCCTCGCGTCGACGACCCGGATCAGGCATCCGATCGCCGGCTTTGCGACTCGTCGAACGCTTCTCCGGCCCTCCCTGCGCGGTACGCCGGAGGGCGTCGCAGCCGGTGGTGATGACTTTCTCCGTCGGGTTCCCCGCCCTCACCGGCCTCGTTCCGGATCGTGTGGAGGTGATCGTAGAACAACACCTGACCGGCGCATTTGTGCCGCACCCGTCCCCGCCGACGTACCAGAACCGACTTCGCGTATCCACGACGATTGCCGTGCCGGCGCGGTCGGCGGTGACGAGTTCGCCGGTCAGAATGGGTCCATCTCCGCACAGCGTGCGGGCGATGTCTGCCACACGGGTGGTGGGGAGTGTCGGCAATGGGATCGAGTTATCACCTCGCCGGGTCGGGATCCGCGAGATCGGCGCGCTGGTGTGTGTGGGCTCCTCGCGGGTGGCGGGATCGTGACCGCCGGGCGGGCAGGCTCCGGACCGATCTGCGGGCCCGGGTGAATCCGCACCACAGGTTCACATCCTACCGGCGTCACAATAAAAATTGCCGGTCAGAGGCCATTTTTCGTAGTCTGTGACCTACCCGTTGACCTGTCGGTGATACCCGCGCTCAGGACGCCCGGAGGAGAATCAACGCCATGAGCCCGCGGGACGATGACTACGCGATCCGCGACGGCGAGAACCGTGTTCCCCCGCCACCGGACAGTGTCATCGAGCGCGTCACCCCCGTACTCCGCGCCGCTCTTCTCCTCCGGGCGGAACCCGACTGTAAGACCGACGCGCATCGAAGGGTGCGACCGTCGAACTGCAGGACGCAGCCATCAAGGCCGTGAACCTCGCACATGAAACCTGAAGGTGTCGACGAGCAAGCAGGACCTCGCGCGGCGGCAGATCGATGCGCTCACGAAGGCCTGGATCGACCAGACGAATATCTACGTGGACAAGAAGTCCGGGGTCAGCACCGACCGTCCTGGGCTGCAGGCTTTGCTGGGATACGCCCGCACGGGCGATGTCATCGCGGTGCACACCTCGACCGGCTCGGCCGGACCGGCACCGACACCCTCAACCTGATCCACGACCTGCACCAGCGCGGCATAAGTTTCCGGAACCTGGCCGACCCGATCCGGATCGACTCGACGAATCCCGACGATCTGATGGCACAGTTGGCGCTGGTGCTGCTCGCCTTGTTCAGGCAGATGGAACGCACCTATGCGGTCGAGCGCGCCGCCCATGCCCGGTCGGTGGCCACCGAGAAGGGTCGCCGGGTCGGCCGTCCCAGCGTGGTCACCGACGCCCAACTCGCCTACGCCATCCAACTGCGAAATGACGGCGCCACCGTCGCCGAGATCACCGACAAGACCGGACTGACCCGCTCCATCCTGTACCGCCGCCTACCTCAGCAGCCGTCCGAGTCCGTCATGGTGACGGGTACCGAGTGTGGTTCCACATCAACAGTTGCTGCGGAGCAGCTGCGCGCCCAAATCGGCCCTATGGCCTGTCCGACCTGCGGACACCTGCCCACCACCGCGGCGACACCATCCCCCACCGCGACGACCTCGCTTTCCTCTGGCTGCACCTCGACGCCCGCCACCGTGTCCGCGAGCGACATCACTGGGCTCGCTGTCAGCCCCACGGCCACGTCCTGGTGGTCAGCTGCAGCCGATGTGGCCCTGTTACCGGCGCCGAGGCCAGCGACGAACTGCCGCAACCGATCCTGATGCGATGAAAGGGGCGGGGCCTCCCTCTCCTCGTGGTTCCCGGCGAATGCTGGGGGTGTCAGTTCGTCACGACGGAGGAGGCCCCTATGAACGAGTATGACGGAAGTCAGGTCGTCGGGATCGATCTGCACCGGCAGCGGTCGGTGATCGTCCGCCAGACGGCGGAGGGCGAACAATTGTCGGCGGTGCGGATCGTCAACGATCCGGTGGCGTTGGGACTGCAGATCGAGAAGGCCGGCGCGAACCCGGAGGTGGTGCTCGAGGCGACCTATGGCTGGTACTGGGCGGTCGATGCCCTGCAGGCCGCCGGCGCGTGCGTGCATCTCGCACATCCTCTGGGTGTCAAGGGTTTCCGGTATCGGAGGGTGAAGAACGATGTACGCGACGCCGGAGATCTGGCGGACCTGCTCCGGATGCACCGGTTGCCCGAGGCGTGGATTGCCCCGCCCGCCACACGGGAGTTGCGCGAGCTGGTGCGCTATCGAGCGAAGCTGGTGGCCTTGCGCTCCGGGCTCAAGGCCCAGGTCCACTCGGTGCTCGCCAAGGCCGGGGTGTTGATCCGGGTATCGGACCTGTTCGGCGTCGAGGGGCGTGAGCGTCTGACGCAGGTGCCGCTCGGCGTCGCGTACGCGCAGCGGGTGATTTCGCTGCTCGAGCTGATCGACGTCCTCGACGCGCACGAGGGACGATTCTTCGA
>NZ_WXYH01000044.1:0-127302 GCF_009872365.1 Rhodococcus sp. T7
GACGGTGGAGTGGACGGTGTCGATGGCCCAGGTTCCGGCGGTGAGGTTGGGGAGGGTGGCGGTGGCGGTGGTCATGAGAACTCCTCGGATCGTCGACACAAGTAATTGAATGTTCAAGTTCTTGCTGATTCAACTACTGCCGGCGGGGATTTCTTCCACCTTTGGCGTGTGGCCTCCGTCACACCCTGCAGGTGAGTAGCAAAGCGTGTCCGGGGACGCCTTCTCACTCACGTGGGGGAGGCAGGCGCGCGCGGCGGCGAGAACGGTGGCCCCGGCCGCGTCGAGCGGTTCGGTGCTGCGGAGCGCGCGGGCGAGGACGAACGCGCCCTCCAGGCTGGTGACGAACCCCAGGATCAGGCGCCTCGCATCGGCGTCGCCGAACCCGCGGGACCGTAGCAGCGCGCTGCCGGAGTCGATCCAGCTCGTGAACACGTCCGCCGTGGCGACGCGGAGCACCTCGTTGGTGCTCGCGACCTCGAGTGCGACCGTGGCGATGGGGCAGGCGTCCGCGTAATCGGTGGTCACCAGGGTCTCGCCCGCCAGCCGGAACGCGACCTCGATCCCCTCGAGAATGTCGGGATGCGCGTCGAGGATGGAGAACACCAGTCGCGCGTACTCCTCGCCCGACGTGCGGATGACCTCCTCGCCGAGCTGCTGCTTTCCGCCCGGGAAGAAGTGGTAGATCGACCCGAACGGGGCACGGGCCTCCGTCGCGACCTGCTTGAGTCCGGTCCCGGTGTAGCCGTTGCGGCGGAAGAGGTCGCTGCTGGTGCCGAGGATCCGGGCCTTGGTGTCGTTCACTTTTCGGCCTCCGACCGTTGTGCTCGGTGCGCACCTCATCGTAACGTGATTCTCAGTAGAACGATCTATCAAATGGAGTGAGCGCCATGAAGCAGATCGAACTCTCCGCAGGCACCGTCGAGTACGACGACACCGGAGGCGACGGCCCTGTTCTCGTGTTCATCTCCGGCCTGACGATCGACGGCACGGTGTGGCGGCACGTGGTGGAGCGACTCGTCCCGGACTTCCGCTGTGTTCTCCCCACCCTCCCGCTCGGCGCGCACCGCATCCCGATGCGCGCCGACGCCGACCTCTCGTTGCGCGGCCTCGGACTGCTCATCGGCGAGTTCCTCGAGAAACTCGACCTGACCGACGTCACGCTCGTGCAGAACGACTGGGGCGGCGCGCAGGTGCTGATCGCGCTCGGCGACACCAGCCGCGTCGGGGCCCTCGTCCTCACCCCGTGCGAGGCGTTCGACAACTATCCGCCGGGGATTCCCGGCCGTGCGATCGGCCTCGCGGCGGCGGTCCCCGGTGGCCTCGCCCTGACCATGCAGGCGCTGCGATTCCAGGTGATGCGCCGCGCTCCCGCGGCGTGGGGCTGGATGAGCAAGCGGCCCGTGCCGAAAGCGGTGATGGACGGCTGGTTCCGTCCCGCCACCACCGATCGCCGCATACGCCGGGACCTGCGCAAGTACACGACGTCGCTGCCGCCCAAGTCGACGCTGCTGGAATGGGCGGAAGCGAACCGGAACTTCGACCGGCCGGTCCTCGTGCTGTGGGCGGTCGAGGACAAGGTGATGCCCCGCGACCACGGTCGGCGGCTGGCCGAGCTGTACCCGAACGCCCGACTGCGGGAGGTCGAGGACAGCTACACGTTGATGCCCGAGGACCGGCCGGACGTGGTGGTCGAGGCTTTGCGGCTCCGCCACCCGTGAGTACTTGTTAACCGCCGGACGTTAATAAGTACTCACGGGCGCGCCAGCGCAACTAGTTCATGGATATACTAAAAGCGGAGGTGGCAGGCGCTGGGCCCGCCACCGGCTCGCGATAGGGTTCCCTCATGACCGATGACGTAGCGCCGGTGCCTGTCGAGGTGCCCGACAGCCTCGACTTCTGGTCGTTCATCGAACTGGCGAACAGGCGTCTGAGCACCGAATACGGTTCGACGCACGAACTCGCCACGCAGGTGCTCCTGACGTTGAACCGCGCGTCGAACGTGGTGACGTACGACCTGGAGTCGTCGATCCACCGGCCGCGCGGGTTGTCGTGGTCTGCGTTCCGGCTGATGTTCGTGACGTGGCTGGCGGGGCCGGTCGAGTCGAAGACCGCCGCCAAGCTCACCGGTATGAGCCGGGCCGCCGTGTCGAATCTGACGAAAACGCTGGTCAGCGGTGGTCTGATGGAGCGGGCTCCGGACGAGCGGGACGGCCGGTCGGTCCAGTTGTCGCTCACGGAGAAAGGGCGCAGCGAGATCGGTGAGATCTACCGCGAGCAGAACGAGCGCGAACACGCGTGGGCGAGTGTCCTCACCGAGCCGGAGCAGCGCATTCTCGTCATGCTGCTCGACAAGCTGATCACCAACCGCAGCCAGTTCGACGTCCGCGGCCGTAACTGACCCTGCTGTGCCTCCTCGAAAAACCTGTGCTTGCCATCACGCCCCCAATTTAGTTAATGTATTTACTACTACGGACACGCACTTCTAGGGAGGCCGGTCATGGCGTTCTATCGGCACGTGGGCAACATTCCGCCCAAGCGGCACACGCAGCACCGTGACGACAACGGTCAGCTCTACTTCGAGGAGTTGATGGGCGAAGAGGGCTTCTCCTCGGACTCCTCGCTGCTCTATCACCGCCACATCCCGTCGGCGATCGTCGACGCCACGGTGTGGGAGCTGCCCGATCAGAGCACCACCCCCAATCACCCGCTCAAGCCGCGCCACCTGAAGCTGCACGACCTCTTCCCGGAGACGGTCTGGGCCGACACCGACGTGGTCACCGGACGCCGGCTGATCCTCGGCAACGCCGACGTCCGCATCTCCTACGTGGTTGCAGCCAAGGAGTCGCCGCTGTACCGCAACGCGATCGGCGACGAGATGGTGTACGTCGAATCCGGTGCCGCCACCGTCGAAACCGTGTTCGGTGCCCTCGAAGCGAAGCAGGGCGACTACGTCCTGATTCCGATGTCGACCACGCACCGCTGGATTCCGCGGGGCCCGGAACCGTTGCGCGCCTACGCGATGGAAGCCAACAGTCACATCGTCCCGCCGAAGCGCTACCTGTCCCGGTTCGGCCAGCTGCTCGAGAATGCGCCCTACTGCGAGCGCGACCTGCACGGACCGTCCGACACGCTGCAGTCCGAGGCTACGGACGTCGAGGTGCTCGTCAAGCACCGGACGTCGCACGGCATCGTCGGCACGCGAATGGTGTACCCGCAGCATCCCTTCGATGTCGTGGGGTGGGACGGCTGCCTGTACCCGTATACGTTCAACATCTCCGACTACGAACCCATCACCGGGCGCGTGCACCAGCCGCCGCCGGCGCATCAGGCGTTCGAGGGCAACAACTTCGTCATCTGCAACTTCGTGCCCCGCAAGGTCGACTACCACCCGCTGTCGATTCCGGTGCCGTACTACCACTCGAACGTCGATTCCGACGAGATCATGTTCTACTGCGGCGGAGACTACGAGGCGCGCAAGGGTTCCGGCATCGGCCAGGGGTCCATCTCGATCCACCCCGGCGGCCACGCGC
Organism: Rhodococcus sp. T7; assembly: GCF_009872365.1. NCBI lineage: Bacteria > Bacillati > Actinomycetota > Actinomycetes > Mycobacteriales > Nocardiaceae > Rhodococcus > Rhodococcus sp. T7. Next base: position 3,531 of record NZ_WXYH01000044.1, read on the forward strand.
ACGGACCGCAGCCGGGTGCGTACGAACGCAGCATCGGCGCCGAGTTCTTCGACGAACTGGCCGTCATGGTCGACACGTTCCGTCCGCTCGAACTCGGCGAGGGCGCACTCGCGTGCGAGGACTCGGGCTACGCCTGGACCTGGGCGGGACGGGGGCCGAAGCAGTGATCCCCGCTCTCTTCTCCGGTCTCTGCGACGACGCCGCCCTGTTTCCGCCCGGAAACACGCCGCTCCCCGACGCTCTGCCCGCGCACGCCAGGCATCTGTCGGCGACGTACGGGGATCTCGTCGGACCCTTCGTGTTCCCCGTCGCCCGGCTGGACGAACTGACAGCCGGTGCGATCGAGTTGAGCCTGACGCTGCCCGGTGGCCCGGCCACTCTCGAACCCGCACTCGACCGCCTCGCGCAGATCGACGGTGCCACCGCGGTGGCGCTCGAGATCGCGGCGCCCGTCGAACAGACGGCCGCGGAGTTCTTTGCCGCATTGGAGGCCGCGGCGGACCTGACCTCCGGTTGTGAGGTGTTCGTCGAGGTCCCGCGTGGCGAGCGCCGGGCCGGCTTCCTCGCCGCACTCGTCGGCGGCCCGTTCGCGGCGAAGTTCCGCACGGGAGGCGTTGTCGCCGAGGCCTACCCGGACGAGAGTGAACTCGCGTCCGCTGTGCGCGCCGCCGTCACGACACGCGTCCCGTTCAAGGCCACCGCCGGACTGCACCACGCCGTCCGCAACACCGATCCGCACACCGGTTTCGAGCAGCACGGATTCCTCAACGTGCTTCTCGCCACCCGGCACGCACTCGACGGCGCCGACACCGACCGGGTGGCCGCGACCCTCGCGGAGCGTGACGGCACCCGGATCGCCCGCGAACTGAGCGACCTCCCCGCCGACGTCGTCGGCGCCGTCCGCACCGCCTTCCGATCCTTCGGCACGTGCAGCATCCTCGAGCCCCTCGAAGATCTCGTCGCACTGCACCTCGTGCCGACGTCCGCCCTCGCCGATGAACACGCTTCCGCCGATGAAGGAGCCCACGCATGACCGTCCTCGACATTCCCGCCGATTCCCTGTTCGGGTTGGAGAACCTGCCGTACGGCGTGTTCTCGACCGCGGACTCGGCCCCCCGGGTCGGTGTGCGGGTGGGAGATTCCGTCGTGGATCTCGCCGCCACCCTGGGCGACGACGTCTTCGCGCAGCCCACCCTCAACGCATTCATGGCGCAGGGCCCGGACCGCTGGAGCGAGGTTCGCCGGCAGATCACCGAACTCGTCCGGGGCGACGTCGCCGACACCGCGGTGTTCGCGGTCGAGGACGTGACGATGCACCTGCCGGTGGCCGTCGCCGACTACGTCGACTTCTACGCGTCCGAGAATCACGCCACCAACCTCGGACGACTGTTCCGCCCCGACTCCGACCCGCTGATGCCCAACTGGAAGCACCTGCCGGTCGGGTACCACGGGCGCTCGAGCACCGTCATCGTGTCGGGCGTCGACGTGATCCGGCCGTGCGGGCAGCGGAAGGCCCCGAATCAGGACGCCCCCGACTTCGGGCCGTCCCGCCGCCTCGACATCGAGGCCGAGATGGGCTTCCTCGTCGGCGTCCCGACGAAGCTGGGGGAGACCATCACCCCGGATCGGTTCGCGGACCACGTGTTCGGCGCGGTCGTCGTGAACGACTGGTCGGCCCGCGACATCCAGGCCTGGGAGTACGTTCCGCTCGGCCCGTTCCTCGGGAAGAGTTTCGCGACGTCCATCTCCCCGTGGGTGGTGCCGCTGGCGGCCCTCGAGGCGGCCCGCATCGACACCCCGACGCAGGATCCGCAGCCGCTGCCGTACCTGCGCGGCGAAGAGAAGTGGGGTCTGGACATCGACCTGGCCGTCGAATGGAACGGGCACGTCGTGTCGCGGCCGCCGTACGCGCAGATGTACTGGTCGCCGGCGCAGATGCTCGCGCACACCACGGTCAACGGCGCCGCCGCCAGCACGGGTGATCTGTTCGCGTCGGGCACCATCTCCGGACCTGAGAAGGACCAGCGCGGGGCTTTCATCGAACTGACCTGGGGTGGGCAGGATCCGGTCGTCGTGGGGGACGAGAAGCGCACGTTCCTCGAGGACGGCGACGAGATCGCCATCTCCGCCACCGCACCGGGCCCGAACGGCACCCGCATCGGCTTCGGTGAGGTGCGGGCCCGCATTGCTCCCCCTGTGAGTACTTGTTAACCGCCGGCGGTTAACAAGTACTCACAGGTGGTAGGCAGTAGTCATGACCGAGAACTTCGTCGAGACCACTGCCTTGCCGGACACCGGCGTCGCGTTCCTCACCCTGAACCGCCCGGACCAGCGCAATCCGCTGTCGTCCGAGGCCATGCGGGATGTCACCGCAGCGCTTCGGAAGCTGGGCGACGACGACACCACCCGCGTCGTCGTCATCAGGGCTGCAGGACCGGTGTTCTCCGCGGGTCACGACCTGAAGGAGATGATCGGCCGCACACTCGAGGACGAGCAGGCCATCTTCGACACCTGCGTCGAGATGATGCAGGCCGTGCAGGATATTCCGCAGCCGGTCATCGCGTCCGTGCAGGGCGCGGCGGTCGCGGCGGGCTGTCAGCTCGCGGCGTCGTGCGACCTCGTGGTGGCGTCGTCGAACGCCGTGTTCGGAACGCCGGGAGTGAAGATCGGCCTGTTCTGCTCCACCCCGATGGTGGCGCTCAGCCGCGCGATCGGACGTAAGCGCGCACTGCAGATGCTGCTCACCGGCGAGACGATCGATGCCGAGACCGCGGCCGACTGGGGTCTGGTGAACCTGGTGGTCGCGCCGGAGGACCTCGACGCACAGACCCGGGCGCTCGCCGCGAAGATCACGAAGGCCAGCCCGCTCACCGTGAAGATCGGCAAGCAGGCGTTCTACCGCCAGATCGACCTGCCCCAGGACGAGGCGTACCGGGCGATGGCCGAGACGATGGCCACCAACGCCGTCACCTGCGACGCGCAGGAAGGCATGCAGGCGTTCGTCGAGAAGCGCACCCCGCAGTGGCAGGGAAAATAGCTCTCCGTGACAGGCCCTGCCTGCATTGCGTGGTGTAGCGAACCGGCGAAAGATCAGGGGTGCAGTGGCTGCGGCCGCGGGCCGTCGGCGCCCGCCGACGGTGGACCGCGACAGGCCGGCCACCGAGAATGTTCTCACTGCGGGGCGACTGTTCCGCGGGAGGTGACATCGATGTTCATTCAGATCATTCAAGGAAAGGTGTCGGACGAGGCCGGCCTCGTCCGGTGCATGGACCGCTGGACCGAGGACATCCGCCCGGGGGCGACGGGCTTCCTCGGATGCACCCAGGGATTGTGCGACGACGGAACGTTCATCGCACTGGCGCGATTCGAATCGGCCGAGGCGGCCCGGCTCAACAGTGAGCGTCCCGAGCAGGGCGCTTGGTGGGCGGAGACCGAGAGATGCTTCGACGGCCCGGTGTCCTTCATGGACTGCCCCGACGTGGCCGAGTGGATGGGTGGCGGTTCGGACGACGCGACGTTCGTGCAGGTCATGGAGGGTCACACGACGGACGCGCACCGGATGCGGGAGTTGCTGGACGAGTCCGCCGACCGGGTGCACGAGCTGCGACCGGAGATCCTCGGTGGGACGCTGTGCACGTACGGCGACGGGGGGTACGTCGAGGCGGTGTACTTCACGTCCGAAGCGGAGGCCCGTTCCCACGAGAAGTTGGAGATACCGGACGACCTGAGGTCGTTGTTCGAGGAGGAGGGCCGGCTGACCGACGACGTGACATACTACGACATGCATTCGCCGATGCTGGTGTCGGCTGGGCGGTAGCGAACCTCTAGCGAGGTAGTTGGACGTCCTATAACCTTCGTGCATGAGTCTGGATGCGCGCACCGATACCGTCGACGGAGTGCTGCGGCGCTCGGCCGCCAAGTTCCCCGACCGCAGGGCGCTGACGTTCGAGGACCGCACGTGGACGTACCGGGAACTCGACGACGCGGTCAGCCGCGCCGCCGCCTACCTGCAGTCGCTGGGACTGTCGGCCGGTGAGCGCGTCGCCGCGTACGGCACCAACTCGGACGCGTACACGATCGGGTTCCTGGCCTGCGCGCGTGCGGGTCTCGTGCACGTCCCCGTCAATTATGCGCTCAAGGGCGAAGAGCTGACCTACCTGGTCTCGCAGTCCGGGAGCGCCGCGGTGCTGGTCGATCCGGCGCTGCGGGGCCACCTCGACTCGATTCGGGACGGGCTGGACCTGCGCCACGTGGTGCCGTTGCGCGATGCCGAGGGTTCCCTGCTCGCCCACAGCGGCTCCGGCGACGTGCCCGCCGTGGCCGTGCCGGTCGCGTCCACCGACCTGGCGCAACTGCTGTACACGTCGGGGACGACGTCGAAGCCGAAGGGCGCCATGATGACTCACGGCGGACTCGTGCACGAGTACGTGTCCTCCGTGATCGCCCTCGCGTTGAGCGAGGGGGACAATCCGCTGATCTGCATGCCGCTGTACCACTCGGCGGGCATGCACGTGTTCATGCTGCCGTACCTGTCGGTGGGCGCCTCGGTGAATCTGATGCAGACCCCCGACATTCCGGAGATCCTGCGGCGCATCGAAACCGATCGCATCGGCTCGCTGTTCCTGGCCCCGACCGTGTGGGTACCGCTCGCCGGACATCCCGACCTCGAGACCCGCGACCTGTCGTCGCTGAAGAAGGCGCAGTACGGTGCGTCGATCATGCCGGTGACGGTGCTGAACCGGCTGCGCGAACGCTACCCCGACCTCGGCTTCTACAACTGTTTCGGACAGTCCGAGATCGGGCCGCTCGCCACGGTGCTGCAGCCCGCCGAGCACGAGGCGCGGCCGTCGTCGTGCGGCAAGGCCGTGTTCTTCGTCGAGACCCGGGTGGTGGATCCGGACGGCAACGACGTTCCGGACGGCACACCGGGCGAGGTGCTCTACCGTTCGCCTCAACTGTGCCTGGGGTACTGGGACAACCCCGGCGCCACCGCGGAGGCGTTCCGCGACGGCTGGTTCCACTCGGGAGATCTGGTGACTCGGGACCCGGAGGGGTACATCACCGTCGTCGACCGCATCAAGGACGTCATCAACACCGGCGGCATCCTGGTGGCATCGCGGGAGGTCGAGGACGCCGTCTACACGCACCCGGACGTCGCCGAGGTCGCCGTCATCGGGACGCCGGACGACAAGTGGATCGAGGCGATCACCGCGGTGGTGGTGCTGCGGGAGGACGCGTCCGACGTGACCCCGGACGCGTTGATCGCCCACGTCAAGGAGCGCATCGCGCCGTTCAAGGTGCCCAAGCAGGTGGTGTTCGTGGACGAATTGCCCCGCAACCAGAGCGGCAAGCTGCTCAAACGCGAACTGCGCGCCAAGCTCTGACTATTTCCGTGTCGACGCTCGCTCGATCAGTTCGACCGGAAGTTTCACCGATTCGACGTCGTTGCCGGCGATGATCGACAGGAGATGACGCACACCCGTCGCGCCGATCAGGCGGGCGGGTGACCGGACGGTGGTCAGCGGCACCGGAAGCTGGGCGACCACCGGAATGTCGTTGTACCCGACCAGTGCGAGGTCGTCGGGGATGCGCAGTCCGAGGTCGCGGGCGACGCCGAGGACGCCGATCGCAATGGTGTCGCTGACGGTGAAGATCGCCTCGGGGCGCGAATCCGACTCCAGGAGAACGGTGGCCGCGGCGACGCCGCCGGACACGTCGAAGTCGGAGCGGACGACGCGGTCCGCTCCCAGCTCGATGCCGTTCTCGGCCAGCGCGTCCCGGAATCCGGCGAGCCGGTCTCGGGAGGTGCTCGCGTGGTCGGGGCCGGCGATGGCGGCGATCTCGGTGAATCCGCGGTCGAGGAGGTGGCGTCCGGCGAGGTAGCCGCCCCGGTGGTCGTCGCCGGATACGAACGGCAGACCGACGTCGGCGTGCCGGTTGAGTTGCAGCATCGGCAGCGACCCCACCGACAGCGAGTCGACGAATTCGCGGCCGGGGCTGTGGAGGCTGCTGAGCAGGAGGCCGTCGACCTGCCTGCTGACGAGGAATTCGATGGCGCGGCGCTGGGCGTCGAGGTCGTCGGGTGGGCTCGACAGCAGCACCGAGTAGCCGGCCTGCGTGGCCGTCTCCTCGATGCCCAGGAACATGGTCGCGACGACCCCGTCGGTGAGTCGCGGCATGACGACGCCGAGGGTGGTGGTCTTGCGGGTACGAAGGCTCGCGGCCCACAGGTTCGGCTGGTAGCCGAGTTCCACCGCCACCTCGCGCACCCGTAGTGCGGCCTCGGACCAGCCGTCGGCGGGCTCGGGCTGCCGGAGCACCCGGGACGCCGTCGACACGTGGACACCGGCGCGTTCGGCGATCTCGCGGAGGGTCGGCGGACGCCCGGAGGTGCGGGTCGGGCGGTCCGGCAGGTTCACGGGCAATCCTCGCGCTCGGGGTCGGGGACCCGGCGGCCTCGTGGTTGACGTCCGCCGGAACGCGCCCTAGTCTACGTGACGAAATCGTTCGTGCAATCGTTCTCGCGAACGTTTGCACACCAGCCCCACCGGCCCCGTGGAGGAACAATGTCCGACTCGCAGTCCCTGTCCCAGCTGTTCGCCCTCGACTCGCTGCTCGACACCGAGGAGATCGCGATCCGCGACACCGTGCGCCGCTTCGCCGACGAGAAGATCCGGCCCCACATCGGCGAATGGTTCGAGGCGGCGGCACTGCCCGTGCGCGAACTCGCGGAGGGGCTGGGCGAACTCGGCGTCCTCGGCATGCACCTCGACGGCTACGGCTGCGCCGGCATGAGCGCCACGGCCTACGGCCTGGCCTGCCTGGAACTCGAGGCCGTCGACTCCGGAATCCGCAGCCTCGTGTCGGTGCAGGGCTCGCTGGCCATGTTCGCGATCCACCACTACGGCAGCGAGGACCAGAAGCAGGAGTGGCTGCCCCGCATGGCGGCAGGCAAGGCGATCGGCTGCTTCGGTCTGACCGAGCCCGACTTCGGCTCCAACCCCGCGGGCATGCGCACGGGCGCCAAGAGGGACGGCGACGACTGGATCCTCAACGGCACGAAGATGTGGATCACCAACGGATCCGTCGCCGACGTCGCCGTCGTGTGGGCGCGCACCGACGACGGCATCCGCGGATTCGTCGTGCCCACCGACACCCCCGGCTTCTCGGCGCCCGAGATCAAGCACAAGATGTCGCTGCGCGCGTCCGTCACCTCGGAACTCGTGCTCGAGGACGTCCGGCTGCCCGAATCCGCGATGCTGCCCGAGGCCAAGGGGCTGGGCGGCCCGCTGGGCTGCCTCAACGAGGCCCGGTTCGGCATCATCTTCGGTGCGATGGGCGCCGCCCGCGACTGCCTCGAGTCCGCGATCTCCTACGCGCAGGACCGTCAGGTGTTCGACAAGTCGCTCGCCGCCTACCAGATCACTCAGGTCAAGATCGCCGACATGGCCCTCGAGGTCGGCAAGGGGCACCTCCTCGCCTACCACCTCGGACGTCTGAAGGATCGCGGCGAGGCACGCCCCGAGCAGGTCAGCACGGGCAAGCTGAACAACGTGCGCGAGGCCATCGCCATCGCCCGCGAGTGCCGCACGATTCTCGGCGCCAACGGAATCACGTTGGAATACCCCGTGATCCGGCACGCCAACAACCTCGAGTCGGTGCTCACCTACGAGGGAACGTCCGAGGTGCACCAGCTGGTGATCGGCCGCGCGCTGACGGGCGAGGCAGCGTTCCGGTGACTGCTTCGCTGGAGGGCCTGCTGATCGCCGACTTCGGGCGGGTGCTCGCCGGGCCGTACGCCACGATGCTGCTCGCCGATCTCGGCGCCGAGGTCGTGAAGATCGAGCGCGCCGGCGTCGGCGACGACACGCGGCAGTGGGGTCCACCGTGGGTGGGCGACGAGTCCACCTATTTCCAGTCCGTCAACCGCAACAAGCGGTCCTTCGCCTGGGACCTGCGTGACCCCGTCGACCTGGACCAGGCGCGGGAACTGGCCGCCCGGGCCGACGTGGTGGTGGAGAACTTCCTGCCCGGCACGATGGACCGGCTCGGGCTCGGCTACGACGCCGTGCGGGAGATCAATCCGGACGTCGTCTACTGCTCGGTGACGGGTTTCGGCGGCCAGAACAACCTGCCCGGATACGACCTGCTCATCCAGGCCGTCGGCGGGTTGATGAGCATCACCGGTCCCGAACCCGGCGTCCCGACGAAGGTCGGGGTGGCCGTCGTCGACGTCATCACCGGACTGCACGCCGCGGTCGGGATACTGGCGGCGCTGCGGCACCGCGACCGGAGCGGGGAGGGGCAGCGCGTCGAGGTGAACCTGCTGTCGTCGCTGCTGTCCGCCCTCGCGAACCAGACGTCGGGGTACGTGGGCGCCGGTGTCGTCCCGCAGGCGATGGGCAACCGGCATCCCAGCATCGCGCCGTACGAGGTGTTCCGGACCGGCGACCGTCCGCTGGTGCTGGCGGTGGGGAACAACCGTCAGTTCGCCTCTCTCGTCGAGGTTCTCGGTGTGCCGGAACTCGCCGGCGACGAGCGGTACGCGACCAACACGCAACGGGTCGCGCACCGCGAGCAACTGGTCCGGGACATCACCGACGCACTGTCCGCGGACTCCGCGGACGTGTGGTTCGAGAAGCTGACCGAGCAGGGTGTCCCGTGCGGGCCGCTCAACGACATCGCCGACGCGGTGGCGCTCGCCGAGCGGCTCGGGCTGAACCCGGTGGTCGAGATCGACGATCCGCGCAGGGACCGGCCGGTGCGGCAGGTGGCGAACCCGATCCGGCTCAGCGCCACCCCGGCGAGTTATCGCAGCGCCCCGCCGCGGCTGGGCGAGGACACCCCAGCCGTGAGTACTTGTTAACGTCCCGCGGTTAACAAGTACTCACAGGGGGCTCTTTCCTAAGGGAGTGTTAGGAAGGCTCCGCGGCCCTTCCGAATCGATGTGACGTGACCCACTGTGGTGTGAACGCAGAGATCCAGGGCATCGAGAGGAGTCCCGCGTGAGCATCACATCGACGGGTGAGCGCCGAGTCATCGGCAATGTTTTGAAGGGTTCGGTCGGCAACCTGATCGAATGGTACGACTGGTACGTCTACGCGGCGTTCAGCGTGTACTTCGCGAAGGAGTTCTTCCCCGAGGGCGACACCACCGCGCAGTTGCTGTCCACGGCAGCCGTTTTCGCGGTCGGGTTCCTCATGCGGCCGATCGGCGGCTGGATCATGGGCCGGTACGCCGACCGCCGCGGTCGCCGGTCGGCGCTCACCCTGTCGGTGACGGTGATGGCGGCGGGTTCGCTCGTCATCGCCCTCACGCCGTCCTACGCGAGCATCGGGATCGTGGCACCGGTGCTGCTGGTGATCGCCCGGATGCTGCAGGGACTGTCGGTCGGCGGCGAGTACGCCACCAGCGCCACGTACCTGGCCGAGGTCGCGTCGCCCGGCCGGCGTGGGTTCTACTCGAGCTTCCAGTACGTCACGCTCGTCGCCGGCCAGCTGATCGCGCTGGGTGTGCAGATCGTCCTGCAGTTGACGCTGCCCGCGGAGGCCATGCAGTCGTGGGGCTGGCGGATCCCGTTCCTCATCGGCGCGGCCGGTGCCGTCGCGGTGATGTGGCTGCGTCGCACGATGGACGAGTCGGAGGCGTTCACCGAAGAGGTGGAGGCCAAGCGTGACGACGACGCGCCGGCGAATGGGCCGAAGGAGGGTTCGCTGCGAATGCTGCTGCAGTACCCCCGCGAATGCCTGCTGGTGTGCGCCCTGACGCTGGGTGGGTGCGTGGCGTTCTACACGTACACCACGTACATGCAGAAGTACATGATCAACACCTCCGGCATCTCCAAGGACACGGTGGCGTGGATCAACTTCGCGGCCCTGCTGGTGTTCATCGTGTTGCAGCCGATCGGCGGCGCACTGTCCGACCGCATCGGCCGCCGCAAGCTGCTCATCTTCTTCGGCGTGGGCGGAACCGTCCTGACCGTGCCGCTGATGACCGTGCTCGGGAAGACGACGAACCCGCTGGTCGCGTTCGCGCTGATGATGCTGGGACTGATCGTCGTCACCGGCTACACGTCGGTGAACGCGATCGTGAAGACGGAGCTGTTCCCGACGAAGGTCCGCGCGCTCGGCGTCGGGTTGCCGTACGCCCTCACGCTGGCGATCTTCGGCGGAACCGTCGAGACCGTCGCCCTCGCCCTGAAGCGGGCAGGCCACGAATCGCTATTCTTCTACTACGTGACCGGGTGTATCGCCATCTCGCTCGTCGTCTACGTCTTCATGCGTGAGACTTCGAACGGCTCGCCCCTCGACCGGCCGTCCGGCCGGGAGGACACCCCGGACGACGACGTCGAGCTGGTCGACTCGCGGAGCTGATCGAAGGGAAGTGACGTGCAGATCGCGGTGGTAGTAGACGACGACGGAGTCGGCGACGCACTCGTGGAGGCGCTGGGAACCCACGGCCACGAGGCGGTGCGCATGCGCCGCGGCTCCGATCTCCTTCTCGGCCATCGCGGTATGGACGCGGTGATCCTCGACCTCGGTCTCCCCGACGCGGACGGTCTGCAGGTGCTCCGGCAGCTGCGGGCCGTCAGCGACGTTCCGGTGGTGATCCTCACGGCCCGCGACGACGAACGGTCGGTGGTGCGTGGACTGCGCGGCGGGGCGGACGACTACCTCGTGAAACCGGCGCGGCTCGCGGAACTGCTGGCCAGACTCGACGTCGTGACCCAGCGCAGGCGCGCGACCGGACCTTCGGCCGGGCAGACGGTCACCGAGGGCGATGTGGTGGTCGATCTGGCGGCGCGTGAGGTGGAAGTCGGCGGTGCACCGGTTGCGTTGACGGCCAAAGAGTTCGAGCTTCTCGAGGTGCTGGTCACCCGTCCCGGCGCCGCGGTGAGCCGCCAGCAGTTGATGGACGCCGTCTGGGGCGACGCGTATGTGGCGATCTCCCGCACCCTCGACGTGCACATGACGGGGTTGCGCGCGAAACTGGGCCGTCCCGGGCTGATTTCGACCATCCGCGGGTACGGCTACCGCTGGGGCGCGTGACGTGCGCCGCCGGGTGCTCGCCGTCCTGCTGGTGTTCGCGGCCGTCGCGGTGGTGGCGTTCGCGGTCCCGCTGGCGCTGGCGACCAGTGCCGGGCGGACCCAGGCACTGCGGCTCAGCCGGGAGGCGGACGCGACGCATTTCGCGAGCCTCGCCGGGCAGACCCAGGCCCCCGGAAGTACCGCGCTGCTGCGCGAAGAGGTGGCCCGCTACCACGAGTTGTACGGCGAGGGCGTCCTCATCGTCGACGCCAGGGGCAACGTCCGCGCCGGGGCGGGACTGTCGCCGGACGACTCCGACGTCGCCGCGGCGATCACGGCGGGACTGCGCAACCAGAAGCAGGGCATCAGCGGTTCGCTCACCCCGTGGTCGGCGAACCGGGTGCTGTCGGCCGTGCCCGTCGGCACCGGGGCGCAGGTGGACGGCGCTGTCGTGCTGGACGTGTCCACTCGCGCCGCACGGGAATCCATCCGGACGTCGTGGCTGGTGATCGTCGCGGGGGCGCTCGGCGCGCTGGCAGCGGTCACGGCCGTCGCGATAGCGCTGTCCCGGTGGACGGTTCGCCCGCTCGGGGCGCTCACCGCCAGGGTCGGTGCCCTCACCGAGGCGGTCCCGTCCCCGCGTCCGCGGGCGGGTCGCACCTCCGGGGGGCCGTCCGGCCGGTACAGCGGACCGCCGGAGGTGCAGGAACTCGCGAAGGCGTTCGACACCATGTCGGGCGCCGTCCAGGCGTCGGGTCAGGCGCAGCGCCAGCTGATCGCCGACACCGCCCACCAGCTCCGAAACCCCCTCGCGGCCCTGCACATCCGGCTCGATTCCCTCGGCCCGCACGTCGCCGAGGCCGGTGCCGAAACCTACCGCCGGACGGGGATGGAGGTCGATCGGCTCGGCGGAATCCTGGACGGACTGCTGGCGCTCGCCGTCGCCGAATCACCCGCCGACACCGGTGAGGACGAGTCCGCGCGCGGCGGCTGCGACATCGGTGCCGTCCTCGCGGACCGTGCCGACGCCTGGACGGAGGCCCTCGGGGAATCGGGGATGACCCTCGCGTTCCGGCCACCGGCGGAGCCGCTGGTCGCCGACTTCCGGGACAGTCACCTGGCCCAGATCCTGGACGTCCTGCTCAGCAACGCCCACGCGTACGCCGGCCGCGGGTCGACGGTCCGGATCGACACCGGAAAGTCCGTCTCGGGAATCGAGATCCGGGTCAGCGACGACGGTGTCGGGGTGAGCGAGGACGAGATCGGCAAACTGTCTGCGCGGTTCTTCCGCGGGTCCGGGGCGGCGCAGCAGGGCACCGGCCTCGGACTGTCCATCGCGACCGCACTGGTCGAGGGCGGCGGCGGAACGCTGACGGTCGCTGCGGCCCGGCCGCACGGGCTGCAGGTCACGCTGACGCTTCCGGAACCGGCGGTGCCGGCGTGATCACGCGACGAACACTGCTGCGCGGCGTCCTCGCGGCGGGCGCGACCGCGGCCACGGGTGCGGTTCTCGCCGCATGCTCGGACAGCGGTGCCGATCCGCTGCGACTCGCCGCCGGTGAGGAGGGCGGATTCTTCTGGGAGTTCGCCCAGTTGACGGCCGCGGCCGCCGAACGTGCCGCACTGCCGGTGCGGATCGTCCCCGTCCGGACCGCCGGGTCGATGGAGAATCTGGCGGCGCTGGCGTCCGGCGACGCGGAACTGGCCCTGAGCCTCGCCGACGCCGCCGTGTCGGCGATGGAGGCCGGCGCCGCATTCACCGCCCTCGGCAAGGTGTACGAGAACTACATGCAACTCGCGGTGCGCGCCGATTCCGGGATCACGGACACCGCGCAGCTGCGGGGCGCCCGAATCAGTCTGGGCGCCACAGGCTCCGGTGCGGAATTGACGGGCGAACGCATCCTCGACGTCCTGGGCCTGGCGGGTCCGGGAGACGTGACGCGACTGCACCTGTCGATGACCGATGCGGGGCACGCCCTGCGGGACGGCACCGTCGATGCGGTGCTGTGGGCGGGCGGGGTGCCGACGCCGTCGTTCGCGGATCTCGGGATCCCGCTACGACTGCTCGACCTGTCCGCCGAACTGGAACTACTGCGGGTGCGGTTCGGCGCGCGCTACGAACCGGTGCTGATTCCGCCCGGCACCTACGGACAGCAGACGTCGGTCGCGACGATCGGTCTCGCGAACCTGCTCCTCGCCGACCCGGCCGTGTCCGACGACGCCGCGGGCGCGATCGTCGAGGTGCTCATCGACCACGCGGCGGAACTGGTGCCGGATCAGGCGACCGGCAGCCAGTTCCTGGACCGGCAGTCGCTGATCGTCACCGCCGGCGTGCCGCTGCACCCCGGAGCGGCCGCGGCGTACCGCAGGCACCACGGCTGACCGGTGTCTACGGCACTTGGGCGACGACAAAGATGCGCCGGAACGGGAAGAACGTGCTCCCGTCCGGTCGCCGGGGATACGCCTCGTCGAGGAGGGGGACGAGTTCCTCCCGGAAGCGGTCCCAGTCCGGCGCCGAGAGGGCATCCTTGACCGGGCGGAGCGCCGTTCCGGTGATCCACTCCAGCACCGGGTTCTCTCCGGTCAGCTGCTGGACGTACGTGGTTTCCCAGGCGTCGACGATGCACCCGGCGTCCGCGAGCAGGCCTGCGTACCCGACGGGATCGTCGACGACGTTGTCCGCCCGGAACGGCACGTCCGTCAACCACCGGGACCACCGCTCGGTCCCGGCGAGGTCCCGGACGATCGCGTGCGAGGGCGCGTCGAAGTTGCCGGGGACCTGCACCGCGATCCACGCCCCCGACGGCAGTTGTGCCGGCCAGCGGCGCAGCAACTCCCGGTGCTCGGGCACCCACTGCAGGGCGGCGTTGGAGACGACGACGTCGGTGTCGGGCTGCGGCGTCCAGTCGCGCACGTCCAGCCGGGCGGCGTCGAGTCCGCGGTCACGCGCGGCCCGGACCATCTCGGCTGAGCTGTCGGACGCCTCCAGGACGGCGTCCGGCCACCGCTGGGCGAGGCTGACGGTCAAATTTCCCGGGCCGCAGCCGAGGTCGACGACGCGGCGGGGTGACCGCGTGTCGACGCGCGACAGCAACTCGTAGAACGGGCGCCCGCGATGGTCCGCGAAGGCGAGGTACTTGTCCGGATCCCAGATGTCGTCCACGCCTCCAAACGGTACGCCCATACTGTTGGTGTGTGGGGTCAGAGGCCGAGATCCTTCGCGATGATCGTCTTCATGACCTCGCTCGTCCCGCCGTAGATGCGGGACACCCGGGTGTCCGCGTACAGGCGTGCGATGGGGTATTCGAGGATGTAGCCGTAACCGCCGTGCAGTTGCAGGCACTTGTCGATGACCCGGCCCGCGGCCTCGGTGCAGAACAGTTTCGCCTTCGCGGCGTCGGCGACCGTCAGTTCGCCCGCGTCGTGCAGTTCGAGTGCGCGGTCGGCCATCAGCTGGATCGCCTCGACCTCGGTGGCGCACTCGGCGAGCACGAACTTGGTGTTCTGGAACGCCGCGACGGGCTTGCCGAACACCTTGCGCTCCTTGACGTACGCGATCGCGTGCTGCAACGCCGCGGCCGAAGTCGCCGACCCGCCGAGCGCGATGGACAGACGCTCCTGCGCGAGGTTGTGGGTGAGGTAGCTGAACCCGGCCCCCTCCTCGCCGAGGCGGTCCGCCACCGGCACCTGCACGTCGGTGAAGGACAGTTCGGCGGTGTCCGACGCCTTCAGGCCGATCTTCTCGATCTTGCGGCCCACCGCGAAACCCTCGGCTGTGGTGTCGACGACGAGGATGGTCAGACCGGCCCGGCGGTCCTCCGGGGTGCTGGGCGCGGTGCGGCACACCACGAGGATCCGGTCGGCGAGCGCGCCGCCGGTGATGAACGTCTTCGCGCCGTTCAGGACGTAGTGCGACCCGTCCGCCGACAGCTTCGCCGACGTCGCGATGCTTGCCAGGTCGGAACCGGTGCCCGGCTCGGTCATCGCAATGGCGAACATGATGTCGCCGGAGGCGAATCCGGGGAGCCACCGCTGCTTCTGCTCGTCGCTGGCGTACTCGAGCAGGTACGGCAGGATCAGGTTGGTGTGCACGGAGTAGCTGCCGAACGTGACGCCTGCGGCCGCCGTCTCCTCGCCGACCACCGCGGCGAACTTGAAGCTCTTCTCACCGGCGCCGCCGAACTCCTCCGGCACCTGGATCCCGAGCACACCGAGCTCACCGAGGCGGCGGTAGAAGTCGCGCGGCGGATGCCCTTCGCCCTCCCAGTCGTGGTGGACGGGCGCGACTTCCTTGGCGATGAAATCGCGGATCGTCTTCCGGAACGCGTCGTGATCTTCGTTGAACACCGTACGCTGCACGGGTTGTCTCCTTCGGATTACAGTGCGTAACTGCGCAGTACGCCCTTGCTGATGATCATCTTCTGAATCTCGCTGGTGCCCTCGCCGATGAGGAGGAACGGTGCCTCGCGCATCAGGCGCTCGATCTCGTATTCCTTCGAGTAGCCGTAGCCGCCGTGGATGCGGAAGCTGGCCTGGGTCACCTCGGAGCAGTACTCGCTGGTGAGGTATTTGGCCATGCCCGCGGCGACGTCGTTGCGTTCCCCGGAGTCCTTCAGTCGGGCGGCGTTGACCATCATCAGATGCGCGGCTTCCACTTTCGTCGCCATCTCGGCGAGGCTGAACGCGACCGCCTGGTGTTCCGCGATCGGTTTGCCGAACGTGCTGCGTTGCTGCGCGTACCGGGCGGCGAGCTCGAACGCCCGGATCGCGACCCCGCACGCGCGGGCGGAGACGTTGACCCGGCCGACCTCGACGCCGTCCATCATCTGGGAGAACCCGCGGCCCGGGGTTCCGCCGAGGACGTCGCCGGCGGCCGCGTGGTAGTTGTCGAACAGCAACTCGGTGGTGTCGATGCCCTTGTAGCCCATCTTGTCGATCTTCCTCGGGATGGTGAGTCCGGGGAGGACCTCACCGAACCCGGCGGGCTTCTCGATCAGGAAGGTGGTCAGGTTGTCGTGCGGCTTGGCGGCACCCTCCTCGGTGCGCACCAGTGCGGCGACGAGCGTCGAGCTGCCACCGTTGGTGAGCCACATCTTCTGGCCGTTGATCACGTAGTTGCCGTCGGCGTCGCGCTTGGCCTTGGTGCGGATCGCGGCGACGTCGGAACCCAGCTCGGGCTCGGACATCGAGAACGCGCCGCGCACCTCACCGGTCGCCATCCGCGGCAGGTAGTAGTTCTCTGGGCGTCGGTGCCGTGCTGACGGATCATGTACGCGACGATGAAGTGGGTGTTGATCACACCCGACACGCTCATCCAGCCGCGGGCGAGTTCCTCCACGCACAGCGCGTACGTGAGCAGGGATTCGC
The DNA here is from genome assembly GCF_009872365.1 of Rhodococcus sp. T7. Taxonomy (NCBI): domain Bacteria; kingdom Bacillati; phylum Actinomycetota; class Actinomycetes; order Mycobacteriales; family Nocardiaceae; genus Rhodococcus; species Rhodococcus sp. T7. The sequence goes on from NZ_WXYH01000044.1 coordinate 19,925, forward strand.
CCAGCCCGCCGTACTCCTCGGGGATCATCAGCCCGAACAGGCCCATGTCGCGCATCTTGTCGACGATGGCCTGGGGGTAGGTGTCGGAGTGTTCGAGTTGCTGTGCGGCCGGGATGATGTCGCGATCGACGAAAGTGCGCACGGTGTCGACGATCTCGATCTGGAACTCGGTCAGACCGAGAGTGTGGGCGAGGCGGCTCATAGAACTCAGAATGCCCGATCTGCGGGTGCCCTTCTAGAGGTGTTCGGGCTATCTGTCGGATAGCGCAGTCCAATGCACCCGCAGCCCGGCGACCCATAGGCTGACGTAGCCGGTGCCTTCGCCGAGTACGTATTGATCGACGGCTTCCCGGTCCGTTCAATGAATCGAGACACTGTGACCCACGCCACGACATACTTCGAAGGGATCACCACGTGACCCGCTCCTCTGACACCCTCGACCGGGCCGTCGCCATCGGTTCCGAGTCCCGCAGCCGCGCTTGGGGCCTGACCGCGCTCCTCGTGCTGCTCTACGTCGTCAACTACGCCGACAAGGCCGTCCTCGGCATCATCGCCCAGCCCCTCGCCCACGAACTGGGGCTGAGCGCCTCGCAGATCGGGCTGGTGGGCAGCCTCTTCTTCCTGACCTTCACCGTCGGCGGCTTCTTCGCCGGCGCCCTGAACCGCTGGATGTCGCTGCGATGGGCGCTGCTGCTGCTCGCGATCGCCTGGTCCGTCGCGATTCTTCCGCTCGTGGTCGTCGCGAGTTTCGCGGTGCTGCTGGTCAGTCGCCTGCTGCTCGGGCTCGCGGAGGGCCCGAGTTCTGCTCTGCTCCACACGGGGGCGTACTCGTGGCACGCACCCGCCAAGCGCGGACTGCCGAGCGCACTGCTCGCCGGCGCCGCATCGATCGCGAAGATCGCCGTCGCGCCTGCTCTCGCGTTCGTGACCGTCACGTTCGGGTGGCGCTATGCACTGGTCGCGCTGGCCGCCATCGGAGTGCTGTGGTGCGTCGTCTGGCTGACCGTCTGGAGCGAAGGCCCGTACATCCGCAGCGGCAAGGGCGCCGATTCCGCGGTTGCCGGTGACGCCGGGGAACCGGCGGTGCCGTGGGGTCGCATCTTCCGGACCCGCACGTTCATCAGCGGTGCGCTTCTCGTCATGAGCGTGTACGCCCTGGTCGCCGTGGTTCTGACGTGGCTGCCGTCGTACTTCGAGGTGGGCCTCGGGTACAGCCGCTTGCAGGCCGGCTCCATGTTCGCGTTCCCGAGCATCGCCGGGCTGATCCTGATGCTGCTGTCGTCCGTGATCGGCGACCGTCTGCTCGCACGCGGCTCGACGTCCCGCGTCGTCCGCGTCGTCGTCCCCGCCGTCGGGGTGCTGATCTGCGGTGCGATCCTGCTGGCCCTCCCGTCCATCACGGCACCCGCGGTGGCCGTCCTCGTCGTCTCCGTCGGCTACGGCTTCGCCGCGTCGGTGTTCCCGCTGCTCAACGCGGCGATCTCGGAGATCTGCCCGCCCCGCCAGACCGCGGGCACCCTGGGTGTCTTCCTCGCCGTCATGGCGATCGGCGGACTCGTCGCCCCCTACGCGACGGGTCTGATCGTCGACGCGGCCGCCTCGCCCGCCGAGGGGTACGCCACCGCGTTCCAGGCCCTCGGACTCGTCGCCGCCGTGTGCGCCGTCGGTGCGCTGCTCTTCGCGAACCCCGAGCGCGACAAGAAGCTGGTCCGGGGCGACGCTGCGGTCATAGGCACGAACTAACGCTGTGATCGGCCGAAAGTCGTTGTGCTGACGACTTCGCCCGTGATTGATTCGAGTCACCCCCTCAGATCGAAGGAACACACCATGCGCGATGCAGTGATCGTCGACGCCGTCCGCACGCCCATCGGGCGGCGTGGCGGGTCCCTGTCCGGAATCCACCCCGCAAATCTGTCGGCGCACGTCCTCGAGGCCCTCGCGGCGCGCACCGGCGTCTCCCCGGATCAGGTCGGCGACGTCGTCTGGGGCTGCGTCAGCCAGGTGGGGGAGCAGGCGGGCAACGTCGCCCGCACCGCCGTGCTCGCCGCCGGCTGGCCCGAATCAGTGCCGGGCACCACCCTCACCCGGGCGTGCGGGTCGAGCCAGCAGGCCGTGAGCTTCGCCGCCGCCACCGTCATCGCGGGCCACGAGGACATCGTCGTCGCCGGTGGCGTGGAGTCGATGAGCCGGGTCCCCATGGGCAGCGCGAGCACGAACGGTGAGCACTTCCCGGCGGCCGTCCTCGACCGGTACGGCGTCGGCGGGTTCAGCCAGGGCACCGGCGCCGAGATGATGGCCGAGAAGTGGGGGCTCTCCCGACAGGCGCTCGACGAGTACGCACTGCGATCGCACGCACTCGCGGCCGCCGCCGCGGACCGGGGCGCATTCGACGGGCAACTCGCACCGCTGTCCGACGTCCTCGCCGGGGACGAGGGGATCCGCCGGGGCGGCACCCTCGAATCCCTCGGCAAGCTGAAGACCGTGTTCAAGGAGGACGGCGTGATCCACGCCGGCAACTCCTCGCAGATCTCCGACGGCGCCGGTGCGCTGCTCGTCACGACGAGCGAGAAGGCCGCCCAACTGGGCCTGACCCCGATGGCCCGCATCCACACGTGCGCCGTCGCGGGCGACGACCCGGTGATCATGCTGACCGGACCCATCGCCGCAACGGAGAAGGCACTGTCCCGCTCCGGACTGAAGATCGACGACATCGGCGCCTTCGAGGTGAACGAGGCGTTCGCCCCCGTCCCGATGGCGTGGCAGGCGGAGACCGGCGCCGCGACGGACCGGCTCAATCCGCTCGGCGGCGCCATCGCGGTCGGGCACCCGCTCGGCGGTTCCGGGGCGATCCTCACGACCAGGCTCGTCCACCACATGCGGGACAACGGCATTCGGTACGGACTGCAGACGATGTGTGAGGCGGGTGGCCTCGCCAACGCCACCATTCTCGAACTTCTCTGATCCGGCAACATCTTTCGAAGGGAACACACGCACGATGGAACTCAAGGGAATCTCGACCGCGGTCACGGGCGGCGCGTCCGGTCTCGGGCTGGCGACGGCCCGCCGGCTCGTCGACGCGGGCGCCCAGGTCACGCTCATCGACCTGCCGAACTCCGACGGTGAGGCGGCGGCGAAGGAATTGGGCAGCGCCGCCCGGTTCGCCCCCGCCGACGTGACCGATTCCGAGCAGTTCGCGGCCGCACTCGACGTCGCCGACGAGCGTGGCGGACTGCGCGGCCTCGTGCACTGCGCCGGTGCCGGACGCCGCATGCGCATCCTCGACTCCGACGGCAAGGCGGGCTCCGTCGAGGACTTCGAGTTCGTGATCCGGCTCAACCTGGTCGGCTCGTTCAACGCCCTGCGCCTGGGGGCGGAGCGGATGGCGCGGCAGGAGGAGATCGACGGCGAGCGCGGCGCGGTCGTGCTGACGGCGTCCGTCGCCGCATTCGAAGGTCAGATCGGCCAGATCAACTACACCGCGTCGAAGGCCGGCATCGTGGGCATGACGGTCACCGCGGCCCGGGACCTCGCCAGCCGCAACATCCGGGTGTGCACCATCGCCCCGGGGATCATGGACACCCCGCTCCTCGCCCGGCTGCGCGACGACGTGCGGGCGTCGCTGGAGAAGTCGGTGCCGAACCCGTCGCGTCTGGGCAAGCCGAGCGAGTTCGGGCAGCTCGCCTGCCAGATCCTCGAGAACGGCTACCTCAACGGCGAAACCATCCGCCTGGACGGTGCCATCCGCATGGCACCCCGCTGACGAGTAGGGGACCGAACGTGAACAATCCCGCACCGGCACTGCACTATCCGGAACTGACGATGGCGGCGTTCCCGTCGAGCATGGCACTCCTCTACGGCGACCGGCCCGCGGTGGTCGACGGCGACGCCGTGTGCACCTACCGCGAACTCGACCAGCGGTCGGGAGCGTTCGCCGCCGCGCTGCGCGATGCGGGGGTGACCGAGCGCGACGTGGTGCTTTTGCACCTCGGCAACTGCATCGAGTTCGTCGTGGCCTACTACGGCGCATTGCGGGCGGGCGCGACCGTCACCCTGGTCAACCCGCTGCAACCCGGACCCGGCCTGCGCTCGCAGATCCTCGACACCGCAGCGGTCGCCGCCGTCACCCAGCCAGGGCAGCTGGACACGCTCACTGAGGCGGCGCGGGGCACCACCGTCCGCACCATCGTGGTGGCCGGCCTCCCGGCGGGCGTCGGGCGCGGTCAATTCGGGTTCGAGGAGTTCGTCCGCGGGTATGCCACCGCGCCGTTCACCCCGGCGGTGTCCGGGGACGACGTCGCCCACCTTGCCTATACGGGCGGCACCACCGGGTTGTCCAAGGGGGTGCGGGTGCTGCACCGCAACGTTCTCGCCAACGTGACCCAGATGATCGCGTGGCGCGCGGGCCACGAGGTGCGGGCCACCGCCGACGGCGGTATCGAACTGCGTCCCATCGAGAGTCTCGGCGACCGCGGTGTGGTGCCCGGCGCCGGCGCGACCGTCGTCGTGTCGCCGCTGTTCCACGCGCACGCGCTGATCAACATGTCGTTCCTGCTGCTGTGCGGGGCGACGCAGGTGTTCGCCGGGCGCTTCGAGCCCGGCCGGATGCTGGAGTTGATCGAGACGAACCGCGCCACGTACATCACCGGGAGCCCGGCGATGTGGCACGCCGTCGCCACGCATCCCGACGCCGCCACCCGGGACACCGACTCGGTGCGGGTGGTCTCCTCGGGTGCCGCACCGATCGACCACGTGACCCTCGAGGCGCTGGGGCGGGCGTTCCCGTCGGCGAGCGTGGTCGAGGGATACGGGCTGACGGAGGGAACCTGCCTGGTCGCGTCCGCACCGCTGACCGGGGCCGTCGCCTACAAGCTCGGCAGCGTGGGGTTGCCGGTCTTCGACACCGAGGTGCAGATCCGCGCCCAGGACGACTCCGGTGCCGTACTGGAGGCCGGCGCCCGCGGCAAGCTGTGGGTCCGGGGACCGCAGGTCACGGACGGCTACCTGAACCATCCGGAGATCACGGCGCAGCAGTTCGTCGACGGCTGGCTCGACACCGGCGACATCGCCTACCTCGACGCGGACGGGTACCTGTTCATCTGCGATCGCACCAAGGACATGCTGATCTTCAAGGGCTACAACGTGTATCCGCGTGAGCTCGAGGAGATCCTGGTCTCGCACCCGGACGTGTCCTCCGCCGCCGTCGTCGGCCGGGAGGCAGGCAGCGTCGGCCAGGAGCCGGTGGCGTTCGTGGTGCCGATGCCCGGTGTGACGATCGACGGGGATGCGGTGTCCGCGTTCGTCGCCGAGCGGGTGCTGCCGTACAAGAAGGTACGCGACGTGGTGGTGGTCGAGCAGTTGCCGACCTCGGCGGCCGGGAAGATCCTCAAGACGAAGCTGCGCGAGCAACTCGCGACCGCGGCGACGTAGCTCCCGCTGGGTGGACGCAACCCTGTGACGCGCTCCCTCCGTCCCCTACCGTCCTGGTAGCGGGAAGGAGGGAGCGCTGATGGTTGAGGCGGAACCGGTCGTGTACATCGTCGACGAGATGGTGGTGACGCCCGGCCGGGCGCGCGCGTTTCTCGCCGCGTACCTGGAACGCTATGCGCCCGGCGCGATTGCGCGCGGCCTGACCCTCGACCGCGTGCTGGTCTCCCCGCCGGTATGGCTCGAGGACCAGTCCAACACCGTCAGTGTCAGCTGGACCCTGCGCGGCGCTCGCGCCTGGTGGCACCAGAGTCTTCTCGCACGCCACGACGCGGACGTGCTGCGCTGGTGGGAGGACGCCGACGAGCTCCTCACCACCCGGCGACGCACCATCGCCTGCTCGCCCGCGGACGTGGAGGTCGCGACCGATGTTTAAGGTGACCAAGCTGATTCACCTCGGCGCCGACTCCGACGGCACCACCGCTGCGTCGCTGGCAGGCAGGCTGCAGGACGTCGCGGCTCCCCGGGCCCGGCGCGTTCTCGTGGCACCGACCCTGCCCGGGGGCATCAACGGCGGCGATGTGATCGCGCACCTCCACTTCGACGACGAATCCGACTGGTGCGCCGTCGAACCCGACATCACCGCGCAGCTGTCCGCCCACGGGATCGGGCACGTCGACAGCGTCGGCTACGCAGGCGTGCCCACTCCCGCCCCGCGTGCTCTCGAACCGGCCGTGTACCGGACGCTCCTCGTCTCGGTCGAAAATTCGGCCGACCCGGCGGTGGTGGAGCAGTTCGAATCCGAGACGCGGGCGATGCCGAACTATATCCGCACCATCGGGGCGTCGCAGCTCAGCCGGGTGCACGAGTCGGCCGGTTCGGCTCGGTGGACCCACGTCTGGGAGCAGGAATACGCCGACCTCGACGGACTGTCCGGGCCGTACATGACGCACCCCTACCACTGGGCGCACATCGATCGGTGGTTCGATCCCGAACGCGGGCCGCGGATCGTCACCCGGCTCTGCCACAGCTTCTGCGTGATCGACGGGGCGATCATCTAGCTACGACGGTTGCGGGACTTGCCATTCCCCGCTGAAGGCGGGGGGACGCTTCTCCACGAAGGCGCGCAATGCCGCCGGTGCGTCGGTCGCGAAGTTGACCGCTTGCGAACGAGCCTCGTTCTCGAGTGCGTCCCGCAGCGACGACGTCGTACCATCCTCGATCAGTCGGGCCGACTGCATGACCGCCACGGTCGGCGACGCGGCGAGGCCGGCGGCGAACCGGGCGACCGTGGCGTCCAGTTCTTCCGGTTCGGCGACTTCGCTGACCAGTCCCAGCGCGTCCGCCTGCTCGGCGTCGATCATCTCGGCGAGCATGACCAAGCGTTTCGCGCGATGCAGTCCCACCATGCGCGGCAGGAGCCAGGAGCCGCCGAAGTCCACGGACAGGCCGCGTTTGGCGAAGATCTGGCTGAACTGCGCGTCGCGCGAGGCGATGAGCAGGTCGCACAGCAGCGCCAGGTTCCAGCCGGCTCCGACGGCGTAGCCGCGCACCTTCGCGATCAGCGGCTTGGGGAACTCCGCGACCGCCAGCGCTGTCGCGTTGATCTGCCGCATTCGGGTCAGCGGGTGCATCGGCGCGCGTTTGTCGAGGTCTGCGCCGGTGCAGAAGTCGCTGCCCGCACCGGTGAGGACCACGACGCGGGTGGCGTCGTCGAGAGCGAGTTCGGCGAGTGCCTCGCGCAACGCGATCCACGAGTCGAGGGTCATCGCATTACGCCGCGCGGGCCGGTTCAGCGTGATCGTCGCGACCGCGTCGTCCCGACTGATCAGGACGTCGGATTCTGCGGATGCGGCCCCTGCGGTGGAGGGGAGGGATTCGATGCTCATGCGCGGCTCCAGACGTGGGCGCGGTTCTCGGCGACACCCCGGGTGGCTGGCGCCGTGCCGCTCCCAGTCAGTCGATCACCCGGAGACGTGCCGCCGCAATGTCATTCTGGGACACACAGGATGAGGCGAAACCTATGAACTGTGTTCAGTGTTCGAGGTGTGCGCCCGCACCAGTTCGACGAACGCGTGCCCGACCGGGGAGAGCATGTCGGGGTCGAACGCGATCCCGAATGTGCGGGCGAACGTCGGCTCCGCCCGGCGGACCACGGCGCGATCCTGGGCCGCCTCCGCGATCGACCGTTCCAGCAGGGTTCCGCCGATCCCCGCGAGTACCAGGGGAAGTCGCGCCTCGCGATGGTCGGACAGCGCCGCGAGGTGCGGGCGGGCTCCGGCGTGACGGATCGATTCCTCGATCTCGTCCGCGACGGAATGACCGCGGGGAACGAACACCATCGGGACGTCGGGGAGGTCGGCGAGCGGAACGGGTCCCTCCGGCAGGTCGGTGCCCGGCGGGTATACGAGCCAGTACTCCTGTTCGCCGAGTTCGAGGACGTCCAGCCCGGCGTCGTCGAGCGGGAGGTGGGCAACCACGAATTCGCAGTGCCCGTCCTCGATCAGCGACCCGGCCTGGGCCTCGTCTTTCAATTCGCCCAAGCGCACCAGCACATTCGGGTGGGTCCGCCGGAATTCGGTGACGAGGTCGACGAGGGGCCCGATTGCCAGCGCCGGAAACGCCATGACGTCGAGTCGGCCGGCGAGGGCCCCGTCGGAGGTGGCGAGGAGGTCTTCGACGGCGGTGACGTCGCGCAGGATCTGCCTGCTCGGCCCGACCAGGCTGCGGCCTGCGGCGCTGAGCACCATGCCGCGGCCGATGCGGTGGAACAGTTGCACGCCCAGTTCCCGCTCGAGCCCGCGCAGTGCCTGCGAGATGGTGGGTTGTGCGACGCCGAGCGACGCCGCGGCCCCGTTGATGCCCTCGTGTTCCACAACGGCGAGAAAGTACTCGACCTGACGCAACTCCATGTGGTCAGTTCCCCTCTCGAGTTGCCGTGGCCTGCGCGATCGACACGAACGCCGAGGCCGCGGGCGATCCCGGGCCGGACCGCTGGACGAGACCGACGGGGCGGGTCAGTTTCGGCGTCATCGACCGGATCGCGACCCCGCGCAACTGTTCCTCGGCGACCAGTCGGGGCAGGACGGTGGCTCCCGCGCCGCGCATCACCAGTTCCCACGTGGCGCCAGGGTGGGTGCAGTCGACGACGACGTTCGTGGGATCGCCCACCAGTTCCGTGATCAGGGCCGCGTCGCTCTTGTTCCCGAGATCCTGGATCAGGGAAATGTCCCGCACTGCCGAGCGGGGCACCGGATCGGGGAGGGTGTCGGCGAGCGCGTTCGGCAGGGCCAGCACCAGTTCCTGATCGCCGATGGGGACCGAGTGCAGCGCACTGTGGTCGACGGACAGATCGATCACCCCGAGTTCGGCCTCGCCGCGGCGCAGGGCACCGAGGACGCCGGTGGGGCCGTCGGCGTCGATGACGCGGACCGTCACCCGGGGGTACTGCTCGCGGAACCGGCGCACCAGGTCGACGATCGGATCGATCGAGAACGCCGCGTACGTGACGACGTCGACGCGGCCGGACACGAGTTCGCGCACCGCGGCGACCTTGGCCTTGGCCCGCTCGACGTCGGCGAGGATGCGCCGGGCGGCGACGTCGAGCGTGCGGCCGTCCTCGGTCAGTTCGAGACGTCGCCCGGTGCGGTCGAACAGGGTGACACCGAGGCGGCGTTCGAGTGTGCGGATCGCCTGCGAAAGGGACGGTTGCGAGATGTAGAGGGACTGCGCGGCCCTGGTGATCCCGCCGTGATCGACTACCGCGACGAAGTAGGTGACGAGATGCAGGTCCACGCCGTCATCGTACGGAAGCTGTGACGCGGGCCGTGCCGGGCATGCGGCTATCGGCCACGCCACACCGGCGGGCGCTTCTCCGCGAACGCACGCGCACCCTCCTGGGCGTCCTCGGAGGCGAACACCGGATCGAGGAAGCGGACTTGCCCGGCGAACGCGTCGGGGTCGGTGTAGGCGGCCGACATCGCGACGACCTGTTTCGTGGCCCGGACGGCGAGCGGACCGTTGGCGGCGACCCGGGCCGCCAGTTCGCGCGCGGCGGCGAGGGCCTGCCCGGGCTCGGTGAGCCGGTTGACGAGTCCGTGCGCGTGTGCGACCTCGGCGGTGAGCGGATCGCCGGTGATCGCCATCTCCATCGCGATCGGGTACGGCAGCACCTTCGGCAGCCGCAGCAGACCGCCCGCGGCCGCGGCGAGTCCCCGCTTGACCTCGGGGATGCCGAATTTGGCGTCGCGGGCCGCGACTATCAGGTCGGCCGACAGCGCCAACTCGCAGCCGCCGGCGAGCGCCCATCCTTCGACTGCGGCGATCAGCGGCTTCGTCGGCGGTGCCTCGGTGAGTCCACCGAATCCGCGGCCGGGCAGCGACGGCCGTTCGCCGCGGCTGAACGCCTTCAGGTCCATGCCGGCGCAGAACGTTCCCCCGGCGCCGGTGAGGATCGCGATCGTCAGGTCGGGCCGTGCCTCGAATTCGTCGATCGCGGCGGCGAGCGCCTTCGCGACCTCGAGGTCGACGGCGTTCTTCGCCTCCGGGCGGTTCAGGGTGATGACGGCGACGCCGTCGGCGAATTCGGTGAGAACCACACTCATGGGGTGTCTTCCTTACGGGAGGTAGGGGTCCAGCGTTCGGGGTGGCCCCCGAGCGAGCGGATGCTTCCGCGGTCGGCGAGAACGAGCAGGTGGGCGTGGGTTTCGCGGACCGCGAGGCGGAGCAGGCGGTCGGACATGGAGTCGAACGGACGCGACCACGAAATGTGTTGCGAGATCTCCCACGCCGTCGATTCGGGGCGCACCTCCAGAGCGGCGACGATCTCGGTGAAGCGTTCCTCGTGATGACCCATCAGCTGCCGGGCGCGGTCGGCGATACCCCGGAACCGGTACTCGTGCGCAGGTAGCACCTCGCCGTCGGGCATCGAGGTGGTGGCGTGCAGCGACAGCAGGTACCGGTGCAGCGGATTTTCCAGTTCGCCGGGGACCGTCGAGATGTTGGGACTGATGCGCGGCAGCATGTGGTCGCCGCTGAACATGAGACCGTGGGTGCCGTCGACGAACGTCAGATGACCGGGCGTGTGCCCGGGTGTCCAGACCGCCCGCAGATCCCAGCCGGGCAGGTCCAGGGGAGTGCCGTCGCCGAGTACGACGTCCAGGGATTCGCTCGGCCCGAGCCGGACGAGGTCGACGCGGGCGGCGGCGAGGATGCCGGTGGGTGCCCCCAATTGGGCGAGTTGGGTGTTCCACGTGCGTTCGTCGGCTGCGGTGTCCGCCGGCGAATGGTGGCCGAGCAGTGCGGCATCCGCGCCGTGCATCGCGAGCGCCGCCCCGCTGACCTCCCGCAGCCGGGGTGCGAGACCGAAATGGTCGGGATGCAGGTGGGTGACGGCGGCGTACCGGACGTCGGTGACGTGGTGCCCGGTCTGCGCGATCCCGTCGACGAGCGCCCGCCACGACTCCTCGGAATCCCAGCCGACGTCGATCAGCGCGAGACCGTCGGGAATCGCGAGTGCGTAGATCAGGACGTACCGCAACGGGTTTCGCGGCATAGGAACCGGGATCGACCACAATCCGGGGCGCACCTGCTCGACGGGTGGCAGCACGCCGCGGGCCCAGGCCTCACGCTGGACGGTACCGACGTCTTCGGTGACGATCACGACGACACCTCCGTGTCGCGGAGTTCTTCGCGCAGGGCGCGTTTGAGGACCTTGCCGCTCGCTCCCCGCGGAAGTTCGGCGACGTAGACGATCTCGCGCGGCTTCTTGTACGACGCGAGCCGGTCGGCGGTGAACGCGATCAGGTCCTGCTCGTCCGGTGCGTTTGACGGATCGGCGAGCCGGACGACCGCGGTCACGGTTTCGCCCCAGGTCCGGTGCGGCACACCGATCACCGCGACCTCGGCCACCGCCGGATGCTCGGCGAGCACCGTTTCGACCTCGATCGGGTACACGTTCTCGCCTCCCGTGATGATAATGTCCTTCACCCGGTCGGTGACGAACAGATAGCCCTCCGCGTCGATGTGCCCGGCGTCGCCGGTGCGCAGGAAACCGTCGTGGGTGAGAAGGTTCGCCGTCTCGTCCGGCCGGTTCCAGTAGCCCGCGACGTTGTTGCGTGAGCGGCACACGATTTCGCCGGATTCGCCCACCGGTAGCCGGGCGCCGGTCACCACCTCCCGGATCTCGACCTCGACACCGGGCATGGGCCTGCCTGCGGACCGCAGCAGATGCGCGCGGTCCCCGGACGGGTCGTGGTCCCGGGCGGCGAGGGCGGTGACCGAGCCCGTCGTCTCCGTCATGCCGTAGCGCTGCACGAATCCGCAGCCGAGGCGATCGATCGCCCGCCGGAGCAGCGTGGTGGTGATCGGCGCCGAACCGTACGCGACCAACTCGAGGCTCGACACGTCGTAGCGTTCGAGGCCGGGCACGTCGAGGAACATCTGAATTGTCGAGGGAACCAGGAAGGCGTGGGTGATCCGGTGCCGTTCGATCAGTTCGGCGACCTGCCGGGCGTCGAACGCGCCGAGCAGCACCACGTGGACGCCCGCGGACAGGCAGGTGCTCAGCCAGCCGGCGCCCGCGATGTGGAACAGCGGCAAGGCGTCGAGTGCCACCGAGTCGGGTTTCCAGTGGTAGATCAGCAGGCCGTCGGGTTCGTTGTGCAGGTTACGATGCGTCGCGACCACACCCTTCGGACGCCCGGTCGTGCCCGAGGTGTAGAGCTGCAGCACCTCGGCGGCGGGGTCGTCCCCGAGCCCCGGGTCGGTGGCGGTGCCCGACGTGACCAGTCGTTCCCACGTCCAGGCGCCGGGCGGAAGGGGGTCGCCTTCGGCCGCATCGACGACCACCACGACCACCCGCGGGAGTGCATCGCGGACGGCGTCGGCGGTGGCCGCGAACTCGGATTCGACGATCAGCACCCCGAGCCCGGCATCGACCGCGACCGCGGCGGCCTCGGCTGCGGGGAGCCGCCAGTTCAGTGGGACGAACACGAGCCCCGACTTGGCGGCGGCCACGAACGTCTCGACGCCCTCGGTGCGCATCCGCAGCAGTGCCCCGACCCGGCCGCCCCGGGATGTCAACGCCGACAGCGCCGTTGCGATCCGGTTGGTCCGCCAGTCGAGCTCCGCGTACGTCAGTATGGTGTCACCGCACGTCACAGCGGGTGCTCCGGGCCGTTCCGCGGCATGGTGCCGCACGCGCTGGGGAAGATGCAGACCACTCACATCAGGCTCCTCGATCAGTCGTCGACGCCGCCGGTGGACCGGGTGACGTGTGGTGCCAGTCGACCACCGGTGTGAGTGCGGAAACAAAGTCACAGAGCCGAACGGACAGTGAGGAATCGCCTATGGATGCCCGGCCGGACGGGCGCACGGCGTTTGTAGACTGGCGTGATGGCCGCCACCCCCGCCCTGAACCCCGAGGACGTTCGGCGTGCGGCGGCGGCACTGCACACCCCCGACATCGACGGCTGGGCGGGCCGCTTCGAACTGCTGTCGGACGGCAACCGCCTCCGGCTGCTGCTGTGCCTGCACCACGCCCCCGACATCTGCGTCGGCGACCTGGCGGCGGCCCTCGACATGACCGGGACCGCCGTTTCGCATGCGCTGCGGCTGCTCCGCAACCAGGGGTGGGTGTCGGCGACGCGGGACGGCCGTTCGATGCGGTACCGGCTCACCGATGACACCGTGCACGAACTGCTGCACACCATCGGGGCCACGCACTATCACAATCACACGGGAGCCGAAGAAGAAAGGTGAATCCCGATATGGAGAACGACCCCGGACTGCTGCCGCTCGACGGCATCACCGTCGTGGCACTCGAGCAGGCCGTGGCCGCTCCGCTCGCCACCCGCCATCTCGCGGACATGGGCGCGCGGGTCATCAAGATCGAACGCGTGGGGGAGGGTGACTTCGCCCGCAACTACGACGACGCGGTGTTCGGGCAGGCCTCGCATTTCGTGTGGCTGAACCGGTCGAAGGAATCGATCGGCGTCGACCTGAAGTCCGAGGTCGGGCGGGACACCGTCGCGAAGCTGATCGCGAAGGCCGACGTCTTCATCCAGAATCTCGCACCCGACGCCGCCGACCGCCTCGGGTTCGGCGCCGACGCACTGCGCGCCGAGCATCCGGCACTGATCGTCGTGAACATGTCGGGCTACGGGTCGGCCGGGCCGCGGCGCGAACGCAAGGCGTACGACATGCTGGTCCAGGCGGAAACGGGCATGATCTCGGTGACCGGCACCCCGGACACCGCGACCAAGACGGGTGTCCCGGTGTCCGACATCGCCGCGGGAATGTATGCGATGACGTCGGTCCTCGGTGCCCTGTTCCGGCGGCAGCGCACCGGTGTGGGAGCGCGGATCGACGTGTCGATGTTCGACGCGACCGCCGAATGGCTGGGCCATCCGATGTACATGAAGATGTACGCCGACACGCAGATCCCGCGCGTCGGGCTCGGGCACGCGGCGATCGTCCCGTACGACTCGTATCCCACCCTGGACGGGCAGATCCTCATCGGCGTCCAGAACGACCGCGGCTGGCGGCAACTGGTGACGGACGTGTTCAAACGGCCCGACCTCGCCGACCATCCCCGGTTCGCGACCAACATGCTGCGGGTGCAGCACCGGGCGGAGGTGGACGCGCTGGTGGCCGAGGAGACGCAACGTTTCACCAGCGCCGCCCTCGACCAGGCGCTCGCGGACTCCGGGATCCCGGCGGCGGAACTGAACGACCTGGGCGGGCTGATCGAGCACCCGCAACTCGATCAGCGCGACCGCTGGCGTGACGTCGGCACCGAGGCCGGCCCGATCCGGGCGATGCTGCCGCCGATGACGTTCTCCGACGTGGAGATGCGGATGGGGGACGTGCCCGCCCTCGGCGCGCACACCGATCTGATCCTCGGTGAGCTGGGCTGGTCGGCGGAGGACATCGCGAACCGGCGCGCAGAGGGTGTCGTCGGCTGACCCCAGCAGTTCAGTGAGCGCATCAACTGGCCATGCCTCGATCAGTCGTGGGCGGACACGCCGCAGCCCCGGCCCGAGTGAGGCCGGGGCTGCAGCCCGCTCTTCGCTCAGGGTGTGGCGAAGAACTTCTCTACGGCAGGCTGGGCATTGGGGTTGCCCACACCGATACCGATGACGGCGCCGGCGATGGTGCCGACCACGGTGCCGACGATGCAGCCTGCGATGAAGTTGGGGAAGATCGACACGCACCCGATGGCCATGCCCACGTTGGAACCGATCGCCATGCCCTGCAGGCCCGCGTTGTTCCAGCCGGTATTGATCTCGTTGGTCATTGTGTCGAAGGCGTCCTGCTTGGTCTCGTTCTCCGGGAAGAACTGCTCGGCCACCTGGCTGCTACCGCCGTCGGCGGCCGGGGTCATGAGCGGCTGCGACCAGTCGATTCCCTGCGGTGCCGGATCGGCGTACGCCGTTCCCGCCCCGACGGCCATCGCGGACACGACGAATATGGACAATGCCAGAGTTCTCAAGAGTTTCATGGAAATTCCCACCATGTCGTAGGACGAACACGATCCCCACCTGAGTGCACCGAACATCGTTGTGCGTGGACCATATTCGCTGGAAAACCGGAACGGCTACATGCATATGTGGGTGCGCGGTGATGCTCCCCGTGTGCGAGCTAACCCATAATCCTCCCGAAATCGTCGCTCGAGGTCGGAACGGAAGCCCCGCTACAGGGTTCCGAGGAATTCGTAAACCGCCGGTGTCGCAGCGGGGTTCGCGTTGCTGATCCCGGTGACGGCGCCGATCGCTGCGCCTACCGCGGCACCGGGAAGACACCCGCCGAGGATGAGGAAGATGCACCCGGCGACGAATCCGATGCCCGCGCCGATCGCGGTCGCGGTCCCGCCGCCGTTCACCCAGCCGATCTCGAGCTGCGTCATCATGTTGGCGTACGCGGAATCCCTGTCGACCGGGGTGAGCGCGAGTGTTCCCGCGACGGGGGTCGTCGTGGGTGTCAGGCTCAGGAACCGGCCGCCGTCGGTGACGAGCGGATCGATCGCGAACTGCACACCGGCGATCGAGTAGCGCAGCGGGATCGTGCCCACCGGAGTTCCCGAATCGTTGACGATGTCGACGGCGGCGGCCGTCCGCGACAGCGTGAATTGTCCCGCGTCGAGTGCAGTGCCGACCGATCGGCCGTCGGCACTGAGACTGGTGTGCGAGATGACGGCCTGGTCGGCGGGAGTGGGGGCGGCGTACGCGGTACCCATTCCGACGCACAGGGTGGCGATCAGCAGCGCTGCGGGCGCTGTCACTCTATGCAGTTTCATGGTGTTTCCCATGCGTAGTAGCGGATGACAAACGACAAATCTGGTTCGACCTGGCGCTTCACAGTTGCCCCGACCGGCGAAAGCGTCCGTAACCTGCCTACTGCAAACATCTTCCCCCTTCGGACGCCCCAGTTTTCGGCCTTTCCGCAAAATACGTACGTATCGGGCTGCCGGTGCGAGGATTACACCGTCAGCCGGTAGAACCGGAAGAACCCGAAATCCTCGATCGGCAGGACGTCCATGGTGCCGAAACCGGCGGCCTCGGCGTAGCCGCGCAATGTGCTCGGGCGCATGACCGTTCCGGTGCCCACGCTCGGAGAATGGTTCATGCCGTCGGGCAGGCACACGGTGAGACTGAAGCCGTACATCAGCCGCTCGACGTCGCTTCCCGGCGCGGAGAATTCGTCCTCGACGGCCTCGTCCATCACGATCATCGCACCGCCGGGGGCCAGCGCCCTGCGGACCGCGGCCAGCACCTCGACCGGAGCGGGCATGTCGTGGATGCACTCGAACGCGAAGGCCGCGGTGCAACTACCCTCGGGAATTCCCGCGGCGTCCGATTCGGTGATCGTGATCCGATCGGCGACATCCGGCCGCTCACGGACGTTGGACCTCGCGAGTTCGACGGTCGCGGTGTCGATGTCGTAGCCGTGGAGCGTGGCGTCCGGGTAGGCGCCCGCGAGTGCGATCGTGGACCAGGCGCCGCCGCATCCGACGTCGGCGATGGTGGCGCCGGGCGTCCGGAGCAGCGCGTCCACGTCGGGGACCGATGCCAGCGCACCGGGAAGAACCTGCTCGTACCACGGCCGATTCATATCGGCCTGCGACTCACGGGCATCCGCACCGTACTGGGACCACCCCACCCCGCCGCCGGTCCGATACGCCTCGAGCAGTGCGGGCATCTGCGTGGTCGCCGCGACGAAGATCCGCGCGAGCGGTGCCAGATAGTTGAGACTCTGCTCGTCGGTGAGTACTTCGGCGGCGCCGGCCGGGAGCGTGAACCTCGGCGGGTCCGCGGCGTCCACCGTGAGCAGTCCCGACACGGCCTGCTGTTCGAGCCACTCACGCGCGTACCGCGGATGAGTGGACGTGCGTTCCGCCAGTTCGTCCGCCGTCGCCGGGCCTTCCGACGCGAGACTGCGGTACCAGCCGAGGCGATCTCCCAGGTGGACGGCCAGCAGGTCGATGGCCCCGAGCGACGCGTCGAAAATGCGCTGGGACACCGTCGCGGCATCGGCTTCGGGTGCGGACATCGCTGACCTCCGGTCGGAGTGCGGGCGAAGCTTCGTCACCCCATCGTGGGCTACCCGGTCGGCGGTGTCACGGATCGTTCGCCGGGCGAATGAGGCCCGGTCGTGGGAAGCCGGAAACCCCACGGCAACTCGAGGCGATGCCGGGCGAGCAACTCGGCGTCGCCGAGCAACTCCAGGATCGGACCGTCGGCCACCAGGCGCCCCTCGTCGAGGATCACGGCGCGCGTGCACAACTGGGCGGCGTACGGGAGGTCGTGCGTGACGAGCAGGTGCGTGGTGTCGATACCCAGCAGAACCTCGGCCAGTTCGCGCCGGGCGACGGGGTCGAGATTGCTCGACGGCTCGTCCAGCACGAGGACGTTCGGGGCACACGCAAGGACGGCCGCCAGCGCCACCCGGCGCCGCTGGCCCACCGAGAGGCGCGCGGGGTTGCGGCCGGAATGCGCCGTCATGTCCACGGCCGCCAGCGCGTCGCGCACCCGCTCGTCGAGCGCGGTCCCGGTGACCCCGAAATTGACCGGGCCGAACGCGACGTCCTGCGCGACGGTGGGCATGAACAACTGGTCGTCGGGATCCTGGAAGACGATGCCGACCCGACGCCGGACCTCGCGCAACGTGTCCCGCGACGCACCCCGCGCAAGAGCCAGCCCGCCCACCGTGACGCTGCCTTCGGTGGCTGTCAGAATGCCGTTGAGGTGCAGCATCAGCGTGGTCTTGCCCGCGCCGTTCGGACCGAGGACGGCCACCCGCTCGCCGGATTCCACGGTGAGGTCGATCCGGTGCAGCGCGGCCCGGCCGTCCGGATACGCGAACGAGACGCCCTCGAGGTGCACGGCCGCGGTCATCGGAGCACCCACGCCGTGAGACAGATCCCCACCGCGCACACCGCGGGCACGAGCCCCGCCCGCCACGCCGCAGCGGTCGCCGGGGGCGCTCCGATCGTGGGAACCGAACCCGTGAACCCGCGCGACAGCATCGCCAGGTGGACGCGCTCGCCGCGCTCGTAGGAACGCACGAACAACCCACCGACGCCCCGGGCGGTGGCTCCGATCTGCCGGAACGTGCGGGGGTCGTCGCCGCGGGACAGCCGGGCGGTGCGCATCCGCTCGACCTCGGCGGTGAGCAGGTCGAGGTAGCGCAGCATCAGAACGACGATCGTGGTGAGCATCGCGGGCACGCGTAGCCGCGCCAGACCCGGCGGCAGGTCGCGGGCGGGTGTCGTCGCGGCGAGTGTCAGCGAGACGAGGACGCCGAGAGTGCCCTTCACGAGAATGCCCCAGGCCGCGTAGAGGCCCGCGACGGACAGCGACAGTCCGGCGACGGTGACGCGGGCGCCGCCCTCGGCGAACGGCAACAGCACCGCGAGCGTCACGAACGGCAACTCGATCAGCATCCTCGGCCCGATCCACGTGAGCGCGATGCCGGCGATCCGCCAGATCACGATCAGGACGGCGAGATACCCGGCGAACGCCCAGAACGCTTCGCGTGGCGTCGCGACCACCGCGAAGACGAAGACCACGGCGTAGACGATCTTGACCTCGGCGGGCAGTCGGTGCAGGGGGGAGGCGCCGTCGAGGTAGAGCGGATGGGCGTGACCGGCACCCACGGTCAGGGGCTCGTTCGGTTGCGCCGCGCGCGGACGAGCAGCCAGAACAGGCCACCGGCGACGACGAACGTCGCGGTCGCGCCGATGACGCCCGCGACCCCGGTGAGATGCGCCCGGCCCGCCACCGTGTAGCCGGCGAGCGGCGAGTCCGACAGGTGATGCGCGGACGCGTTCCGGGCGATGCAGTCACCCACGAGCGCCTCCCCGGTGTCGGTCTCCACCGTCTCGCACCCGCGCATCGTCGCGGCATCGAGACCATCCGGACTCGAACTGGCGAGGTAGGAGACCGCGCCGGCGACGAGCAGCGCCACCAGCGCGAAGCCGATCAGGAAGCGGCGGAGGGAGATCACGCGCGCACCTCCACTCGCCGGGGTGCCGTCCGCAGCAGGTACACGAGGTCGGGGCGCGCCTTCGCGACGGCCGTCACCGTGACGGCGGTGATGATGCCCTCGCCGATGCCGATCAGCACGTGCGCCCCGAGCATGTAGGCGGCCACCGCGCCCAGCGACGTCGACTCCCCGGACGTGACGTGTCCGCCGATCGCGTACTCGAGCACGAAGCCCATCGACGCCGCCACCGTTCCGCACAGGGCCGCGGCGAACGAAATCCCGCCGAGGACGCGGAATCGCAGTCGCTCCTGCCGCACGACGAGCGGACGCAACGCCACCGCGACGCCGTAGCCGACGACCACCCCGATGATCGCCATGTTGGTGATGTTCGCTCCCAGTGCTGTCAGCCCACCGTCGGCGAACAGCAGGGCCTGCACGATCAGCACGATCGAGATGCAGAGCATGCCGGTGTACGGGCCGACCAGGATGGCGGCGAGCGCGCCGCCGAGGAGGTGGCCGCTCACACCGGGAAGGATCGGGAAGTTGACCATCTGGACCGCGAAGATGAATGCCGCGACGAGACCGGCCATCGGTGCCGTGCGTTCGTCGAGTTCCGAGCGCGCACGCCAGGCGGCGATCGACAGTCCCAGTGCGGCGACGACGACGAACAGCAGGGAGGTCGGTGCGTTGATCAGGCCGTCGCTCATGTGCATTGCCACGGTTTCCACGGCGTCTCCTCCGGCCGGCAGCTGATCCTTCGAAGTCTAGTTGTTCGTATGAACACTTGAACAGGTGTTCACAGGTAACGGAATACCGGTAGGTGGAGTGTGCGAATGACGGTCAGTGCCAGCTGTGGTCGACGAGCGCCGTACGGGGCCCGAACTTGGGTTTGACGGCCTGCCCGCTCACCTCGAGCAGTCGCACGGCGCGTTGGCGGTGCGGCTGCAGCGGGGCCAGATACTCCACCATCCCGGCGTCGTCGAGGGGCTTCCCGAGCAGCGACCACCCGACCATCGCGGCCAGGTGATAGTCGCCGACCGAGAGGGCATCCGGATCGCCGAGCGCGCGTTGTGACACCTCGGCCGCCGTCCAGATCCCGACGCCGGGAATGGACATCAGCCGGCGGTTCGCCTCCTCGCGGGGCAGGTCGACGATCTTCTCGAGCCGGTCGGCGACCTGCGCGCAGCGGACGATCGTGCGTGATCGGGCGGGGTCGACGTTGGCCCGGTGGAATTCCCACGACGGCACCCGCCGCCACACGTCCGCGGTCGGGGGAAGCCGCATCCCGTCCGGGGCCGGACCGGGGGCCGGCGCGCCGAACTTCCACACGAGACGCCGCCACGACGCGAATGCGGCGATACCGTGCACCCTCTGCTCGAGGATCGCGGGCACGAGGGCCTCCAGCACCCGGTCCGTCCGGCCGAGGCGCAGGTGCGGGAAACGCCGATGGGCCTCGACGAGGATCGGATGGTCGGGGGCGAAATCCGCGCACTCGTCGTGCTCGCCGACGAGGCGGCCAAGTCCCGCGGCCAGCTCGTGGGCACCCGCACCCCACGCCTGGCAGCGCACCGAGTGACGGTCGATCTGGGTGAGGCGATAGGTGACCGGGCCCGACTTCTGCACCGACGTCCGCCAGATCGCGCCGTCGGCAGTCCGGCGGTGGCAGGGGTCGCCCTTCCCGCGCTGCAGCGGCCGCAACGACATGGCGACGTCCAGGGGACGCCGCGCGGTCACGGTGGTCTCGACCACCTCCAGCGAAGCCGTCATCGAATGCAGCGTATCCACTGTGAAGGCGACCGCTACCGGCGGCTGTCGGAGCGCGCACGTAAAGTCCCAGCCATGATCATCGTGAGTACCGACGGATCCTGCCTCCGCAACCCCGGTGGGGCGATCGGCTGGGCATGGGTCAATCACGAGGGTCCCAGCCAATCGGGTGGCGAACCCTCCGGGACCAACCAGATCGCCGAGCTGCGGGCGCTGCTCGAAGCGATCACCGCGCATCCCGGCGCCGATCCGCTGCTGATCGAATCCGACTCCCAGTACGCCATCAAGTGCGCGTCGGAATGGCTGCCCGGGTGGAAACGCAAGGGCTGGAAGACGGCGGGCGGTGCTCCCGTCAAGAACCTCGGGCTGGTGCAGTCCATCGACAGGGCCATCAGCGAACGCCCCGGGCCGGTCCGTTTCCGCTGGGTCCGCGGCCACGTAGGCAACCACTACAACGAGATGGCCGACGTCCTCGCCGGCGAGGCGGCCCGTGCCGTCGCATCCGGCGCGGTCGCACCGGCGCCGGTCGCTGCCCCCGCACCGGCCCCTGCCCCTGCCCCTGCACCGGCGCCTGTCGCAGCCACCCCCGAGGCCGAGGACGCGTTCACGCTGTTCTGAGTCGGCCCCCGTTCCGATCCGCCGGGGTTCCGTGATCCGGCACTGTGTCGAGGAGAAGAGTGTTGTCCGAGGATCTGCGGGTGCAGGAGTTCTGGCGTGCGCTGGGGCTGCCCGGCATCATCGACGTCCACACCCACTTCATGCCCGCGAACGTGATGGAGAAGGTGTGGGGCTACTTCGACGCCGTCGGTCCCCTCACCGGACGTGAGTGGCCCATCCACTACCGGCACGAGGAGGACGTCCGCGTCGAGCACCTCCGCGGGTTCGGCGTGCGGCGGTTCACGTCGATGATCTACCCGCACAAGCCGGAGATGGCCGCGTGGCTGAACCAGTGGTCGGCCGAGTTCGCCGCGCAGACCCCCGACTGCCTGCGGACGTCCACGTTCTACCCGGAGGAGTCCGCGGCCGCGTATGTCGCGGAGGCGATCGAGTCGGGCACGCGCGTGTTCAAGTCCCACATCCAGGTGGGCGACTACTCGCCGAACGATCCGCTGCTCGACTCCGTGTGGGGTCTGCTGCAGGAGGCGGGTGTCCCCGTGGTCACCCATTGCGGGTCGGGGCCGGCGCCCGGCACCCACACGGGCCCGGGCCCGATCGCCGAGTTGCTGTCGCGGTACCCGCGGCTGCACCTGATCATCGCCCACATGGGGCTGCCGGAGTACCGGGAATTCCTGGACCTGGCCGATCAGTACTCCAACGTGTATCTCGATACCACGATGACGTTCACGGACTACACCGAAGCGGCCACACCGTTTCCGCGCGACCAGGTGCACCGTTTGTCGGATCTGCAGGAACGAATCGTGTTCGGCAGCGACTTCCCCAACATCCCGTACCCCTACCTCGACGCGCTCGAGGGCCTCACCCGATTCGACCTCGGCGAGCCGTGGCTGCGGGCGGTGTGCCACGACAACGCGGCGCGGCTCTTCGCGATCGACTGACCCCGTCGTGCGGTGCCGCGGCTATCGGATTCCGCGTCACCGTCATTCGCCGTCGGTGCCGACCCTGAGGTAGATACGGAGTCCGTGTCATGTCGGTCGGTGCGTCTACGCTGCGATTCCCACGCGACGAAGGCGGCCCCGATGGATGACTACCTCAACGACGGCGAGACGTTCGACGACTACATCATTCGGACTCAGCGGGAGATCGAGATCCACAAGCTGAACATGGACTATCACCTCTCTGGGATGGACCATGTCAGGCGGCAGGGCGGGAAGTTCCTGTATCTCCAGTTCGCCTTGGGTGCCCTCGCCCTGATCTGCCTGGCGCTCGGCTACACGCACGGCGGACACTGGTTACTGGCGTCAATTCCCTTCTCTCTCGGCTCGCTCAGCCCTGCTTTCGTGTACTGCACGTACATGAAGGAGTTCAGGGTCGAATCCCGGGCATTCGACGCGCTCGAGCTTCCGGCAGTCCTGAAGCAGACGCGGTACGAGATGGAGAAGGCAGAGAAGTCGAAGCGGAAGGATCGGTGGTGGCGGCGCCTTCGCCGAACCCGCTGACCGAGGTGCCTTGCGCTAGAAGGGGTTCCACCAGTTGATAAATGCAATGTACAGATTGGTCGGGAAGAAGAACTCCCAGTCCAATCCTATATACGGCAGGTCGGGCAGTACACCGATCATGGTTACTCCTAAAACTGATTCCACCAGGTTGCGAACGAGTTCCACCACGTCCACGGCCAGAACGTCACGTCCCCGATTTGATTCGGCAGGTCGAACAGAATTCCGGTCATGATCGCGTCCCGCCGTTCGTCAGGGCTGCCAACATATGTCGCAGATTTGCGATCGGAGGCGGGAAAATGTCTATGTCTACCCAGTGCATCAGGCTCTCCTCGGGTCGTCCCGACCTGCCCGAAATATCGGCCGCGACCTGACCCGCGTTACCGCGAGGTGGAGAAAGTGCCCTCGGCAGGATTCGAACCTGCGACCTACCCTTTAGGAGAGGGTTGCTCTATCCCCTGAGCTACGAAGGCGCGGTGCACGCTCGGGGCGCACACCGAGGTGAGTGTAGCGGGAATGGTGGTGCGCTCGCGATGGGGAGGGCATGGTTGTCGCAGATGTTCTGGAAGGGACGACGGAACGGGAGACGTACATGTCCGAGATCGACTTGACCGACCTCGCTGCGCGGCACGACGGTTCGCTGAACTTGCACGGCTATCTGGCGAGGCCGTCGGGGGAGGGGCCGTGGCCGGGTGTCGTGATGGTGCACGAGGCGTTCGGATTGGACGACGTGATGCGGCGTCAGGCGGACAGGCTGGCGTCGGCGGGGTTTCTGACTCTGGCGCCGGATCTGTTCAGTGCGGGCGGTGCGCGACGCTGCCTGGTGTCGACGATGCGGGCGATGCTCTCGGGGAAGGGCCGGGCGTACGGGGACATCGAGGCGGCACGTCAGTGGCTGGCCGGGTCTTCGGACTGCACGGGGAAGATCGGGGTCATCGGATTCTGTATGGGCGGCGGGTTCGCTCTGATGACGCTGCGCACCGGGTTCGACGCGGCGGCCCCGAACTACGGGGTCCTGCCGCGTGACCTGGACGCGGCGGTTGCGGGGGCGTGCCCGGTGGTCGCCAGTTACGGCGGGAAGGACTTCGCCCTGCCGAAAGCGGCAGCCAAGTTGGAGTCGGCGCTGACCCGGGCCGGTGTGGTCCACGATGTGAAGGAGTATCCGACGGCCGGCCATACGTTCCTGAACGACACACTGGCCGGACCGAAGGTGATGCGTCCCCTGATGAAGGTCACGGGGATGGTGCCCGACCCGGAAGCCGCCGCCGATGCGTGGACGAGGATTGACGGTTTCTTCGGGGAGCACCTGGGTTGATCAGATGTACTGGCGGGCGCTGGACGTGGCGTGCCGGTAGTCGAGTCCGCACGCCCGGACGACCTGGCCGAGGCTGAGGTATCCCTCGATGCTGGTGGCCTTCGCGAATTTGCCGTCGGCCCGTACCGTGACCGTGACGCTGGACGCGACCGAATCGACCCGAGCGAGTTCGTACTCGTCGACGCCGCCGGCGGCCTGAGCCACGCAGGTGACAGCGCCCTGGGCGTACGCGATTTCGATCAGGTCCTCGATCATGTGCAGGCTCCTTGCCTCGAAGTAACGAACTGAGGTTAGCCTTAGCTACTCGGCCTCTGTCAAGTCCCCGGCGTAACGTGACCCACGTTTTCGGACGGTGACGGCAAGGACTGAGAAGGGTTGCAGGTGTTCCATGGCTGACCGCACTTCCTCGACGGACTCGATCGGATCGGGCGGCGACCCGGGGACGGGGGCGGCGGGCGAACCGCATCTCTCCCGGCAACTCTCCAACCGGCACATCCAGCTGATCGCGATCGGCGGGGCAATCGGCACGGGCCTGTTCATGGGGTCCGGGAAGACGATCTCGCTGGCCGGACCGTCGGTGATCTTCGTCTACATGATCATCGGCTTCATGCTGTTCTTCGTGATGCGGGCGATGGGGGAGTTGCTGCTCTCCAACCTGCATTACAAGTCGTTCTCCGACTTCACGGCCGACCTGCTCGGCCCCTGGGCCGGGTTCTTCACGGGGTGGACGTACTGGTTCTGCTGGATTGTCACGGGTATCGCCGACATCATCGCGATCTCCGGTTACGTGCGGTACTGGTGGCCCGACCTCCAGCTGTGGATCCCGGCGCTGGTCGCCATCGCGGCGCTCCTGCTGCTGAATTTGCCGACCGTGCGGACATTCGGCGAGACCGAGTTCTGGTTCGCGCTGATCAAGATCATCGCCATCCTCAGCCTCATCGTCGTCGGACTCGTGATGGTGTTCACCCACTTCACGTCGCCGAACGGCTCGGAGGCCGGATTCGACAACCTGTGGAACGACGGCGGCATGTTCCCGACCGGCGCGATGGGCTTCGTGGCCGGATTCCAGATCGCGGTCTTCGCGTTCGTCGGTATCGAACTCGTCGGGACCACGGCGGCCGAGGCGAAGGATCCGGAGAAGAACCTGCCGAAGGCCATCAACTCCATCCCGATCCGCATCCTGCTGTTCTATGTGGTGTCGCTGATCGTGATCATCTCGGTCACGCCGTGGCGTGAGGTGGTTCCCGGGGTGAGCCCCTTCACTGCGATGTTCACGCTCGCCGGTCTGGGGATTGCGGCGGGAGTCATCCAGTTCGTGGTGCTGACGTCCGCGGCGTCCTCGGCCAACTCGGGGATCTATTCGACGTCCCGGATGGTCTACGGCCTCGCGCAGGAGGGTGACGCACCGTCCAGGCTCGGCAGGCTCAGTTCCCGCAAGGTTCCGGCCAACGCGCTGATGTTCTCGTGTGCCTTCCTGCTGTCGGCGATCGCGCTGCTGTTCTCCGGCGACTCGGTGATCGAGGCGTTCACGACTGTGACGACAATCTCTTCGGTGCTGTTCATCTTCGTGTGGACGATGATCCTGGCCAGTTACATCGTGTATCGGAAGCGCCGCCCCGAACTGCACGAGGCGTCGAAGTTCAAGATGCCCGGCGGGGTCGTGATGTGCTGGGTCGTCCTGGCCTTTTTCGTCTTCCTCATCTGGGCGCTGACACAGGAGGACGACACCCTCGAGGCGCTTCTCGTCACCCCGGTATGGTTCATCGTGCTCGGGATCGCGTGGGCGGTGATTCGCCGGCGTGCCCCGCACCGCGCTCGTTATGCCGCCTTCAAGGCGGAACTCGAGGAGCGCCGAACATAAACATTCGGTAACGGTGGCGCGGGCCTATATCGTTTTGTTACATTCGTCGCCAGACAGAGGAGCCCACCCCGGATGGGGAGAGCTGCAATCCGACGACTGACGAGGTATTTACTGTGGGTTCCCACCACCGGGCGAGCGGGTCTTCGATTCGCTTCGAGATCGATCCGGACGCGGCGCGCGGGCGCCATCGCAACCAGCAGGCCGGAGCGGGTGTGGGCATCAAGGCCGCGACTGTCGCGGCCGCCACCGGAGCCATCGTGGTCGGTGCAGCCCAGCTGGGTGCGGGAAACGCCGCTGCGGCTCCCGTCGACTCGCATGAGACGAGCGGCGCACAGACCCTGCCGGGCCTGCCGTTCGAGATCCCGGCTGGTGTCCTCCCCGCCGGATTCGAACTGCCCGCAGACCTCGGCACCGCCGCCCAGAATCTCGGCGGCCCGGACCTCGGCGCCCAGGCTCAGCAGTGGCTGTCCGCCGTCAACCCGGTCAAGCCCCACACGGTTCAGCCGGTGTCGGGCAAGCTGACCTCCGACTTCGGTTCCCGCTGGGGAGCCCACCACGGCGGCATCGACATCGCGGCGCCCATCGGCACCTCGGTGCTCGCGGCCGCCGACGGCCAGGTCATCGACGCCGGCGCGGCGTCCGGCTTCGGACTGTGGGTGCGTCTGCTGCACGACGACGGCACCGTCACCGTCTACGGACACGTCAACGACTACACCGTGAGCGTGGGGCAGCGCGTCACCGCAGGGCAGGAAATCGCCCACGTCGGCAACCGCGGCCAGTCCACCGGACCGCACCTGCACTTCGAGGTGCACGACGCGAGCGGAAACAAGATCGATCCCGGGCGCTGGCTGCAGGAGCGCGGCGTGTCCGTCACCTGGGGCAACGCGGGCGCCAACGCGTAAGGGCCTACTCGGGCTCGAGATCGTCGTCGTTGCGGAACACGAGTGGTCCGCTGTCGAGGGCGATCGCCCAGCGGCGTGACACGGCCCAGTCCCGGCCGTACGAATCGTTGCTGATGTCCTGGACGCCGGCGAAATCGTCGACGATGACGCCGGCCTCCAGGGGCCACTTCTTCTCGGCCAGTTCGTGATCGGCCGAGTGCCGCGTTTTCACGCGCGTGCCCACGGAGAACTCTGGTTTCTTCTTGGAGTCGGTGTCAGGCGTCATCTCCGGTCCTTCCGCTCACCAGCGTCTGGTTCGAGGTTAGCCCGCCATCCCTCATTCGCGCGGGCCGAACGGATATGCTCCCCCGTGAGCGCAGTTCGACGCGCAGTTGGGGAGTGGTATGGGTCGCGAAGTGACGTCTCGGACATTCACCCGAGAAGACCGGCGCCTGTTCCGGCAGAAGGTGCTCATGTGCGTCGACGCGCTCGAGAGGATGCTGCGGGAGGGAGCGTTCGTCGACGACGTCTCCCCGCCGCGGCCCATGCTGGGCATGGAGATCGAGTTCAATCTCGTCCACGCCGACATGACGCCCGCGATGTCGAATCTCGCGGTCCTCGAGTCGATCGACGACGACGCCGTGTTCCAGACCGAGCTCGGCCAGTTCAACGTCGAGATGAACGTCCGGCCGGGTCCCCTGATCGGTGAGGGCATGTTCGAGCTCGAACGCACCCTGCGGGCGTCGCTGCACGTCGCCGACGCCCGGATCCACGGGCACGACGCCCAGCTGGTGATGGTCGGCATGCTGCCGACGCTGGAACTCGAGCATCTCGGCCGCGAGTGGATCACCGCGAACCCCCGCTACGAGCAGCTCAACGACCAGATCTTTGCCGCCCGCGGTGAGGACATCGAACTCGACCTCGAGGGTGTGCCGCTCGAGGGGCGGGCCGCCGAACAGCTGAAGGTGGACGCCAATTCGGTGCTCCCGGAAGCCGCATGCACGTCGCTGCAACTGCACCTGCGCGTCGCGCCGGACGAATTCGCCGCTCACTGGAACGCCGCGCAGTGCCTGGCCGGTGCCCAGGTGGCGCTCGCGGCGAACGCACCGTTCATGGCGGGTAAGGCGTTGTGGCACGAGTCCCGCATCCCGATCTTCGCGCAGGCCACCGACACGCGTCCCCTGGAGTTGAAGAACCAGGGTGTGCGGCCCCGCGTGTGGTTCGGCGAGCGATGGATCACGTCGGTATTCGACCTGTTCGAGGAGAACTCCCGGTACTTCCCGGCGCTGCTGCCGGAGGTGTCCGACGTCGACCCGTCGGCCGAACTCGACGCGGGCCGGGTGCCGGACCTCAACGAACTGCAGATGCACAACGGCACCATCTACCGGTGGAACCGACCCGTGTACGACAGCGACGACGGCAAACCGCACCTGCGGATCGAGAACCGGGTGCTGCCCGCGGGCCCGACGGTGCTCGACACGATGGCGAACGCCGCGTTCTACTATGGTGCGCTGCGCGGGCTCGTCGAATCGGATCGGCCGGTCTGGTCGCGGATGTCGTTCAACGCGGCCGAGGAGAACCTGCACGCCGGCGCGAAGTTCGGTATGGATGCCGGGTTGTACTGGCCCGGTGTCGGGTTCGCGGGCGCCGACGAACTGGTCCTGCGGCGGCTGCTGCCGATCGCCGACGAAGGACTCGCCGCGTTCGGGTTGTCGGCGAAGGCCCGCGACCGGTACCTCAGCGTCATCGAGGGCCGGTGCGTCACCCGGCAGACGGGGGCGTCGTGGCAGCGTGCGCAGGTGGTCCGGCACGAGAACACCGGGCTGAGTCGCCGGGAAGCCCTGGCCGCCATGTTGCGTCAGTACGTGGAGAACATGCGGGAGGGCAGCCCCGTCCACACCTGGCCGGTGTGAACGGGGCCGCGCCCGTCTCACACGGTGGCCGACCAGCTGTCGGGGCCGAACACCTCGTAGTGGATGTTCTCGGCGGGCACGTCCTTGGCGAGGAGCGCCTCGCGTATTCCGAGCATGAACGGCAGCGGGCCGCACAGGTAGGCGCGGGTGCCGGGCGCGATCGTGACCTCGCCCAGGTCGGCCCGTCCCTCCCGCAGGCCACCCTCGGGACGTCGGGTGCCCAGGTCCTCGTACCAGCGGTGCATCACCGCGAACGGCAGTCGTTCCACCAGTTCGGTGAGCTCCGCGCGGTGCGCGTGACTGCTGGCGGACCGATCGGCGTGGAGCACCGAGATCGGGCGGCTGTCGTCGGTGTCGGCGAGGTGGCTGAGCATCCCGATCATCGGGGTGCACCCGATGCCCGCGGACACCAGGAGCAGCGGTGCGTCGTCGTCCTGCAGGACGAGATCGCCGAACGGCGTCGACACCGTCAGGACGTCGTCTTCGAAGACGTTGTGGTACAGGAAGTTCGACACCTCACCGGCGCGTTTCACCGAGATCCTCCAGTCGCCGCGCGACGGAGCTGACGACAAGCTGTACTGACGGATCTGGCGTGCCCCGTCCGGCAGGCGAACCGCGACGGAGAGGTACTGCCCCGGAGCGAACGACGGGAGCGGTGCGCCGTCGACGGAGGTGAGCACGAACGACACCGTGTCTGCGGACTCGTGCCTGCGCTCGCGGACCCGCACGTCGCGCCAAACTTCCCCGGCGGCCACACCCGCCGACGCGTACAGGCCGGCCTCCATCGCGATCAGGGTCTCCGCCATCAGCCAGTACACCTCGTCCCAGGCGGCCGCGACCTCGGGAGTCACGGCGTCGCCGAGGACCTCGACGATGGCTGCGAACAGGTGGGTGTGCACGATCGCGTACTGCGACGGTTCGATCCCCAGCGACGCGTGCTTGTTGGCGATCCGCGACAGGATGAGGTCGACGCGCGCCTGATCGGGTTCGAGTTGGAGAGCGGCGAACGCGGCGATGGCGCCGGCCAGCGCCTTCTGCTGTTCGCCCTGCTTCTGGTTCCCGCGGTTGAACAGGTCTCGTTCGAGTTCGGGATGAGCGTCGAACATCTTGCGGTAGAACAGCGTCGTGATGTCCGAGATCGCGGCACCGACCACGGGCAGGGTGGCGCGGATGACGTCCGTCGAGGTGGGCGAGAGCATGTCATTCTCCGATCGTTCGAGAAAATTGGGAAGTTGAGGTGGCCACCCGGGGGAGGGCGAGCAGCACGGTTCCGGTGGGTGACCCGGTGAGGTCTTCGACGGTGAGGCCGTCCAGCGACTCGAAGAACGCGTTCTGTGCGCGCCGGAGCGCCGACCGCAGCAGGCACCCCGATCGCAGCGGGCACGGCTGGGCGCCGTCGCAGTCGACGACCTCCGCATTCCCCTCGAGTCGGCGGGCGAGCCAACCGACGGACGCGGTGCGGCCGAGTTCGGTGATGGCCAGACCGCCGGAACGTCCGCGGCGTGCGTCGACGATGCCGAGTTCGCCGAGACGGGTGATCACCTTGGCGGCGTGGGTGTACGACACCGACAGTTCCTCGGCGATCGCCCGGCTACCCGGCCGTTCGCCCTCCCCGGCCACGGCCAGTCGCATGACCACCCGCAGTCCGAGGTCGGTGAACTGTGTGAGTTGCATGACCCGAACGTACTTTAATTCTCATCCCAGATACCAAATTTGTGACCGACATCGCTCGGGATTTTTTCTGGGTCGAAATAGGTAGTGGCACAGTCGTATTCAATCGAGGCGCACCACTCCACTTCTCATCATCGCCTAATCCGGCCGTTGCGGCTACGGCCGGAGAGCCCGAATCGGTGGGGACTTAAGTCCCCACGTCGAAACGTGAAGGGCGGCAGACGCGAAAAGCAGGCCGGGGATAGTGTGAAGCCATGAGCACACGGGACCGCAACAGCGTCGTCGTCGGCGTCGACGGATCGGACAGCTCGAAGTCCGCCGTCCGGATGGCTGCCGAACTCGCCACCGAGCGTGGACTGAACCTCAAGATCATCCACGCACTCGACTTCGCTCCGTACGGGTTCGGCGGCCCGTACATGGATTCGGGCGGCGTGTACGAGTGGGTGGAGGCGAGCGGCAAGGCGATTCTCGCCGAGGCGCAGGAGCAGGCGTTCGCGGTCAATCCCATCATCGAGGTCTGCACCGAACTGTCGATCGGGAGCAGCGCCCAGTGGCTCGTCGACCTGTCCGAGAACGCCCGGATCGTGGTGGTCGGCGCGTCCGGGTCCGGGGCGGCGGCCACCGCGCTGCTCGGAAACACGGCGATCAACGTCACCAGCCACGCGCACTGCCCGGTCGTCGTGGTCCGCGGTGACGCTCACGCGGGCGGGCCCGTCGTGGTCGGCGTCGACGGCAGCGCCACCAGTGAGCGAGCGATCTCGGTGGCCTTCCAGGAGGCATCGATGCGGAATGCTCCGCTCGTCGCCGTCCACGTGTGGAGCGACCTCGGGTCGAAGGCGTTCGAGGACCCGCGGGCCGCGGCGCTCGTTCCGCAGGGACTCGAGGAGGACGAACGCGCCGTCCTCGCCGAGAGCCTCGCCGGCTGGCAGGAGAAATACCCCGACGTGCAGGTCACCCGCGAGGTGTACATCGACAATCCGCGGGCACGGTTGCTCGACTGGTCGAAGAAGGCGCAACTGCTGGTCGTCGGCAGCCGGGGGCGCGGAGGATTCAAGGGGATGCTGCTCGGTTCGACCAGCAACAGCCTGGTCGGCGGGGCACAGTGCCCGGTAGTCGTGGTGAGGCCTGCACGCCCCTGAGGCCGTTGCGCGCAGTAGTGTTCTGGAACGAAGCAGGAACAGGTTGCAGGTAACGCCAGGATTGGGGAACGACGTGCGCATAGGTATGGGCTTGAACTACAGCGGCGGTTTCGCCGAGACGGTCGACGAGGTCGCCGACCTGGAGAAAGCCGGGCTCGACATCGCGTTCGTGCCCGAGGCCTACTCGTTCGACGCGGTTAGCCAGATCGGCTACCTCGCCGCCAAGACCACCACCCTGGAACTCGCTTCGGGCATCTTCCAGATCTACACCCGCACCCCGAGCCTGACGGCGATGACGGCCGCCGGCCTCGATTTCGTGTCGGACGGACGCTTCGTGATGGGCCTCGGCGCGTCCGGCCCGCAGGTGATCGAGGGTTTCCACGGCGTCAAGTACGACGCCCCGCTGGGACGCACCCGCGAGGTCGTCGAGATCTGCCGCAAGGTGTGGCGCCGCGAGAAGGTCGAGTTCCAGGGCAAGTACTACCAGATTCCGCTGCCCGCCGAGAAGGGCACCGGGCTGGGCAAGCCGCTGAAGATCATCAACCACCCTGTGCGTGATCGCATCCCGATCGTCATCGCCTCGCTCGGACCGAAGAACGTGGAGTTGACCGCCGAGATCGCCGAAGGCTGGGAACCCATCTTCTACCACCCGGAGAAGGCCGCGAGCGTGTGGGGCGAGCCGCTGGCCAAGGGCAAGGCGAAGCGCGACCCGAGCCTCGGCGACCTGCAGGTCTTCGCGTCGCCCGCCCTGGCCATCGGCGACGACGTCGACCACATGCTCGACTGGGTCCGCCCCGGTCTCGCCCTCTACATCGGCGGCATGGGTGCGAAGGGCAAGAACTTCTACAACGACCTCGCGGTCCGGTACGGCTACGAGAAGGAAGCCGAGACCATCCAGGACCTCTACCTGTCGGGTAAGAAGGACGAAGCCGCCGCCGCCGTGCCGGACGACCTGGTGCGGGCCGTGTCGCTGATCGGTCCGGAGAGCTATGTCGCGGAGCGGGTGGCCGCGTTCGCCGAATCCGGGGTCACCACGCTCACCGTCACACCGCTCGCCGCGGATCGTGCGGGACGTGTCGCGTTGGTCGAGAAGCTCCGCAACATCTGCGGGTAGCACCGCACACCTCAGCAGTGCACAGCCGGAAGAATCAGGAAAGGTGACCATGACCGGAATCAAACCGATCGTCGTGGGTGTGGACGGATCCGAGTCGGCATCGGCCGCCGTGGCGTGGGCCGCTCGGGCCGCCGCCGCACTGTCGCTCCCGCTGCACATCGTGACAGTGGTCCACATTCCTGCCTTCTATTACACCGAGCCGTATCTGGCCGAGAGCTTCAAGGAAGAACTCGAGGACACGGCGAAGGCCCGGCTGGGCAGTGCACGGGTGCACGCCAAGCAGACGGTGGACGCGCCGATCGACATCACCACCGAACAGTTCGAGGCCAAGGTGAGTCAGACCCTCATCGACCTGTCCGCGAACGCGCACATGGTGGTGCTCGGTTCGCGCGGGCACGGTGAGTTCACCGGCCTGCTGATCGGTTCCACGACGTCCGCGGTCGCCGCGCACGGCCACTGCCCGCTGGTGGTCGTGCGGGGGCGCACCATGGACGGGCAGCCGCCGACCGAGGGGCCGATCGTGGTCGGTGTCGACGGTTCGGAGAGCAGCAGGGCCGCGTTGGAAGTGGCGTTCGAGCAGGCCGCCGCGCGCGGTGCGAGCCTGGTCGCGGTCAACGTGTGGAGCGATGTGAGTGTGCAGCCGTCGCTCGGCGCCAGCCCGGACGACCCGCTGTGGAGCAGCATCCAGACGGGCGAGGAAGTGGTGCTGTCGGAGCGCCTCGCCGGGTACCAGGAGCGGTATCCGGACGTGACGGTCGAACGCGTCGTCGCGCGCGATCGCCCGGTGCGCGTGCTCAGCGAATTCGCCGAGAAGGCGCAGCTGATCGTCGTGGGCAGCCGCGGACGCGGTGGTTTCACGGGAATGCTGCTGGGCTCCACCAGCAACGCGTTGCTCCACACCGCGGACTGCCCGGTGATGATCGTCCGGCCGGAGAGCTAGCGCGAACTGTCAGTCGCTTGGAGGTGCACACATGACCACGCGAGTGTTCCTGGTCGACGACCACGAGATCGTGCGACGAGGCTTGGTCGATCTACTGGGCAGCGCGCCCGACCTCGAGGTGGTCGGGGAGGCCGCGTCGGTCGGTGAGGCGATGGCGCGGGTCCCGGGCAGTGGCGCCGACGTCGCCGTCCTCGACGTCCGGTTGCCGGACGGCAACGGCGTCGAACTGTGCCGGGACCTGCGCGCCGCGCTGCCCGGACTGCGGTGCCTGATGCTGACGTCGTTTTCCGACGACGAGGCGCTGTTCGACGCCATCATGGCCGGGGCGTCCGGATTCGTCCTCAAACAGATCCTCGGCACCGACCTCGTGGCGGCCGTGCGGACGGTGGGGGAGGGCGGTTCGCTCCTCGACAGCAGGGCGACGTCGGCGCTGATGAACCGGATCAGGTCGGCCCGCCGGGACGACCCGCTGGCGCAACTGTCCGAGCAGGAACGCGCCGTGTTCGACTTGATCGGCGAGGGGCTCACCAACCGGGAGATCGCCGAGCGGCTCTTCCTCGCCGAGAAGACGATCAAGAACTACGTGTCGAGGCTGTTGTCCAAACTGGGGATGCAGCGGCGCACGCAGGCGGCGGTGCTGGCCACCGAGTTACGCAAACAGCGCTGAAAGTTTCGTCACGCCAACGGGACCTGCCAGGTGACGACGGTCCCCCCGCCCCCGGAATGGACGGTGCAGGTGCCGCCGCAGTGCTCGGCGCGCCGATCGAGGTTGTCCAGTCCGCTGCGCCGGGCGCCGTCGGCGATCCCGATGCCGTCGTCCGCGACGGTGACGACGAGGTCGTCCCCGGCGGCCACCGAGATGTCGATGGTGGTGGCCCGCGCGTGCCGCAGCGCATTGCTCAGGGCCTCGCGCAACACCGCCTCCGCGTGCGGGTGGATGCGGCTGGGCACGAGAGTGTCGATGGCGCCGGTGAACTGGACGTTCGGCGCGACCGGCGAATGGGAGGTCAGGTCGCCGATCACGTCGAGCAGGCGGCGCCGCAGGCTGGTTGCCGACGCGATGCCGGTGGCCTGCAGATCGAAGATGGTGGTGCGGATCTCGCGCACCGTCCGGTCGAGTTGCTCGACCGCGGTGGCGACGATGGTGCGTACGCCGTCCGGAACGTCCCCGACCGCGTGAGTGCTCTGCAGGCTCATGCCGGTGGCGAACAATCGCTGAATCACGTTGTCGTGCAGGTCGCGCGCAATTCGGTCGCGGTCGGCGAGCACCGACAGCAGGCGTTGCTTGCTCTGCTGGTCGGCGAACTCCACCGCGACGGCAGCGAGGTCGGCCACCGATTCGAGTCGAGCCACCTCGTCCGGATCCCACGGAGTTGTGCCACGCGCGGTGACCACCAGAACCCCGCCGACCCCCGACGCCGTCGACAGCGGCAGTACCGCGGCCCGCCCCGCCTCGGCGGAGAACGGTGCGAGACCGTCGATGCCCGTCAGCAGTGCGGGGGTGCGGGAGCGCAGCACTTCGGCGAACGGCTCGGCCTGGGTGGCGGTTCGGAAGTTGGTGCGCAGCGGCCGCACCGCGCTGTCCGCCCCGACCACCGCGCCCTCGCCGAGCGTGACGACGATGAAGACCTCGTCGCCGCTGGACAGTTCGCGTACCTCGGCGGCGAGGGTGTGCAGCGTTTCGTCGAGTGATCCGCCGACCATCAACCGGGAGGTGATCGCCGCGACGGCCGTCAACCACCGTTCCCGCGTCCGTGATTCCTCGAACAGCCGGGAATTCTCCACCGCCACGCCGGCCGACGTGGCGAGCGCGCGCAGAATCACCTCGTCCTCGTCGGTGAACTCCGGTCCGCTGAGTTTCTCGGTCAGATAGATGCTTCCGAAAACTTTGCCCCGCATCATGATCGGCATGCCCAGGAAGCTCTGCATCGGTGGATGGTTGGGCGGGAAGCCGAGCGACCCCGGATGATCGGCCAGGTTGGCGAGGCGCACCGGGCGGGGGTCGTGGACCAGCAGTCCCAGCAGCCCGCGGCCCTCGGGCAGGTGGCCCATGTGCGCGCGATCTTCCGGCGTGATGCCCTCGTAGACGAACTCCGACAGGCCGCCGTCGGGGGCGTGGACACCGAGCGCGCCGTAGCGGGCGTCGAGCAGGGACGTGGCCGAATTGACGATGCGCTGCAGGGTGGAATCCAGCTCGAGCCCCGACCCGACCACCAGGACCGCCTCGAACAGGCGCTGCAGACTCCGGCGGGTGGGAATCACATCGGCGAGCCCCTCCCGGAACTCGCTGATCCTCGCCTCGTGCCCACCGTCCGCTCCCATGTCAGCAGCATAGGTGTGGGGGAGGCGTAACACCGCCAACCACGGCGTCGATAAGAGCTCGAGTGTTTACTCATCCGAACTAATGCTTACCCATTGACGTGACGAGGGAGAAGAAGAATGAATCGACGGCACTTCGCACGACGGGTCGCAGCAGGTCTGACCGCTGCAGTGGCAGCGACGATGATGTTCACCGGTGTCGTGTCGGCGCAGCCCGCGGATTCCGCACCCGTCGTCGACCCGGCGACCGCGATCGCGAAGCTGCGCACCGTGGCCGCCGGAAACCCCGAGGCCGAGGCCGCCATCGAGCGACTTGCCGCATCGCCGACCGACACGGCGGCGGCGACGAACATCGCCCTGCCGGGCCAGATCTTCCAGGTCCCCGCGTACTCCGACACCGGGCAGGGCGGTCCCGTCCTCGGACAGCTGTACGGCGCGGGTGTGGCGACCAACATGAGCAACCAGTTCCGCTTCGGCTTCTTCGGCGGACCGGGCGTCATCGCGAACGACCAGGCCGGCGCCGAACTCGACGTCGTGTACTACAGCTTCGCCACCGGTGCCAGCGGCATCGTCAAGCTGGACCAGAACAACGTCGCGGTTCCCACGGTCGTGTCCACGGCCCCGGTCGCCGGGCTCGGCAGCGGCCTGGTCGTCGCGGCCGTGTACGGCTCGCTGAACCACCAGGTGGGGCCGAACGTCGTCAAGAGCACGATCTGGTGGCCCACCCTGGGCACCGTGCTCGCCTGACCGGTCGAGAACTCAGGTGGCAGGTTCGGCCCCGGGCCGGGCCTGCCACCACTCCGTCCAGCGCTGTTCGAGTTCGGCCCACTCCTCGTCGTCCAGGTCGTAGGCCGCGAGCAGGATCTGCGCACCGCCGTTCGGGCGTGCGGTGTTGACGGGCTGCTCGCCGAACTGCAGCAGTCCCGGGCCGAGGTCGTCGACACTCACCGCGGTCTGGTGCTCGCCGACGAAACACACCACCCCGTGCAGCAGATCGCCCATCTCCGCGACCGCGGTGAAGTGATCGCCCACCTTCATGCCCGTGAGCTTGTCGAGGCCGAGCAGGTGCTGCGCCGAATCGCCGTCCGCGACCGGGCCTTCGAGGAACAGTGTGCGACGCTCGTCGAGCCCGTGCCGTTCGATGCCGAACTTGAGGAACTGCAGGAACGTCGTCCAGCCCTCGGTGACGTCGTCGTACCAATCGTCCGCGGCGGGATCGCCGCCCCGTGGCGGCCGCGTGATCCGCACCAGCGTGGTGCCGTCGTGCTCGTGGAGGCTGAACCGGTCGGCGCCGCCGAGGGTGAGGGTGAAGGCCTCGGAGTCCTCCGTCACGTCGTCGCCGAAGTAGATTTGCCGGATCTCGTCGTCCAGGCCTTCGACATCCCAGCCGTGCCAGCGTCGAAGCAACTCCGGGTCGCGCAGGGCAGGCCACACGACCGACGGCGCCGCAGCCACCGATACCTCGATCACGGGCGGGGTTTCCGTCATGCGCTCTCCTGCGTCTCCGCTGCTACCGGTCCGACCTGCACCGCCGACCGCCAGAGATGCACCACCATGACGACGAACGTCACGCACCACACGGTGAATGCACACCACAGTTCGGCACTACCGACCATACCCACGAGCGGAAGGTGGTCCGCCCGGCCCAGGAGAAGACGGCGACCGCGTACATGCCGAGGGGGAAGATCAGCAGCAGAACCGAGAGCAGGTCGAAGCCGCTCAGTTCGTACCCACCGAGATGATGCCGCCGGCCATGACGATCGCGAAGTAGCCCGGGTTCAGGCTCCGAACAGAATCGGCGAGCCGATCACGCACGACCGTCACATGGCGACGGTGAGCAGGAACGCGACGTCCTCGATGGCCTCGAC
Organism: Rhodococcus sp. T7; assembly: GCF_009872365.1. NCBI lineage: Bacteria > Bacillati > Actinomycetota > Actinomycetes > Mycobacteriales > Nocardiaceae > Rhodococcus > Rhodococcus sp. T7. The sequence continues at coordinate 57,733 of NZ_WXYH01000044.1, forward strand.
GCTGTGCCGGTCCGTCGGGAGGACCAGCAGGTCGCCGGTGGAACCCTTCCACGAGTCCTCGCCGGCCACGAGGTTCAGTTTGCCGCTGAGAATGAACAGGGTGGCCTCGCCCGGGCTCTCGTGTTCGGCCATTTTCTGACCCGCGGCCAGGGCGATGACGGTCTGCCTGAGGCTGCGCCGATGCCCGCCGTACACGGTCTGCGAACTGCGGCCGCTGGACGTCCCGCCTGCCAACTTCAGTTGCTGACGGGCAAGGGCGGTCAGTGACTTCTTGTCCATGAGGTGAGTATGAACCACTGCGCGCACCGTCACCCGTCGAATGGGGTAACGGTGCGGTGGCAAACAGGTGGCCGGTCAGCGCTTGATGTAGGTGATCCAGCGGTACCGGGTGCCGTTCTTCGCCGACGTGAGCCACTCACCGGTGTCCTGCGGGTGCCAGGACTCGTCGATCGCGGGTGCCCAGGCGTCGCCGTCGATCGTCACGTCGATCTCGGAGACCAGCAGCTGTGTAGCGAACGGCATTGCCGCCGTGTAGATCTGACCGCCGCCGATGACGCAGACGTCCTCGTCGGTGAGCGCGAGCGCCGAGGCGAGGCCGTCGGCGGACTCGGATCCCTCCGCAGCCCAGCCGGGCTGACGGGTGATCACGATGTTGCGCCGTCCCGGCAGGGGCCGGAATCGCGGGGGCAGCGAGTCCCACGTCCTGCGGCCCATGATCACGGGGTGGCCCTGCGTCACCTTCTTGAAGTACGCCATGTCCTCGGGGACGTGCCACGGGATCGTGTTGTCGCGGCCGATGACGCCGCCGGCACCCTGCGCCCAGACCAGCTTGACCTGCCGGGCCGCCACTAGACGGCCACCGGCGCCTTGATGGCCGGATGGTGCCGGTAGTCGACGATCTCCACGTCCTCGAACGTGTAGTCGAAGATCGAATCCCGTCGGTTCAGTTTCAGCGTCGGATACGGCAACGGCTCCCGGCTCAACTGCTCGGTCACCTGGTCGACGTGGTTGTCGTAGATGTGGCAGTCGCCACCCGTCCAGATGAAGTCGCCCGGTTCGAGCCCTGCCTGCTGCGCCACCATGTGGGTGAGGAGCGCGTAGCTCGCGATGTTGAACGGCACGCCGAGGAACATGTCGGCGCTGCGCTGGTACAGCTGGCACGACAGCTTGCCGTCCGCCACGTAGAACTGGAAGAACGCGTGGCACGGCGCCAGCGCCATCTGCGGGATGTCGCCGACATTCCACGCCGACACGATGATGCGACGCGAATCCGGGTTCGACTTCAGCGTCTCGATGGTCTGGCTGATCTGGTCGATGTGCTCGCCCGACGGGGTCGGCCAGCTGCGCCACTGCACGCCGTAGACCGGGCCCAGTTCGCCGTCCGCGTCCGCCCACTCGTCCCAGATCGTCACGCCGTTGTCCTGGAGCCACTTCACGTTGGAATCGCCGCGCAGGAACCACAGCAGTTCGTAGACGATCGACTTGAGGTGCACCTTCTTCGTGGTGATCAGCGGAAACCCGTCGGCGAGGTTCCAGCGCATCTGATGACCGAAGACGCTCTTCGTGCCGGTCCCGGTGCGGTCGGCCTTCGGGGTGCCCGTGTCCATGACGAGTCGGAGCAGGTCTTCGTACGGGGTCGGCACAGATGTCACGGTACGAGCATAGGCGCTCCGCGCCCGTGCGCCTTTTTGGTAGCTGGAGCAACCACAAAGGCGCACGGGCGTTAGCCTGCCCGCATGCGTGAACTCTTCGTGATCGGCATCGGCGCCGGCGACCCCGACCAGGTGACGGTCCAGGCGATCAAGGCCATGAACAAGGCGGACGTGTTCTTCGTCATCGGCAAGGGCGACGAGAAGCAGGACCTCGTCGATCTCCGCACCGGCATCCTCGAGGAACACGTCACCGGTCCGTATCGCGTCGTGGACATCGTCGATCCGCCGCGCAACCGCACGCCGTCCGACTACGAGGGTGTCGTCGACGACTGGCACGAGCGCCGGGCGGCGCTGTTCGAGGCCGAGTTCGCGTCGGAGCCGGGGGTCGGGGCGATCCTCGTGTGGGGCGACCCGTCGCTGTACGACAGCACGCTGCGGATCGTCGAGCGGGTGCTCGCCCGCGGCAACGTGTCGTTCGACTACTCGGTGATCCCGGGTGTGACCAGCGTGCAGTCGCTGGCGGCCCAGCATCGGATCGTGCTCAACCGGATCGGCGAACCCGTCCACGTCACCACCGGGCGCCGCCTCGCCGAGGGCCTGCCCGACGGCGTCGACAACGCGGTGGTCATGCTCGACGCCCACTGCACGTTCACGCAGGTCCCCGGTGACGACGTCCAGATCTGGTGGGGCGCGTACCTGGGCACCCCCGACGAGGTGCTGATCTCCGGTCGCCTGCGGGAGGTCGAGGACGAGATCCAGCGGGTGCGCGCCGAACTGCGCGAACGCAAGGGCTGGATCATGGACACCTACCTCCTCCGCAGGTGAGTGGGAAAGTGTGGAGGAGCACACTTTCTCGCTCACATGCCGTTAGCCTGGGGACATGCCCGAGCTGCCCGAGGTGGAGGCGTTAGCCGAGTTCCTGCGTGAACACGCCGTGGGAGCGGTCGTCGGCCGGGTGGACGTGGCGGCCCTGAGCGTGCTGAAGACGTTCGACCCCCCGATCACCGCCCTGCAGGGCCGCGACGTCACGGGTGCCGCCCGGTTCGGCAAGCACCTCGCACTCGACTGCTCCGGATTGTGGCTCGTCACCCACCTCTCGCGTGGGGGCTGGCTGCGCTGGACCGACAATCCGTCGGTTGCGCCGCCGAAACCGGGGAAGGGGCCGCTGGCGCTGCGGGTGCACTTCTTCACCCCGGAGGGGGCGACGCCGGCGTTCGACCTGACCGAGGCCGGCACGAAGAAGCGGCTCGCGGTGTGGCTGGTGCACGACCCTCAGGAGGTGGAGGGGATAGCCCGGCTCGGGCCCGACGCCCTGGCCGTCACCGAACCCGAGTTCGCGGCCCTGCTGTCCACCACGTCGGCGCGGATCAAGAACGCGCTCGTCGACCAGTCGCTGCTCGCCGGCGTCGGCAACGCGTACTCCGACGAAATCCTGCACACCGCAAAGATTTCCCCCTTCGCGACGTCGCGCACCCTGCCGGAAGACCAGGTGCACGTGCTGTACGACGCGATGCGGTCCGTGCTCACCGACGCCGTCCAGAGGTCGCTCGGGCAGGACGCGGCGCGGCTGAAGGGGGAGAAGCGATCCGGGATGCGCGTCCACGCCCGGACCGGTCTGCCCTGCCCCGTCTGCGGTGACACCGTCCGGGAAGTGTCGTTCGCGGAGAAGTCTTTTCAGTACTGCGCGACGTGTCAGACCGGAGGCAAGGTGCTCGCCGACCGCCGGATGTCGCGGCTGCTGAAGTAGGCGCGGGCGCGAACGCGTGCCCGCATATAGTTGTGACCATGCGTGAACAGGCACCCGGACGGTTCGGTACCCCTCTGACGGCAGGCGCGACCCGCGTCATGCTGCTCGGGTCGGGTGAGCTGGGCAAGGAAGTGATCATCGCCCTCCAGCGGCTGGGGGTCGAGGTGATCGCCGTCGACCGCTACGACAACGCGCCGGGCCACCAGGTGGCGCACCGCGCGCACACCATCGACATGAGCGACCCGGAGGCGCTGTTGCGGCTCGTCGACGCCGAAAAGCCGCACTTCGTGGTGCCCGAGATCGAGGCCATCGCCACCGATGCGCTGGCCACGGTCGAGGAGCGCGGCGCCGCGGTCGTGGTGCCCACCGCGCGGGCGACGCAGCTGACCATGAACCGTGAGGGAATCCGGCGCCTCGCCGCGGAGGAACTGGGACTGCCCACGTCGCCGTACGAGTTCGCCGAATCGCTCGAGGAGGTCCGGGCGGCCGCCGGACGCATCGGCTTTCCCTGCGTGGTCAAGCCGGTGATGTCTTCGTCCGGCAAGGGCCAGTCGACGGTGCGCGCCGCCGACGACGTCGAGAAGGCCTGGGACTACGCGCTCGCGGGCGGCCGCGTCAATTACGGCCGCGTCATCGTGGAGGGGTTCGTCGACTTCGACTACGAGATCACCCAACTCACTGTCCGGGCGATCGGCGCCGACGGCGCGGTGGGCACGTTCTTCTGCGAGCCGATCGGGCACCTGCAGGATTCGGGTGACTACGTGGAGTCGTGGCAGCCGCAGCCGATGAGTGACACGGCTCTCGCCCGGTCCCGCGAGGTCGCGGAGAAGGTGACGTCGGCGCTGGGCGGCCGCGGGATCTTCGGTGTGGAACTGTTCGTGAAGGGCGACGACGTGTACTTCTCGGAGGTCAGCCCCCGCCCGCACGACACGGGACTGGTCACCCTTCGGACGCAACGACTCTCGGAGTTCGAACTGCATGCCCGCGCGATCCTCGGCCTGCCCGTCGACACGACCCTCACGACACCCGGTGCGTCCGCGGTGATCTACGGCAAACTGGATGCCGCCGGGATCGGCTTCGAGGGTGTCGCCGACGCGATGGCCGTCCCCGAGACCGACCTGCGGCTGTTCGGCAAGCCGGAGAGCTTCGCGCGGAGGCGGATGGGCGTCGCCGTGTCCACGGGGCCGGACGTCGAGACCGCGCGCAGTCGCGCGCGGGAGGCGGCGTCCCGCGTCGAGCCCGTCGCGTGAGTCCCGGCGCAGAAGTTCTTGTCGGCCTGGCCATCGTGGTCGGGCTCGTCGGGATCGTCATCCCGATCCTGCCCGGCACCATCCTCATCTTCGCGGCAATCCTGGTGTGGGCCATCATGACCGGTGGTGCGACGGCGTGGACGGTGTTCGCGGTCGCCACGGTGTTCCTGGTGATCAGCGGCGTCGTCAAATACACGTGGCCGGGCAAGCGGATGCGCACCGCCGGCGTGCCCAACGTGTCGCTAATCGTCGGTGGACTGCTCGGGATCGTCGGGTTCTTCGTCGTTCCCGTGGTGGGGTTGTTCCTCGGGTTCCTCGCGGGAACGTATGTCGCCGAGCTGTACCGGTTGCGTGCCCACAACCGGGCGTGGGCGTCGACGTGGCACGCCTGCAAGGCCGTCGGACTGTCGATGCTGATCGAACTGCTCGGCGCCCTGCTCGCCTCGGGGGTGTGGCTGACCGCGGTGGTCGCGACGTAGGTCGCCGAAATCGTCGCCGGGGGTATCCAGGAGCGACCTCCACCTGCGATGATGAAACGCGGATGTTGATCTTCCCGGCTAGCGGAGGAATGCGCCGTGAACAAGAAGACGACCTGGATCCTGGCCCCGCTCGCTGCCGCGACCCTCGCACTGAGTGGCTGCGGCAACGACTCGTCCGACTCGTCCGCACCGAGCGCCACCAGCGCCGCGGAGGCCACGAGCAGCGGCGCAGCGGCGCCCGCGTCGAACATGATGGAGAAGATTCCGTCACCCTTCGTGATGACCCCGCAGATGGACCCGACGTACGTCGGGTCGGTCGACGGGACCGACGCGTACATCGCGCTGGCCAGGTCGGGCGACGAGATGGTCGCATTCCTGTGCGACGGCGACGAGATGTGGACGTGGATGACCGGCACGATGGACGGCGACAAGGCGTCGATGTCGTCGCCGGACGGAGCGACGCTTACCGCGTCGATGAGCGACGGCACCGTGACGGGGCAGGTCAGCGCGCCGGGCATGCCCGACAAGGCGTTCACGGCCAAACCGGTCGCCGCGGAGGACGGGCTGTTCCGGGCAACCACCAACCACGACGGCACCGACTACACCCTCGGCTGGATCATGACTCCCGACGGCGTCCGCGGGCTCGAACGTCAGGCCAACGGATCGACCACCGGTGGCATCGCCGTCGACCGGAACGGCGACGACATGGACGACCGGCAGCGGGAGCGGCGGCAGGAACGCCGCGAGCAGCTGGACTGTGACGAGATGACCAACTACAACATGTGGCTGGTGGCGCAACCGCAGACACCGCCGGTGGCCGAGATGGTGTCGATGAACAGCGTGCAGATGGAAGGCTGCTGACACGGGGCGCGCGTCTAGCAGCGTCCGCCCGGAGTGTCGCAGCGGTACCACGCACGCGCGTTGCCGCCCATGACCTTGTCGAAGTCGTCGCCGACCGCGTCCGCGACGATGTCGATGTCGCTGTCCTGGAACACTCTTCGGGATCGGCTGCCCGGTAGGTCGGTGCCGAACATCAGCGCGTCGGGGTTGACGGCGTGGATCTTGCGCAGCACGTCGCCGACGTTCTCGATGGTGGTCCGTCCGAACCCGGTGGCCTTCACCCGGACTCCCCGGTCGACGAGGTCGAGGAGGTACGGCAGGCCCCGTGTCGACATCCCCAGGTGGTCGATGCACACGGCGGGCAACTTCGCGAACACCGGCTCGAGCGACAGCAGCAGGGTGGCGTCCACGTAGAACTCGGCGTGCCAGCCGGCCAGCTCGTACGCCCGCAGGGCCTGTTTGGTGAGGAGCTTCACGTCGGTCGCGCTGCGCCGAAGGTTGAACCGGACGGCCCGGACCCCGGCGCGGTCGAGTTCGAGGATGCTCTCGTCGGTGGTGTCGAGCTCCATCTGAGTGACGCCCACCCAGGTTGGACCGAGCTCCTCGAGCGCCGCTTTCAGGTAATTCTGATCGGTGCCCTGGTACGAGGCCGTGACGACGGCGCCGCCGTCCACGCCGAAGCCTTCCGTGCGGGCCCGGTAGTCGGCGACGGTGAACGGCTCCGGAAGGTAGCCGTGGTTCTCGACCACCGGGAACCGGGGATCGATGATGTGAACGTGGGCGTCAAACACGACTCATATCCTGCCTTGTGCGGGCGACGGGCCGGGACATCGCGTCGGCATCCGGACACGCATGGTCCGAGACGACGGAAGGGAACCTCCCGCGGGAGGTTCCCTTCGCACCGAGTCGGAAGATCAGGCCTTGTCGGGCTCGCTGGCCTTGAGCATGTCCTCACGCTCGACGACCTTGATCCGCTCGCGGCCCTCGGGCTCGCCCAGGCTGCGCTCGTGCGCATCGAGGCGGTACCAGCCCTGCCAGGTGGTGTAGGGGACCTGCTTGCCCTCGAGGAACTCGATGATCGCGTCCTCGCCCGGGTTGGCGGGCTCGGGGAAGCCGGTGCGGTCCTCGAGCAGGTTCGCGACGGTCTCGTTCGCGTCGCCCTTGGTGTGGCCGATCAGGCCGACCGGGCCGCGCTTGATCCAGCCGGTGACGTAGGTGGCCGGCATGAACCGGGCGTTGCCCTCGGCGGTGTCGTCGGAGATGACGCGGCCGGCCTCGTTCGGGACCGTGCCCGCCTGCTCGTCGAACGGGAGCTTCGCGATGTTCTGCGACAGGTAACCCACGGCGCGGTACACGGCCTGGACGTCCCAGTCGTTGAACTTGCCGGTGCCCTTGACATTGCCGGTGCCGTCCAGCTGGGTGCGCTCGGTGCGCAGACCGACGACCTTGCCGTCCTCGCCGAGCACCTCGGTGGGCGATTCGAAGAAGTGCAGGAACAGCTTGTGCGGGCGGTTGCCCACGTCGCGGATGGCCCAGTCCTGCAGGGTGTTGGCGACCATGTCGACCTGCTTGGAGTTGCGGCGCGCCTGCTCGGAGCCCTCGTCGTAGTCGATGTCCTCGGGGTCGACGATGACCTCGATCGTCGGCGAGTGATCGAGTTCACGCAGCTCGAGGGGGGTGAACTTGGCCTGCGCCGGTCCGCGGCGGCCGAACACGTGGACCTCGACGGCCTTGTTGGCCTTGAGTCCCTCGTAGACGTTGGCGGGGATCTCCGTCGGCAGCAGTTCGTCGCCGGTCTTGGCGAGCACACGCGCGATGTCGAGGGCGACGTTGCCGACACCGAGGACGGCGACCTTCTCGGCCTCGAGGGGCCAGGTGCGCGGGACGTCGGGGTGGCCGTCGTACCAGGAGACGAAGTCGGCGGCGCCGTAGCTGCCGTCGAGTTCGATGCCCGGGATGTTGAGGGCGCGGTCGGCGTTGGCGCCGGTGGAGAAGATCACCGCGTCGTAGAAGCTGTGCAGGTCTTCGAGGGTGATGTCGCTGCCGTAGTCGATGTTGCCGAGTAGGCGGACCGACGGCTTGTCGAGCACCTTGTGCAGGGCGGTGATGATGCCCTTGATGCGCGGGTGGTCGGGGGCGACGCCGTACCGGATCAGACCGAAGGGGGCAGGCATCCGCTCGAAGAGGTCGATGCTGATCCCGCCGTCAGACGCGGCATCGGATTTCATGAGTGCGTCGGCTGCGTAGATACCGGCGGGGCCGGCACCCACGATTGCAACGCGCAACGGACGTGTCTGATCAGTCATCTGGAGCGAACTACCTTCTGAAGGGCGGACAACGAAACCTCAGCTTAAATTAAGCCCAGCCTAATCGGGTGGCCGAGGTGCAGCAGACAGGGCAAAGCCCATTCTCGGGACTCACGCCTGTAGAGGGTAGTCGCCTCCGCGTTGGGGGGTCACAAACACGATTTGTAGGGGCAGCTCTATACACTCGTGGCCAGCCGAGATCGAAGGGAAGTCATGTCCGGTTCGAGCGAATCGCCTCAGCACGACGCGGGAGGCGCGGAAGATCCGGTGGATCCCCGGCGCATCACGGCGGTGCCGTTCATCGCCGCCGTCACCGTCATCGTCGTCATCCTCGTCGCCATCGTGGTGTCCAGCATGCTCTCGCCCGCGGACGAGAACGTCACGGAAGCGGACCGCATCAACCGTTCGGTCGCCGACTTCATCCAGGCCCGCAACCACGACGACGCCGATCTGCAGAAGACGCTGGTCTGTCCGTCGTGGTCCGACGACCGGTCGGTGCTCCGGGGCCGGGAAGGCGAGGTCACGCTGCAGGGCGTCGAGTCGTCCGAGGTCAACGGCGACCGTGCCCGGGCGGAGGTCCGGGTCAGCGCCGACGACGGCAAGGGTGAGACGACCGACACGTGGCAATTGACTCGGGACGGCGACACATGGGTCGTCTGCAACTGACCGTTGCCCGGAAGGGCGCACAGAACAGGGTTGTGAAAAGCTGACATGGTGAGTTACGCAGGCGACATAACGCCGGAGCATGCCTGGGAGCTGCTCCGCGACCATCCCGACGCTGTGCTGGTGGACGTGCGGACGGACGCCGAGTGGAAATACGTCGGAGTCCCCGACACGACCTCCCTCGGGCGGAAGACCGTGCTGATCGAATGGGTCAGCTACCCGACGGGCAGTCGTAACGACAACTTCGTGGACCAGCTGAAGGAGGCCGGGATCGCGGGCGGCGATAACGCCCCGGTGATCTTCCTGTGTCGCTCCGGCCAGCGGTCCATCGGTGCGGCGGAAGCCGCGACAGCGGCGGGCATCGGCCCGTCGTACAACGTGCTCGACGGTTTCGAAGGCGGCTTGGACGCCGACGGTCATCGTGGGGCGGTCGGCTGGCGGGCTCTGGGCCTGCCGTGGAGGCAGTGGTGAGTGCAATTCCTCAAGGCGGCGCGTTTCAGAAGGCGCTGCCGGACGACATCGGCCAGGGCACGATCAGCGTGCGCGGAGGAACCCTCCGTTCCGGCTTCGAAGAGACGTCCGAAGCGATCTTCCTGAACTCCGGTTTCGTGTTCGAGAGCGCGGGAGCGGCCGAGGCGTCGTTCACCGGCGACATCGACCACTTCGTCTACTCCCGGTACGGCAACCCCACCGTCAAGATGTTCGAGGAGCGGCTGCGCCTGATCGAGGGCGCGGAGGCCTGCTTCGCCACCGCCAGCGGAATGTCCGCGGTGTTCACCGCCCTCGGTGCGCTGCTCAAAGCCGGCGACCGCCTCGTCGCGGCGCGCAGCCTGTTCGGCTCCTGCTTCGTGGTGTGCAACGAGATCCTGCCCCGCTGGGGTGTGGAGACGGTGTTCGTCGACGGTGAAGACCTCGACCAGTGGGAGAAGGCTCTGTCCGAGCCGACCACCGCGGTATTCTTCGAGACGCCGTCGAACCCCATGCAGACACTCGTGGACGTGCCCCGGGTGGCGGAACTCGCACACGCCGCCGGCGCCAAGGTCGTGCTCGACAACGTGTTCGCGACCCCGCTGCTGCAGCGCAGCCTGGACCTGGGCGCCGACATCGTCGTCTACTCCGGCACCAAGCACATCGACGGTCAGGGCCGCGTGCTCGGCGGTGCGATCCTCGGGCCGAAGGACTACATCGAGGGTCCCGTCCAGAACCTCATGCGCCACACCGGTCCGGCACTGAGCCCGTTCAACGCGTGGACGCTCCTCAAGGGACTCGAGACGATGCCGATCCGCGTGCGGCACTCCGTCCGCTCGGCACTGGAGATCGCCCAGTTCCTCGAAGGTCACTCCGCCGTCGACTGGGTCAAGTACCCGTACCTCGAGTCGCACCCCCAGTACGACCTCGCCAAGCGGCAGATGAGCGGCGGCGGCACCGTCGTCACCTTCGCGCTGAACGCGTCCGAGAGCGAAGCGAAGAAGCGGGCATTCGAACTCCTCGATGGCCTGCGTCTGGTCAACATCTCCAACAACCTCGGCGACTCCAAGTCCCTCATCACGCACCCCGCCACCACAACCCACCGCGCAATGGGGCCGGAAGGTCGTGCGGCAGTGGGCATCACCGACGGCGTCGTCCGGCTGTCCGTCGGACTCGAAGACACCGCCGACCTCCTGACCGACCTGGAGCAGGCACTGGGTTAAGCGCTTCGCGCCCGTGCGCCTTTCTGGTTGTTCCAGCAACCAGAAAGGCGCACGAGCCCGGAGGGTCTAGAGGTCGAGGCTCGTGGCGGGCGCGACCGCGTGGAGGCGCTCGGCGGTAGCCGCGTCCTGGATGTCGTAGCGGCGGGCGCACTCGACGAGTGCCGCCGACATCTCGGCCAGGGTGCGCTGCAACGACTCCCGCCTGCCGTCGAGGTAGGACGTGAACCGGTCGAACCCGGCGCCGGCCGCCTCCGGCCACGCTGCCCCCGAGTCGGCGACGGCCGCGTAGATGGGGTTCAGCCGTGAGAGTGCATCGTCGAACAGGGCGTCGAGCTGACCGGCCGCTGCGCGCAGGGCACCGGTGTCGACGTGGGTGGAACCGCTCATTTTCGATCCTTCGTGTCGGTCGAGACGAGATCGGACTCCCGCGGACGCGATCGATCCGCTAGGGTACGGGCATTATGCATCCTGGGGGGGATCGTGAATCTGAGGGACATAGCCGAGTGGGACACCCGCGCGCTGCAGGCCGTGCAACGGTCGCTGTCCGAGCGGGCGGCGACCATCGCGTTCGTGCAGGACGGTCTCACCGACATCGGCCGATTACCGGCGTGGGAGGACGACGCCGCGGACGCCGCACGCCTGCGGTTCCGGATCGCCGCGGATGATCTGAGCACTGAGGCGGCTGCGGTCGCCGTCGTCGAATCGTTGGCCCGCGAGTTGTTCGACGCGGTCACGCACCTGCAGACGGAACTCGACGGCGTCCGGGACACTGCTGTCGCCCACGGCATGGCCCTGTCGGACAACGGGGACGTCGCCGACGCACTGGGACCGCCGGGCGACATCTCGGACGCGGCACGGCGCGAGGAACTCCGCGCCGAACTGCGTGCCGCGGCCCGGGCGTTGATCCTGCAGGCAGAAGACCTCGTCGCCGACGCGGCGGCCGTCCTGAACCGGGCCGCCGACGGCGGAGTCGAACCCGGTGAGGTGGGTCGCGGACTGTCCGCCCCGGCCCCACCATCGGACGGCTCCCCGCTCGCCAACCGCGAGTACTGGGACGCCCTGCCCAAAGCACAGCGGCGCGAGGTGATTGAATTGCATCCCGAATGGGTGGGGAACCGTGACGGCATCCCGTCCGCGGTGCGGCACGAGGCGAACGTGAGCCGATTCGCCGACGAGCGGTTGCGGTGGGAGCTGGAACGTGACCACCTCCGGGAAGCGCTGGACCACAATCTATTCGGTGGCGCATTCACCGACGACGACGCGAGGCTGTGGTACGCCGAGCAGAAGCTGCGCGACCTCGACGACCTCGAGGCGCTCGTCCGCGACCACCCGGACGGCAGGCTGATGCTGCTCGACCTGCAGTCGGGTGAACGGACGATGGCCGCCTTCGCGCTCGGCGACCCCGACACCGCCGACCACATCTCCGTCACCACCCCGGGCATCGACACCACCGTCGGCTCCCTCGCCGGAATGACCGACGAGGCGTCGGCGCTGAAGGCGGAAATCGAACGGCAGCTGGACCTTTCCGGCCGAACCGACGACACGGTGTCGACGATCGCGTGGCTCGGGTATCAGCCGCCGACCACCACCGGTCCGGGCAATTACGACGTCCCGTTCATCGATCAGAACGTCGGGCGTGGATGGCTCCTCGACGCGTGGCAGTCCGACCGCGCGACCGCGGGGGCCCCGAGGCTCGCCTCGTTCTACGAGGGCCTCGACGTCGCCTCGCAGACGCCCGACCCGCACATCACCGCCCTCGGGCATTCGTACGGTTCGTACACCCAGGGCCTGGCCCTGCAGGAAGCCGGACCGCGACAGCCGGTGGACGACGCCGTGTTCTACGGTTCGCCCGGCTTCGATGCGAACGACGAATCGGACCTCGGACTGGCGCCCGGCCACGGGTTCGTGATGCGCGCGCACGACGACCCGATCACCCTGGCGGACGGCTTCGGCCGGCTCGGACCGGATCCGGTGCAGACCGACCTCGAGCAACTGTCGGTGCGGGAGGCGACGACCCCCGACGGCGTGCGGCGGGAAGATGCCAACGGGCACAGCGAGTACCCACGGCCGAGCGACAACGGTGAGCTACGGGCGTCCGGCTACAACATGGCCGTGATCGCGGCGGGTCTGCCGGAACTGGCGCTTCGGTGATGATCCGGTGGTTGACGAAGACATTCGCCGTGATCGGCGCGGCGATCCTGACGAGCGGATGTGGTGGCGTGACGGGCAACCCGTACAACTTCAGCGACGAGGAGATCGCGGCGGCGGCCGAGAGCCTGAGCGCCAGGCCGACGCTCGCCGTCACCGAGAGACACGTCACCGATGCGCTGGTGCGGATCAGCGAAGCCGTCGGTGCGATCGCTCCGGACGTCCGGTGGCGGTGGCATCGCGAACGGAGCCAGGGCGGCGGCTGCCCCGGGCCGTACGCGTACACGGAGGGGCAGTCCGTCACCACGCGAGCGCTGCTGTCCGACACCCCGGTCCGCGACGCCGACTGGCCCGCGGTGCTGGCGGCGGCCCGCTTGGTCGCCACCGACGCCGGGATGGATCGCCTCGACATTCACGTCGACGAACCCGGACGGCACGATGTGACGTTCGCCGGCGAAGACGGGAACCGGATCACGTTCGGGACGTACAAGGCAACCTCCCTCCGGGGCATCACTGGCTGCCGCCACCCGTGAGTACTTGTTAACGTCCCGCGGTTAATAAGTACTCACGGGCGGCGAAGCCGCATTGCCGAACGGATCCGACGTACGGCCGACGAGGTCGGCGACCGATTTGAGCACCGCGGTGGGGCGGTAGGGGAACAGTTCCACCGAATCCCGCGTCGAGATTCCGGTGAGGACGAGGATGGTCTGCAACCCGGCCTCGAGTCCGCAGACGATGTCGGTGTCCATGCGGTCACCGATCATCAGTGTGTTCGCGGAGTGCGCACCGATGGCCCGCAGCGCCGAGCGCATCATCAGCGCATTCGGCTTGCCCACGTAGTACGGGTCGCGGCCGGTGGCCCGGCTGATCAGGGCCGCAACGGATCCGGTGGCCGGAAGCGAACCCTCGCGCGACGGTCCGGTGGGATCCGGGTTGGTGGCGATGAAGCGAGCACCCCTCTCCACCAAACGAATTGCGGTGGTGATGGCCTCGAACGAGTAGGTGCGGGTCTCGCCGAGGACCACGTAGTCGGGATCGTTCTCGGTGAGGACGTATCCGATGTCGTGCAGTGCGGTGGTGAGCCCGGATTCGCCGACGACGTAGGCGCTGCCGCCGGGGCGCTGGTTCGCCAGGAACGTCGCGGTGGCGAGGGCGGACGTCCAGATCGATTCCTCGGGAATGTCCAGCCCGGTGCGGAGCAGCCGGGCGCGGAGATCGCGCGGCGTCCTGATGGAATTGTTGGTCAGGACGATGAACGGGGTACCGGACTCCCGGAGTTCGGCCAGGAACAGGTCGGCCCCGGGGACCAGATGCTCTTCGTGGACGAGAACGCCGTCCATGTCCATGAGATAGGTCCAGCCCGGGTGCTCTACTTCGTTGCTCACCAACTCAGTATGGGGGAGCGGGAGGGTGCATGCGCGACTATGCGAGCAGCCGGAACAGGCCGACGAGGCCGACGACGACGATGGTTCCCCGCAGTGCGGTGGGGGACAGGCGGCGGCCGTAGCGGGACCCGAGGACGCCTCCGATCAGCGAGCCCACCGCGATGAGGCCGGCGGCCGCCCAGCTGATCCGGTCGAAGGCCACGAGCGTGTAGGCGGTCGCCGCGACGACGTTGACGATGAGCGACAGCAGATTCTTCGCGCCGTTCATCCGTTGCAGGCTCTCCGGCAGGATGGCGCCCATCACACCCATCAGTAGAATGCCCTGCGCAGCGGTGAAGTATCCGCCGTACACGCCGACGGCGAACGTGCCGACGGTGAGCAGGGTGAGTCGCGTGGTGCTCAGGCCCGCCTCGTGGCTGCCGCGCTGCTTCGCCCAGGCCTGGATCTTCGGCTGCAGCACCACCAGGATCAGGGCGAGGATCAGCAGCACCGGGACGACGAGTTCGAACACCGTTTCGGGGAGGTGCAGCAACAGCCACGAGCCGAGTACCGCACCGCACAGAGACGCCGGGATCTGCCACCGCAGCCGCGGTCCCTGCCCGGCCAGCTCCCGCCGGTACCCCCACGTGCCGGACACGCCACCGGCGACCAGGCCGATCGCGTTCGACATCGTGGCGGTCACCGGAGGGAACCCGAATGCCACCAGGGTGGGGAAGGTGATGAGCGTGCCGCTGCCGACGATGGCGTTGATCGCGCCCGCGCCGACGCCGGCAACCAGGATCGCGATGACTTCGAGTGGTGTCACCGAGGCGACGTTACAAGGGCCGCGGACGGCCCGGCAGCCGGGTCGCGCGACGGTGGCGATACGTGACTGCGCGTTCCATCCAACCGCATCCCCGGCCACTTGTCAGCACTTCTACGCACGGTGATTCTTGCGTTCGCTCGGCACCATTTCCCCTGTGTTGCAGGGAAATACCCCGTGTTGACGACGTCCGGGAATGCAGCTAGTGTTCGCTTCAACCATCCAGAGCGACCGAGAGACCTGGCTCGTTGACGTCGCAGCAACCCTTCCGAATCATTCGGGTGCGGGTGCTACCGCCGGGATCGATGGAAGGCAGCACATGAATTACCCCGCGCGCCCCGCGTGGCGCAGACGGCACATCGACCTGTGCCGGACCACTTCCTGCCACTGTTGACGAGGTCTCACAGCACGCTCCCCGGGTAAAACGCCAGGTGAGCGCCTGACGCGCGCCCGCATCCCGCGGAAGACGCGCCCGCCTCCCGTCCCGTCCCGTTTCCAGGTGAAAGGCCGCCTCAGTGATGTCTGTTTCCAGTGGTGAGCAAGTGTGAGCGCCCCCGCCCGGGCGCGTTCGGTCGCGCCCCTCGATTCCGAACCCTCCGGCGCCGGTGACCGGCCGGCGGACGCCGCCCTGCAGGTCGCGCGGCGGTGGCACCCGTGGCGCTGGGTGATCAGCGCCGCCGTGCTGGTGCTACTCGCCCAGTTCGTCCACGGCCTCGCCACCAACCCGGGATGGGACTGGGCGACGTTCGCCAAGTACTTCACCGCCGGGTCCGTGCTGCAGGCCCTGTGGATGACGGTGAAGCTGACACTCTGGGGGACGGTCCTCGGATTCGCGCTCGGTGTGGTGCTGGCGGTCAGCAGACTGTCGCACAACCCGGTGCTGCAGGTGATCGCCTGGGTATACATCTGGGCGTTCCGGTCGATCCCACTGATCGTGCAACTCCTGTTCTGGTTCAACATCACGTACCTGTATCAGACTCTGTCGCTGGGCATTCCGTTCGGACCGGACTTCTTCACGTTCGAGGTCAACGGCGTCATCAGCGGCTTCACCGCCGCCGTCATCGGTCTTGCGCTGCACCAGGCCGCGTATTCCGCCGAGATCATCCGCTCCGGCATCATCTCGGTGGACCACGGGCAGATCGAGGCGGCGCAGTCGCTGGGCATTCCGCGTCGTCGCCAGTTCTTCAAGATCGTTCTGCCCCAGGCGATGCGCGGCATCCTGCCGAACGCCGCGAACGAGGTCATCAGCCTGTTCAAGGGCACGTCGATCGTGTCAACGATGGCGATCGCGGAACTGTTCTACCAGGTTCAGGTGATCTTCGGCCGCAACGGTCGCGTCGTGCCGCTGCTGATGGTCGCGACCATCTGGTACATCATCCTGACCACGCTGCTGTCGATCGGCCAGTACTACGTCGAGCGGCACTACGCGCGCGGATCGGCGCGGGCGCTGCCCCCGACTCCGTGGCAGAAGGTCACCCGGAAATTCGCCGAGATCCGCGACGCCGGTGTCTCCGTACCGAGAGGTGCCACGAAATGACCACCGACACCCAGCAGGCGGAGTTCGCGGTGGAGGTTCGCGGAGTCCACAAGTCCTTCGGCGCACTCGAAGTCCTCCAGGGTGTGGACCTGCTGGTCCGCAAGGGTGAGGTGACGGTGATCCTGGGCCCGTCGGGTTCCGGCAAGTCCACGCTGCTGCGCACGCTCAACCACCTGGAGAAGGTCGACCGGGGCACCATCCGGATCGACGGCGACCTCATCGGTTACCGGCGCAAGGGGAACAAACTCCACGAACTGCGGGAACGCGACATCCTGAGGCAGCGGTCCCGGATCGGATTCGTGTTCCAGAACTTCAACCTGTTCCCGCACCTCACGGTGCTGGAGAACGTGGTCGAGGCACCGGTGTCGGCGCAGGGCCGCGACCGGACCGAGGTCGAGGCCGAGGCGATCGCCCTGCTGGAACGGGTCGGCGTGGGTGACAAAGCCCACGAGTACCCGCGGCAACTGTCCGGCGGCCAGCAGCAACGGGTCGCGATCGCCCGAGCCCTCGCGTTGCGTCCGGCCGTGATCCTGTTCGACGAGCCCACGTCGGCCCTCGACCCCGAACTGGTCGGTGAGGTCCTCGCCGTCATCAAACAACTGGCACGCGACGGCGCCACCCTCGTCATCGTCACCCACGAGGTGGGTTTCGCGCGGGAGGTTGCCGACACGGCCGTCTTCATGGACGCCGGCGTCGTCGTGGAGCAGGGCCCGCCCGCGCAGGTCATCGACGACCCGCAGCACGACCGCACCAAAGCATTCCTCTCCCGAGTTCTCTGACCTCCACACCCCGGTGTGGATCCCCGAAAGGCGCACATGTCCACCGCACGGTTCCGTAAGAAGATTCTGGCCTCGGCCCTCACCACCGTCGCGCTGCTCGCCGCCGCGTGCGGTGGCGGCGACGTCGAGGACGAGGGGGCGGGGCCGACCTCCGCCACCGGATACAACCTCACCGCAGATCAGAATCGCATCACCACCGACGAGGTCGAGTCGATCGCCGCGAAGGTTCCCCCGCAGATCCGCGACCGCGGCACGCTCATCGTGACGGGCAGCGCCGGTTCCGCCCCGCCGCTGCGCTTCTACGCCGACGACGACAAGACGCTCATCGGCTCGGAGACCGACTTCGCGTACCTGATCGGCGACGTTCTTGGCCTGAAGGTGGACCTTCAGGCGGCGGACTGGGCGCAGAACTTCGTCCGGATCGATTCGGGGGAGGCCGATGCCTTCATCTCCAACGTCACCGTCACCGAGGAGCGGAAGGAGAAGTACGACTTCTCGACGTACCGCCTCGACACGGTCGCGTTCGAGACGAAGAAGGACAGCGGAATCCAGATCAAGGAACCCAAGGACGTCGCGGGCCTGAAGATCGCGGTCTCCTCCGGCACCAATCAGGAAGCGCTGCTGGTGAAGTGGAGCGAGCAGAACGTCGCGGCCGGCCTCGAACCCACCGACATCACCTATTACCAGAACGCCACCGACTACTACCTGCCCCTCGCGTCGGGCCGCATCGATGCCTACTTCGGGCCCAACCCGTCGTCGTCGTTCCACGTGGCACAGGCCGGGGAGACCGAGATCGCCGGAACGTTCTCGGGCGCGGGCGACGCGCTCCAGGGTGAGATCGCCGTGCTCACCAAGAAGGACAACGGGCTGATCACCGCAGTCAACGAGGCCATCAACCACGTGATCGAGAACGGCACGTACGCAGAGGTTCTCGACCGCTGGAACATCGCGAACGAGGCCGTGAAGACGTCGGTCGTCAACCCGCCCGGGCTCCCGAAGACCAGCTGACAAGGAGGAACCGTGAGCGAGAGGACCGACCCCGTGCAGACCGTCTTCGTCGATCAGACCGATCCACTGGCCGCGCCGCTGCTCGAAGAACTGGCGACCGAATACAGCACTCGGTACGGGCGCTCCCGGGACCAGATGTACGAGGACCTCAGCACGTATCCGGCGGAGGAGTTCGCCGCACCGGGGGGCGCGCTGCTCGTCGTGGTCGAGGACGGGATGTCGGTGGCGGGCGGGGCCTTCCGCCGCTACGACGACACGACCGCGGAACTCAAGCGGATCTGGACCTCGTCCTCGCACCGCAGACGCGGACTCGGCCGCATCGTGCTGCGGGAACTCGAGGCCGAGATCGTCCGGGCCGGTTACTCACGCATCTTCCTCACCACCGGGCCGCGGCAGCCCGAGGCGGTGGCCCTGTACCTGGCCGCGGGGTACACGGCGCTGTTCGACCGCTCCCTCCCACCGCAGGACGTCGGAATCCACGGATTCGAGAAGGTCCTGCACACCGCCCTGCCGTCCGACTGCGCCGCAAAGGAGTACGAGTCCGTATGAAGTTTCTGCTGATGAGCCTGATCACTCACCAACCGGATCCGGTGACCGGGGAGAAGATCGGCACCGCGGCCAGGCTGCGGGAGGTCGTGGACTCCGCCGTCCTCGCGGAGCAACTGGGGTACGACGGTTTCGCGGTGGGCGAGCGCCACGAACATCCCTTCCTCTCCTCGTCGCCGCCCGTGGTGCTCAGCGCCATCGCGGCGCGGACCACCACCCTGCAGTTGTGGACCGCGGTGACCACGCTGAGCCTGCTCGACCCGGTCCGTGCGTTCGAGGACTACTCGACGCTCGACAACCTGTCGGGTGGCCGGCTGCAACTCATCATCGGCAAGGGAAACGGCACCGCGCAGGCACAGCTGTTCCACGTCACACCGGACGACCAGTGGGACCGCAACCGCGAAGGGTACGAGCTGTTCCGGAAGTTGTGGGAGAGCGAGGACGTCACCTGGGAGGGCACGTTCCGCCCGTCACTCGAGCACGCCGTCGCCCTGCCCCGGCCGCTACAGCCGCGGGTCCGGATCTGGCACGGCAGCGCGACGAGCAAGGAGTCGGTGGATCTCGCGGCCCGCTACGGGGATCCGATCTTCTCCGCGAACGTGACGTACCCCATCGACTCGTACGCCGAACTCGTCCGGCACTACCGGGAACGGTGGACCCATTACGGCCACGATCCCGCCGACGCCCTCGTCGGCGCCGGGACCGCCGGGTTCTACGTCACACCGAACTCGCAGGACGCACTCGACGTGTGGCGTCCGATTCACGCCGCCCGGCTCGACTTCGCCCGCAGGGCAGGCCTTCCGGTGGTGTTCGAGACCCTCGAGGACTTCGTCGAACGCAGCTCCGCGTTGATCGGCAGCCCACAGCAGGTGATCGACAAGGTGCAGCGCTACCACGAGCAGTTCGGCCACGAGGTGATCCACCTGAGCGCCGACCGCGTCGGCAGCGACAAGCAGCACCGCGAGAGCCTCGAGCTGTTCCAGGCCGAGGTGGCGCCCGCGCTGCGCGAGACCATTCCGAGCCGCCCGCTCGCGGCCGACACAGAGGAGCGACAGGCATGAGCCTGCATCTGGGCATCGAACTCGACAGTGAGGGAACGCATCCCGAGGCGTGGCGGCGCGCCGCACACACACCCGACCGGTTGCTGACCGGGCGAACGGTGGCGGACCGGGTCGCGGCGGCGGAGAACGCCGGTTTCACGTTCGCCTCCTTCGACGATTCGCTGCTGCCGCCCGGCGCCGACGGGGGACCCGCCGGCCGGATCGACGCGGTGAACCGCGCCGCGTTCGTGGCCGCGACCACCAGCACGATCGGCCTCGTACCGGTGGTCGGCACCACCTACGCCGAGCCGTTTCACACGTCCTCCCAACTCGCGACGCTCGACTATGCGTCGCGGGGCCGCGGCGGCTGGATCGCGGCACGCGACACCGACCCGCGGGTCGCGAGGGCACTGGACCGGACCGAGATCACCGCACCCGCCGACCTCGCGCGGGAGGAGCGGGACGCGATCGCCGTGGTCCGGGACCTGTGGGATTCCTGGGAGGACGACGCGGTGATCCGCGACTACGCCACCGGCCGCTTCGTCGACCGCGACCGGTTGCACTACATCGACTTCCAGGGTGAGACGTACACGGTGAAGGGTCCGGCGATCGTGCCGCGACCGCCGCAGGGGCAACTGGTGGTGTTCGGAATCGACGGGCAGACCGATCCGTCCCAGGTCGACGTGGTGCTGGTGTCCGGGGCGACACCCGGTGACATCGCCGACGCGGCAGGACGGGCGAAGGACGGCGGGGCGACGCTCGTGTTCGCCGAACTCGACGTGGCGCTCGGCGCAGCCACTCCCGCCCCGCCGAGCGGGCGGCTCTCGTTCGCGGGCGAGGCCACCGGACTGGTGGATCTGCTGCGCGCACTGGATTCGCACGTCGACGGGGTGCGCCTGCATCCCGCCGTCGTCGACGAGGACCTTCCGGTGCTGGCGCGGTACGTGATCCCGGCACTCCTGCGCGCCGGTGTCGCCCACCGTCCCGTTCCCGGTTCGACTCTGCGCAGCACGCTCGGCCTCAACCGTCCCGTCAACCGATTCCGGGCCGAGCGCCTCGAAGAATCCTCTCGCTGAAAGGTGGTGGAGATCATGACCGACAACTCGTACGCCCGACCCGGTGCCCAGGTGCATTTCGGTGTCTTCTTCCACGGTGTCAACCACACGACGATCTGGTCCGATCCGACCAGCGGATCGCAGATCGACTTCGAAACGTTCCGACGGGTGGCGCAGACCGCCGAGCGGGGCCTGTTCGACGCCTTCTTCCTGGGTGAGGGTCTGCGCCTGCGGGAACAGGAAGGCAAGATCCTCGATCTCGACATCGTGGGCCGGCCGGACGCGATCACCCAACTCGCGGCGCTGGCAGGCATCACCCGGAACATCGGGCTGGTGGCCACCCAGAACACCACCTACAACGAACCGGCCGACCTCGTCCGGCGGCTGTCCGGGCTGGACCTGCTGTCCGGCGGCCGCGCCGGCTGGAACGCCGTCACCACGGACAACGCGTGGACCGGTGAGAACTTCCGGCGCGGCGGCTTCCTCGATCACGCCGACAGGTACGAGCGGGCCGGGCAGTTCCTCGACACGGCCCGGGCGATCTGGGACGGGTGGGCCGACGACGCCGTCGCGACGAGCACCGACGCGCCGTCCTGGGCAACCACGGGTGGCGTGCAGGAGGTGCCGCGGCGCACGTCGCAATTCGACGTCACGATCACCCCCACCCTGCCGCGCAGCGCCCAGGGTCATCCCGTCATCTTCCAGGCAGGCGACTCACCGGCAGGCCGGGACTTCGCGGCCGCGCACGCCGACGTGATCTTCTCCCGGCACGGAACCCATTTCGACGAGGCCTTCGCCTTCGCCGAGGACATCCGGGCCAGGCTGCGCCGCGCAGGACGCCCCGAGGACGACATCAAGATTCTGCCGGGCACCCAGATCGTGCTCGCGGAGAACGCGTCCGAGGTCGAGGACAAGGTCCGCTGGGTCCTCGAAGGCCAGTACACCGGGCAGACGGCGTTGTCGCTGGTCGGGCAGGTATGGGGTCGTGATCTGTCCGATCGCGACCCGGACGGTCCACTGCCCGAATTCGATCCGGTGCCCGCGCCGATCTCCGTCACCCGCGGGGCCGCGCGCGACGGAAAGGATCCGCTCGCCATCGCCCGCGAGTGGCGGGCCCTGGCGGAGGCACAGAACCTGTCGCTGCGGCAGGTCGCGATCGCGACGACCCAACGGTCGGGATTCGCGGGCACCCCCGGGCAGGTCGCCGACGAACTCACCCGGTGGGTTCGCAGCGGCGCCACCGACGGATTCAATGTTTCTCCGTATCTGGTGCCCACCGGGCTCGACGAGATCGTCGACCTGCTCGTGCCCGAACTGCAGGAGCGCGGTTCGTACCGAACGGAATACGAAGGCTCGACCCTGCGTGAGCATCTCGGTCTCCGCCCGCCGCTGTCGCGACGGGAACTCCCGCCCCGGCAGGCCGTCGGGTAGCGGGGGCCGTGTGGCGCGGCGACCGGCGATCTCTTACACTCGGTAACGACCATCCAGAGCGACCGAGAGACCTGGCTCGTTGACGTCGCAGCAACCCCCCGCCCTGCGGGTGCGGGTGCTACCGCCGGGATCGATGGAGGAACGATGTTGACCGAAGGCTTCGTGAGCGCCTGGGGGCGTTTGCATGTCGATCTCTGCCGGCTGTCCACCTCGATCTGTCACAGCTGACCTGACACCCCGACACCTACCCGGGGTTCCTGCTCTACACACCGCATCCGCGTCGGATCGGTGTCCCTCACCTTTCTGTGCGCGTGAGCGCTGCCCACTCGACGGGCAGCGCGCACGGCACGTCTTCGAGATCACGGAGTTCTCGGTGCCATCAGTGCCTTTGTCCTCGTTCCACCGCGGCCGCATCGCGGCAGGTATCGGCGCCGCCGCCGTGCTGGCCACGACGCTCACCGCGTGCGGTGGCGGTTCCAGCAGTTCCTCCGCGGAGGCGGGCCCGCCGCAGCCCGGCGGCACCCTCCGCTACGGCCTGTCCCAGGCACCCACGTGCGCCGACCCCGCGCAGTCGGGCACCAACCAGACGATCTACGTGGCCCGCCAGGTGGTGGACTCGCTCACCGACCAGGACCCGGAGACGGGCGAACTGAAACCGTGGCTGGCCGAGAGCTGGGACACCGACGCCGACGCGTCGTCCTTCACGTTCCACCTGAAGGAGGGTGTGACGTTCAGCGACGGAACACCTTTCACCGCGGAGTCGGTGAAGAAGAACTTCGACGCCATCGTGAACACCCTCACCGGAGCCAAGGCCGCACTGGGTGCCAGCTACCTCACCGGGTACACCGGCACCACCGTGATCGACCTGCAGACCGCACAGGTCGACTTCGCCGCACCCAACGCGCAGTTCCTCCAGGCGTCGTCCACCCCGCAGCTCGGCATCCTGTCCGACGCGTCCGTCGCGAAGTCCGCCGAAGAGCGGTGCACCGGCAGCATCTCGGGTACCGGGCCGTTCACGTATGCCGACTACCAGCAGGACAAGTCGGTCACCCTCGCCAAGCGCGCCGGATACAACTGGGGTTCCGACGTGTTCGGCCACGACGGTGAGGCCTACCTCGACACCATCGAGTTCACCGTCGTCCCCGAATCGGGTGTCCGCACCGGCAGCCTGTCCTCGGGACAGCTGGACGCGATCAGCGACGCGCTGCCGCAGGACGCCCCGCAGATCGAAGGAGCGGGCGGGCAGGTGCTCACTACGTCGAATCCCGGAACCCCGTTCGGCTTCCAGCCCAACGTGACCCGCGGACCGCTGGTCGACCCCGCCGTGCGCAGCGCGCTGGTCCCGGCGATCAACCGGCAGGAACTGGTCGACACCGTGCTCGGCCCCAACTTCAAGCCAGCCACCAGCACCCTGGCCAGCCGTACCCCGGGCTATGTGGCACTGCCGGACGTGACGTACGACCCGGAGAAGGCGAAGTCGATCCTGGATCAGGCGGGCTGGGTGCCCGGCGCCGACGGCATCCGTGAGAAGGGTGGTCAGAAGCTCGCCTTCCCCGTGCTGTTCAGCTCCGTGTTCGCCGGCAACCAGGCCATCCTGGAATTGGTGCAGCAGCAGCTCAGAGCGGTGGGAGTGGACCTGCAGCTGGACCTCGTGTCGACTCCGGAAGCGACCGCCCGCCAGAATTCCAAGGACTTCGACGCCACCTATTACAACAGCACCCGCGCCGACGGTGACATCCTGCGCACCCAGTTCGGACTCGAAGGCCGCAATCTGAACAGCCGCGGCCAGATTCCCGCACTCGACGACGTGCTGGCGAAGCAGCTCGCCACCACCGATCCCGCTGCGCGGAGCACGCTCGTCGCCGACGCCCAGCAGCAGGTGCTCGACAACGGCCTGTGGATCCCCACGGTGGAGTTGTCGCAGGCGATCGGGGCGGGCCCGAACGTGCAGGACCTGAAGTTCGAGGCCTCGGCCCGGCTCCAGTTCTTCGACACCTGGATCAGCGGACGCTGACCCATGATTCGCTACCTCGGACTCCGCGTGCTGCAGGCGATCGCCGTCCTGTGGGCGACGTTCACCGTGTCGTTCGCCGTGCTGTTCCTCCTGCCGTCCGATCCGGTGAGCATCGCCGTCGACTCGGCGTCCACCGGAACGACGGTCGACGCGGCCGCCGTCGCGGAACTGCAGGCACGGTACGGGCTCGACCAGCCGGTGTGGGTGCAGTACTGGAATTCCCTGAGTCACGCCGTCCGCGGTGACTTCGGGTACTCGATCGCCACCGGCCAGTCGGTCACCGAGGCCATCGGCAACGCGGTGCCCAGCACACTCGCGCTGGCGTCCACGGCGCTGATTCTCGCCGTCGTGTTCGGGGCGGGGGTCGCGTTCCTCGCCACCTACACGCGGATCCACTGGGTGCGGAACCTGCTGTTCTCCCTGCCCCCGCTCGGTGTCGCGGTGCCGACGTTCTGGGTGGGCCTGATCCTGCTGCAGCTGTTCTCGTTCCGGCTGAAGGCGTTCCCCGCGTTCGGCGACCAGGGGGTCGCGACGCTGGTGCTGCCCGCCGTGACACTCGCGCTCCCGACCGGGGCCGTGATCGCCCAGGTGCTCGCGGCGAGTCTGCAGACCACGTGGCGGCAGCCGTTCATCGAAGCTGCGCGGGCGAAGGGGGCGTCCCGCTGGCAGATCCAGACCCGGCACGCGCTGCGCCTGTCGAGCATTCCCGCGTTCACCATCGCCGGCGTGCTCGTGGGCAATCTGCTGGCCGGATCGGTCGTCGTCGAGACGGTGTTCTCCCGCGCCGGGGTGGGGCGGCTCACCCAGACTTCCGTGATGGCCCAGGACATTCCGGTGGTCCAGGGAATCGTGGTGCTGAGCTCCCTCGTCTACGTCCTCGTCAATCTCGCCGTGGATCTGCTCTACCCGCTGATCGACCCCAGGATCGTCGAGGGCAGGCGGAGTTCCGAGCGCACCGACACCGTCGCGCAGGAAGAGGAGAAGGTTCATGTCTGACATCCTCACCAGGGAACTGATCGAGGAGGCCGAGGGTTACGGCCCTCCGCCGGTCGAAGCGCCTCCCGCGACCGCGCCCCGTCCGCACGGTCGCGGCCGCCGCGTGGTGGCGTGGTGGCGTCGCAACCTCGTGCTCGTCGCCTCGGCGGCGGTGCTCCTCGGAGCGGTCGGATTCGCGGTGGCACCGTCGGTGTTCGCGAGCGGTGACCCCCTGGTCGGGGTGCCCGCGCAGAAACTGCAGGCGCCGAGTGCCGCGCATTGGTTCGGCACCGACAACATCGGCCGCGACGTCTACACCCGGGTGGTGCACGGCGCCGGATTGTCGCTGACCGCAACGCTGCTGGCGGTGGGCATCGCGCTGGTGGCCGGCTCGGTGATCGGACTACTGTCCGGCGCTCTCGGCGGCACACTGGACGCCGTCCTGATGCGGATCGTCGACGTCCTGCTGTCCATCCCCGCGCTACTCCTCTCGCTGGCGCTGGTGACCGCACTGGGATTCGGCACGGTCAACGTCGCGATCGCGGTGGGAGTGTCGCTGATCGCGAACTTCGCCCGCGTGATGCGGTCGGAGGTGCTGCGGGTGCGGAGGTCGTTGTACGTCGAGGCCGCGTTCGCCTCGGGTGTCCGCTGGCACACGGTGCTGCGCCGCCACGTGCTGCGGAACTCGTACGCCCCCGTCGTCGCCCTTGCGGCGGTCGAGTTCGGCATGGCGGTCCTCGCGGTGTCTTCACTGAGCTTCCTCGGATTCGGCGCGGTGCCGCCCACCCCGGAATGGGGCTCGCTGATCTCCGAGGGACGGAACTACCTCGCCACTGCGTGGTGGATGACAACCCTGCCCGGACTGGTGATCGTGGCCGTCGTGCTGTCGGCGCACCGGCTCGGGCATGCACTGGAACAGAGGGAAGTGCGATGAGCGCCAACGACACTCCGCTACTACAGGTCTCCGGACTGCGGGTGGCGTACGGGAGCGCGAGCGAACCCGTCGTGGCCGTCAAGGGCGTCGACCTCACGGTCTCGCGCGGGGAAGTGGTGGCCGTGGTCGGCGAGTCCGGCTCCGGAAAATCCACCACGGCGCACGCCATCCTCGGACTGCTCAGCGGATCCGGGCGGGCCGTCGCCGGCACCGTCACGTTCGACGGTGAGCGTCTCGACACCAAGTCGGAACGCGCACTCGAACGCGTCCGCGGCGCACGGATCGGCCTCGTTCCGCAGGACCCGACGACGTCGCTCAACCCCGTCCTGCGGGTCGGCGCTCAGGTGGCGGAGGTGCTCCGGATCCACGGTCTCGCCGACCGGAGGACCGCGGGCATCGAGGCGGTACGCATTCTGGCCGAGGCCGGGATCGACGAACCCGAGGTGCGGTCGCGGCAGTACCCGCAGGACCTGTCCGGCGGGCAACGGCAACGTGTCCTGATCGGGATCGCGCTGGCGTGCAGTCCCGAACTCGTGATCGCCGACGAGCCGACCAGCGCCCTCGACGTCACGGTGCAGCGCCGGATCCTCGATCATCTCGACGCGCGGATCGCCGAATCCGGCACCGCGGTCCTGTTGATCACGCACGATCTGGGTGTCGCGGCCGACCGGGCCGACCGGATCGTGGTGATGAGCCAGGGCGAGGTGGTGGAGGCAGGCCCCACCCGTCAGATCCTCGAGAACCCGCAGCACGAGTACACCCGCACCCTGCTGGCCGCGGCACCGAGCCTGTCGGTGGGGCAGGAACGCACCCGCGACGAGGAGGCGGGCGGCGCCGGCCCCGACTTCCTGCTGCGCGTGTCCGGGGTGTCCAGGACGTTCCGGATCGACCGGCGCACGTCCATCGACGCCGTCCGGGACGTGTCGTTCGAGGTTCCCCGCGGGCGCACCCTGTCGCTGGTGGGGGAGTCCGGGTCGGGCAAGTCCACGGTGGCCCGGATCGCGATCCGGTTGGAGTCTCCCACCGCGGGCCGCGTCGAGTTCGACGGCCGGGACATCACCGCCCTGCGCGGCGGCGCGCTGCGGGCCCTGCGCCGGCGGGTGCAGATCGTGTACCAGAACCCGTACGCCTCCCTCGATCCCAAACTGGCGATCGCGGACATCGTCGCGGAACCGCTCGGTGCGTTCGGTGTCGGAACCCGGGCGGAGCGGGCGGCGCGGGTGGCCGAACTGCTCGAACAGGTCGCGTTGCCGCGCACCTACCTCGAACGTCGGCCGGCCGAGCTGTCCGGCGGGCAACGTCAGCGGGTCGCCATCGCCCGTGCACTCGCTCTGCGCCCCGAACTCGTGGTGCTGGACGAACCGGTGTCGGCCCTGGACGTCTCGGTGCAGGCGCAGATCCTCGGACTGCTCGAGAGCCTGCAGCGCGACCTCGGGCTGAGTTATCTCTTCATCTCGCACGACCTCGCCGTGGTCCGGCAGATCAGTGACACGGTCGCGGTGATGCGGTCCGGCCGCATCGTCGAATCAGGCACCGCGGCAGACATATTCGACAACCCGCGCCACGACTACACCCGGCAGTTGCTCGACGCCATCCCGGGCCGGTCCGTCGGGCGCCCACGTTCTGCACAGCTGGAGGAATCGATTCATGCCTGAGCCACACCGTCCCCTCGTCGCCGTCGATCTGTACGGCACGGGGATTCATCCGCAGTCCTGGCGTCGCCAGGACTCACGCGCCGAAAACCTTTTCACCGCCGCCTACTGGACCGGCCTGATCGGGCAGGCCGACTCGGCCGGAGTCGACCTCGCGTTCGTCGGCGATTCCTTCGCGATCGCCACCACCGGACATGCCGATCAGCGTGGGCAACTGGACGCCGTGGCGATCACCGCCCGTGCCGTCGCGTCCACCGAACGCATCGGCCTCGTCCCCACGGTGACCGTCACGCACACCGAACCGTTCCACGTGTCCAAGGCGATCGCCAGCCTCGACCACGCGTCGGGTGGCCGGGCCGGATGGCAGGTGGACGTGTCCTCCGGTCAGGTCCAGGCGGATCTGTTCGGGCGCAAGGACGCACAGGACACCGAGAGCCTGTGGGCGGAGGCGGCCGACGCGATCGAGGTGGTCGGCCTGCTGTGGGACAGCTGGGAGGACGACGCCGAGATCCGCGACGTGGCCACCGGCCGCTTCATCGACCGGGACAAGCTGCACTACATCGATTTCGAGGGAGACCACTTCTCCGTGAAGGGTCCCTCGATCACGCCGCGGTCCCCGCAGGGGCAGTCGCTGATCGTGATCGCTGCGCAGGACGAGCACTCCACCCGGGTCGCCGCCGCCCGCGCCGACGTGATCCGCGTCGACGCGCCCACGGTCGACGCCGCACGCGACGTCGCGGCCCGGGTGCGACGTGCTGGGGCCGAGGCCGGTCGCGACCCCGCGTCGCTGTGGATCCTGCTCGACGTCGAGGTGGTGATCGCCGAGACCGCCGACGCCGCCGAACGTGACCTCGCGCAACTCGAGAACTGGTCCGGCGCCCGGCACGAGCCGGCGTCGGTTCTCTACCGCGGCGACGCGCCGGGGCTGGCCCGGCTGATCACGGACGTGGCGGCCACCGGGGACGTCGACGGCGTCACGCTCCGGCCGCTGGCGCTGCCGTCCGGCCTGGACGCCATCACCGGCAGCGTCCTGCCCCTGCTGCGCCCGGACGACCCGGCCCCGGGCGGCGGACTGCTCCGGGAACGGCTCGGCTTCACCCGTCCCGCCAACCGCTTCGCCGGACAGGACTGACATCATGAGCAACCAGCGCAAGCAGATTCACCTCGCCGCGCACTTTCCCGGCGTCAACAACACCACCGTGTGGAGCGACCCCGAATCGAGGAGCCAGGTCGACTTCGCGTCGTTCGTCCACCTCGCGGAGACGGCCGAACGCGGCCTGTTCGACTTCTTCTTCCTCGCCGAGGGCCTGCGCCTGCGCGAGCACCGGGGCCGGATCCACGACCTCGACGTGGTGGGCCGCCCCGACACGTTGACGGTGCTCGGCGCGCTCGCCGGCGCGACCACCCGCTTGGGCCTGGCCGGGACGATCAACACCACGTTCAACGAACCGTACGAACTGGCACGGCAATTCGCCTCACTCGATCACCTGTCCGGCGGCCGGGCCGCCTGGAACATGGTGACGTCTTCGGATGCGTTCACGGGGGAGAACTTCCGGCGCGGCGGATATCTCGACAAGGCCGACCGCTACGTCCGCGCCGGCGAAGTGATCCAGGGCGCCCGGAAGTTCTGGGACAGCTGGGATCAGGACGCACTGCACATCGACCGCGCTCGGGGAGTGTTCGCCCCG
Source organism: Rhodococcus sp. T7 (assembly GCF_009872365.1). Classification (NCBI taxonomy): domain Bacteria; kingdom Bacillati; phylum Actinomycetota; class Actinomycetes; order Mycobacteriales; family Nocardiaceae; genus Rhodococcus; species Rhodococcus sp. T7. Next base: position 87,355 of record NZ_WXYH01000044.1, read on the forward strand.
GACCAGTCGATCCGCGAGGTCACGCACTCCGGTGCACAGTTCGACATCCGGGGACGCTTCAACATTCCCCGCAGCCCGCAGGGACACCCCGTGCTGCTGCAGGCCGGCGACTCCGATGAGGGCCGCGAATTCGGCGCCGCGCAGGCGGACGCGATCTTCACCATCCACGGATCGCTCGAGGACGGCCAGGCGTTCTACGCGGACGTCAAGGGCAGGCTCGCGAAGTACGGGCGCGGCCACAACGACCTCAAGGTGCTGCCCGCCGCGACGTTCGTGCTGGGCGACTCGGCGGCGGACGCGGCCGAACGTGCCGACCACATCCGGCACCAGCAGGTCGGACCGCAGACCGCGATCGCGTTCCTCGAACAGGTCTGGGGCCGTGACCTTTCCGGGTACGACCCGGACGGTCCGCTACCGGACGTCGAACCGGCGGAAGATTCGACCATCACCCGGGGCCGGGTCCGGCACGCGAAGGACCCCCGCGAGATCGCGGGCCAGTGGCGGGCGAAGGCGGAGGCCGAGAAACTCAGTATCCGCGAACTGATCATCGCCGTCACCACCCGCCAGCAGTTCGTGGGAACCCCCACCGAGGTGGCCGAGGAGATCGACCGCTACGTGCAGGCCGACGCGTGCGACGGCTTCATCCTGGTACCGCACCTCACCCCGGCCGGGCTGGACGAGTTCGTCGAGAAGGTGGTCCCGGAGTTGCAGAACCGCGGCAGTTTCCGCTCCGAGTACTCGGGGACGACCCTGCGCAGCCATCTCGGACTGCGCCATCCGCATCATCAGACAGAAGGAGTTCGGGCATCATGACCGCAGTCACCGAAGACGCGACTTTCGAGCAGGGCTGGCAGGACTGGCACTCGGCGCGCGAGGACTACTTCCGCGAACCGCTGGGCTGGCTGAGTCTCACGGCGCTGCACTGGCTCGTCGAGACCGACACCACGTTCCCCGACCTGCCCGGAAAATGGCGGGCCGACGCGGACGGCCTGATCGTCACGGCCCCGGCCGACGCCGGTCTCGAGATCGACGGCGAGACGGTCGACGGCACGGCGACCCTGGCACCGCAGGAGGGCGCACCCGGTCTGCTCGTGCGCCACGGGAACCGCACGATCGAGGTGATCCGCCGGACCGGTGACGTCGCCCTGCGGATCCACGACCCCGAGGCCGCCACCCTCGCCGCGTTCACCGGCATCCCGGCGTTCCTCCCGGCGCGGCAGTGGGAGGTGCCGGCAACGTTCACCCCGTTTCCGCAGTCCCGTGTCGTGACGACGGGTGCCGTCGTCGAAGGGCTCGAGCACCACCACACGGCGCTGGGGTCGCTCGCCTTCGAGTACGACGGCGCCGCACACGAACTCGTCGCGTTCGCAGGCAAGGACGGTGGGTTGCAGGTGCTGTTCACCGACGCCACCAGCGGGGTCAGCACGTACCCCGCGGCACGGTCACTGGCCGTCGACGCTCCCGCCGCGGACGGCCGGGTGATCCTCGACTTCAACCGGGCGTCCAACCTGCCGTGCGCGTTCACCGACTACGCCACCTGCCCGGTCGCGCCCGCCGAGAACCGGCTGACGCTCGCGGTCGAGGCCGGCGAGAAGAACCCGCGGTAGGCATGACCGACAAGCAGGTCGTGCTCGGGGCGGCGGCGCCCGCGGGCCGGACGGATTTCGCCGTCCTCGCGGACGCCGCCCGCCTCGCGGAGCGGGGACGGTTCGACTTCTTCCTCGCCGACGGCGTCACCGCCGCGAACGCGCTGGCCGGATTCACCGACGCGGTGGGGCTCGCGGCGACGCTGGACACGACCTCCGCCGAACCGTTCGACGTGGCCCGCCGGTTCGCCTCGCTCGATCACCTGTCCGGTGGCCGGGCGGCGTGGAACACCGCGGCCCCCGCCGACGGGCGGGCCGGCGAGTTCGTCGACACCGCCCGCACCCTGTGGGACTCCTGGGCCGAGGGCGTCGTGACCGTCGACCGCGGCGCGGGGCGGTTCGTATCGGATCCCACCGCAGGCGCGTTCTATCACCGGGGCAGGCACTTCGACATCGGCGGGCGCTTCACCGTCCCCCGCAGCCCGCAGGCGCAGCCAGTGGTGATCGTGTCCGGTGACGCGCCGGACTCCCGGGATCTCGCCGCCCGGCACGGCGACGTCATCATCGCTCCGCTCGGCACGTTCGAGTCCGCTCGCGCCTTCTACGCCGACCTCGCGCGCCGGACCGTCGACGCAGGCAGACCCGCCGGTGCGGTGAAGGTCCTGTTCACCGCGACGTTCGCCGGCACCGCCGCGTCCGTGGCGGACCGGATCGTCCGGTGGGTCCGCGAGGACGCCGCGGACGGGTTCGTCCTGCCCTCCCTTCCCACCCCGGACGGCCTCGATCCGTTCGTCGACACGGTGGTGCCGTTGCTCCAGGACCGTGGCGTTCTGCGCACCGACTACACCACCGACACCCTGCGACAGCACCTCGGACTCGGTGCACCGCGCAGCCATCGTGCCGTCAATCCCCGCTCTCTCCAGAAAGTGCCGTCATGACCACTCCGTTGTCCGTTCTCGATCTGTCGCCCGTCAGCGAGGGCACCACCGCCCGCGCGGCGCTGCGGAACACCGTCGACCTCGCCCGGCACGCCGAGGCGTGGGGATACAAGCGGTACTGGGTGGCCGAACACCACTTCGTCGGTGTCGCCAGTTCCTCGCCCGCCGTGCTCGTCGGGATCCTCGCCGCGGCGACCAGCACGCTGCGGGTCGGCGCCGCCGCCGTGCAGCTGGGCCACACCACCGCGGCCGCCGTCGTCGAGTCGTTCGGCACCGTCGACGCGCTGTACCCGGGTCGCCTGGACCTCGGGCTCGGACGGTCGGGTCAGCGGCGGGCCGAGGCGTTGAAAGCCGTTGCCGAACGCAACAACCAGCCGGCCCCGCCCCGCCGGGAGACCGAGATCCGCGACGGCGTGGTGATCCCGGCGCCGTTCGACCCGTCCGGGCTGCTGCTGTCCCCGCGGCTCGCGGCGGCGCAGTCGGTCCTGCAGCAGCCCGGCGCGCTGTCGCCCGCCTTCGACCAGCAGGTCGACGACATCCTGGCACTGCTCGGCGGCACGTACCGCACCCCGGACGGGATCGAGCTCCACGCGAGTCCCGGTGAGGGCGCGGACGTCGAGGTGTGGGTGTTCGGCAGCAGCGCGGGGCCGAGCGCCGAACTGGCAGGCCGGCTGGGTCTGCCGTTCGGTGCGAACTATCACGTGAGTCCGTCGACGACCATCGAAGCGGTCGAGGCCTACCGCGCCGCGTTCCGCCCGTCGCCGAGCCTGGCGAAACCGTACGTCGTCGTCTCCGCCGACACGGTGGTGGCGGAGGACGATGCGACCGCGCAGGAACTGGCGTCGACGTTCGGGCATTGGACGCACAGCATCCGCAGCGGGCACGGCGCGATCCCGTACCCCGACCCCGCACACACCGCACCGCTGGGCGAAACGGAACGCGCGCTCGTCGAGGACCGGCTGATCACCCAGTTCGTCGGGGCACCGGCCACCGTCGCGGACAAACTCGACAGTCTGCGAAGGCTCACCGACGCCGACGAACTGGTGATCACCAGCGTCACCCACGATCACTCCGACCGGTTGCGCTCCTACGAACTGCTCGCGTCGGAGTGGGGACTACCGGGGTTGCTCGCCGCCTGAGAGCACGATGATTGAACGCTGGTCCAATTGGGAATCCCAGGCCCATGGACACAGCAAATGCACCTGTGCCCGAGTCCCATGACGAGCTGGTCGAGCAGCTACGGCAGTACCTGAGCTCGATCACGTCGACGGAACTCGGTCCCGAAGACGACTACTTCACCCTGGGACTGGTGAGTTCGTTGCGGGCACTGGAGATCGTCACGTACATCGAAGGCTCCCACGACGTCGTGGTCGAGGTGGAGGACCTCGACCTCGACAACTTCCGCACCGCGACCCGGGTTGCGGGGTTCATACGGAGGAAATGGGGCGAGCAGCTTCGTGCGACGGACGGGGCGTCGCCGTGATCGGAATCGACACACTGGTCGCCTCCGCCGAGACCGACGCAGGCACCTGGGACGAGACCGGGCTGCCGGTCGAGGTCATCGAGGCCGCCGCGAAGGCGGGTGTCCTCGGCCTCGACCGCACGACGGACTGCCGCGGGCTGGGCCTGAACGCCGCCGAACTCGGCTCGGTCGCAGAGAGACTGGGGGCGGTCTGCACGTCGCTGCGGTCGCTGCTGACCGTGCAGGGAATGGTGAACGCCGCCCTCGATCGGTGGGGCACCGCCGAACAGCGGGCACGGTGGGTTCCCGCCCTGGCGACCGGCGAGCTCCTCGCCGGATTCGCCGCCACCGAAACCGGGGCCGGCAGCGACCTCGCCTCTGTGACTACCAGTTTCGAGGAGCACGGCACGGACCACCGGATCACCGGACGGAAACTGTGGGTCACGTTCGGCGAGGTGGCGGACGTACTGCTCGTCCTCGGCCGGTCGCAGGCCGGGCTGACCACCGCGCTCGTCGAAACGGACGCGCCGGGGGTGACCGTCGAACCGGTCCACGGCCAGCTGGGCATGCGCGGCGCCCGGATCGCGCACATCGCGCTGGACGGCGTCGTCGTCCCCGCCGACCACCTGATCGCGCCGCCGGGATTCGGACTGTCCCACGTCGTCGGAACGGCCCTGGACCACGGCCGGTACACCGTGGCGTGGGGGTGCGCCGGGATGGCGCGCGGCTGCCTCGCCGACGCCGTCGCGCACGCGTCCACCCGGGTGCAGGGCAGTGCCGTGCTGTCCGAGCACGACTCGGTCCGCGCGATCCTCGGGCGCAGCTGGGTCGACGCGGCCGGCGCCCGCGCGTTGTGCGAACGGGCCGCCGAACAACGCGATGCGCACGAGCCGAGCGCGCTGTTCACGACGATCGCCGCGAAATACGCTGCGGCGCGCGTCGCCGCGTCGGTGAGCCAGCAGGCGGTCCAGGTGCTCGGCGCCGCCGGTTGTGCCTCCGACAGCAGGGTGGGGCGCTTCTTCCGTGACGCGAAGGTCATGCAGATCATCGAGGGCTCGACGGAGGTCGCCGAACTCCAGATCGGTGACTACGTGCTCGGGGGAGGTGTGCGATGACGGCAGACCCGCCGGTCACGATCGAGTCCGTCGCGCTGTGGTTCCCCGACGACGAGGTGACCGTGGCGGGACTGCCGGAACTCGACGAACTGCCCATCGCGCAGCGCGAGCACGCGCTGGCACTGGGCATCGACACGGTGCGGATCGGAATCGGGTTGTCCGAGGTGGATCTGGCGCAGGCCGCGGCGGAGGAGGCGCTGCGCACGTCCGGTCTCGACGCCACCCAGCTCGACGCGCTGCTGCTCGTGCAGGGCCGGGTTCCGCAGTATCTGCTCGCGTCCGAGGCGACGCGGCTGCAGCATCGCCTCGGCGCGACCCAGGCGTTCACGACCGGGGTGGGGGACCTCGGGTGCGTGTCCGTGTCGGCGGCGTTCACGCTCGCGTCGGCGATGCTCCGCGGCGACCCCCGTTGCCAGAACGTGCTCGTCGTCGCGGCGGCGAAGACACCCACCCGGTCGCGGTACCGGTCGCCGATGACGCTCCTCGGCGACGGCGCCGCCGCGGTCCTGCTGACGACGTCGGGGACCGGGCGGTACGAACTCGTCGACCAGATGATCCGGAGCGACGGAAAATACGCCGACCTGTTCCACATCGATTACCGCGACGTCCGCGAAGCCGAGTGGGTCGAGGAGTGCGCCGACGAACCCACGTACTCGTTTCGACTGGCGGTCGAGAGCCGGAAGCGGTTCACGGAGATCAACGCGGAGCTGCTGGCCCGGAACGGGCTGCAGCAGGACGGGATCGGCGTGTTCCTCATGCAGAACCTGTCGCTCGGGGCGTTCGCGTTCTGGCAGGAGGCGCTCGACGTCGCGATCGATCCCGTCTGCCGCGACAACCTCGCCCGGTACGGCCACCTCGGTTCCGTCGACGTGGTGGCGAACCTCGAGCGCGTGGCGTCCGCGCAGGCGCCCGGGGACTACTGCGTGATCATGAACAGCAGCCCGGTCGCGGCGTGGAGCAGTGCGCTGCTCCGGCGCCTGCCGGACCGGCCCGGGCGCGGGACGTGATCGCGATGGCACAGACGGTCAAGTGCATGGTCTGGGATCTCGACGACACCATCTGGGACGGCGTCGTCCTCGAACAGGATGCTCCCGTGCCGACCGCGGACGCCCTCCGCGCCCTGGACGTGCTCGATCGGCGCGGAATCCTGCACGCCGTGGCGAGCCGCGGCGAATTCGAACCCGCCGCGGCGCACCTGCGGATGCACGGCATCGAGGAACTGTTCTGCGCCATCGACGTGGGGTGGGGCCCGAAGTCGGAGGCCGTGCGCCGCATCGCAGAGACCCTGAACCTGGGTCTCGACACCATCGCTTTCGTCGACAACGATCCCGTCGAGCGCGCCGAGGTGTCCGAGGCGCTGCCCCCGGTGCGGTGTTATCCCGCCGAGCAGATCGCGTCGTTCCCCGACCTTCCCGAGTTGACGCCGCCCGCCGTCACCGCGGAGGCGAGTCAGCGGAGGTCGTTGTACCGGGCGGAACGGATCCGGCAGGTGAGCGAACAGGAGTTCCGCGGCTCGAACACCGAGTTCCTGGCCTCGCTCGACCTGGTGATGACGGTCCGCCGAGCAAACGAGGACGACCTCGAGCGCGCGCACGAACTGACCGTGCGGTCCCATCAACTCAACACGACGGGACGCACTTTCGGCATCGATGAACTGCGCCGGCTCTGCGCGTCCGACGATCACGAGGTGCTCGTCGCGTCGCTCGCCGACCGGTTCGGTGGGTACGGCACGATCGGTCTCGCGGTCTCGGAGATCCGCGGCGAAAATTTCGTCCTGCAACTGCTGCTGATGTCGTGCCGGGTGATGTCACGTGGCGTCGGGACGGCGCTGATCCGGCACGTCGTGGAGCGGGCCCGCGCACGCGGCAGGCGGGCGCTCGCCGAGTTCGTGCCGACCGACGTCAACCGGGTCATGCTGGTGACGCTGCGGTTCGCCGGGTTCGACGTCGTCGACTCGACTCCAGAGCGGATGCTGCTGCTGTGCAACGACGTCCGCAGTGCTGCCGCACCGAACGCCGATCACGTCACGGTCGTCTCGGGAGGCGTGACGCCATGACGGACGTGGTCTCGAGCGGCGGCGTGACGTCCGGGATCCTCCGCCAGTGCCGGCGGGTTCCCGGCCGGATCGCGATCGTGGTCGGCGACCGTGCGCTGACGTACCGCGAACTGGACTCGGCGAGCGAGACACTGGCGCGCAGGCTCGCGGCCCTCGGCGTGCGGCCGGGCCAGGTGGTGCTGATCCATCAGCGGCAGAGCGTCGAGACGGTGGTGGGGATGATCGCGGCGCTGCGGCTGGGCGCGGCGTGGTGCGTGATCGAGCCAGGACATCCGGTGGGGCAGCTGCGCGCACTCCTCGGCGACATCGACTGCGGTGCCATCGTCTTCGGGTCCGCGGATCCGAAGACGTCACCGGAGACGGTCCGGGCACTGGCCCGCAGTGCGGGCGGACGTGTTCCGGCACTTCATGACCGGGACGCAGGCCCCGCGCCCGAAGCCGAACCGGCGGCCGCACTTCCCGGGGACGTCCCCTCCGCCACCCCCGCCTACGTGATCACGACGTCCGGTTCCACCGGCATACCCAAGGCCGTTGTCGCGAGCCGCGCCAACCTCGCGAGCATGGTCGACGGCCGCAACTACGACTACGACGAGGACGACCTGGTCACGTTCTCCGCGTTCCGCCTCACGTGGGACGGCTCCCTGCTGAAGACCCTCTGGGCGCTGTGTACCGGCGGCACCAGCGTGCTCCCGGCCGCGCACGAACTGATGGACGCCGAGGCTGTCGCCGCGCTCGCCCGGACGTGGCGGGCCACCCATCTGGTGGCGACCCCGTCGTTCTACCGGCTGCTGCTACCGCACCTCGCCCCGCTGCGCGAACGCCTGCGGCTGGTGACGCTTGCGGGAGAAGCCCTTCCGGGTGTGCTCGTGACCCAGCACCAGGCGGTGCTGCCCGGGGTTCCGCTGAGCAACGAGTACGGTCCGACCGAGACGACCGTCAGCTGCCTCGCCCATCCGGTGCGCGACGTTCCCGCCTCGATCGCGCCGATCGGCAGACCGCTGGGGGCGAGCACGGCGTACGTCCTCGACGCGAAACTGGTCGAGGTGCCGTTCGGGGCGGTCGGGGACCTGTACGTCGGCGGTCCCCAGATCTCCGAGGGCTACGCATCCCGCCCGGCCGCCACCGCGGCCCGGTTCGTCGCCGACCCCTTCGCCGAGCGGCCGGGCGCCCGGATGTACCACACGGGCGACCTCGCGCGCGTCGACCCGCACGGCGACATCGAATTCTGCGGCCGGTTCGACGGGCAGGTGAAGGTGCGGGGCGCCCGCGTCGAGCGGCACGCGGTGGAGGCCGCGCTGGAGAGTCACCCCGCGATCCATCAGGCCGTGGTCCTCGCGACCGCCGACGAACACGGGGAGACCGCGCTGACCGCGTTCTGGGTGCCCGCGGCCACGGCGACCATGCTGCCCACACCCCGCGACCTCATCGCGCACTGCGCCGAACGACTCGTCGCGCAGGCCGTGCCCGACCGCTTCCTCGCGCTCGGCGCGCTTCCGCTCGCCCCGAGCAGCAAGGTGGACGAGGCGGCGTTGCGCCGGTTGCTCCCCGGCGGAGGTGGTGGCGTTGCCTGAGCACAGTCCCGAGACCGCGGGCAACGCCGAGATACCGTTCCCGCTGTCCTCCGCGCAGTACGAGGCGTGGCTGGCGCAGCAACTGGCCCCCGACGTGCCGCTGTGCATCGCTCAGTACGTCGAGGTCCACGGCGACCTGAATGTCGACGTCCTGCGCGCGGCCACCGTCGCGACCGCAGACGAATTCGGATCGCCGTTCCTCCGGTTGATCGACACGGACGGTCAGCCGTTCCAGATGGTCGACCCCGCCGCGGACCGGTCGATCGGGTTCCTGGACTTCCGGGGGGACGCCGAACCGGTGGACGCCGCCCGCCGGTGGATGCGCGCCGACTGCGAGACCCCGCTCGATCCGACCCGCGACCGGCTCGTCGCATCGTCGATCCTCCGGGTCGGTGACGAGCACTACCTGTGGTACAGCAAGATTCACCACGTCGCCCTGGACGGCTACGGTGCGATGACGATGCTCAACCGCATCGCGGCCCGGTACTCGGCGGACGTGCTCGGCCGGCAGCCGGCACCCAGCGAGGCCGCGGACCCCCGCCATCTGTACGACGCCGACCAGCAGTACCGGTCGTCGAACCGCTTCGCCGCGGACCGGCAGTACTGGGCCGATCGGATCAGCGGACTCGGACCGGGATCGACCCTGGCGCGGCGGACCGGGCCCGCGGTCGCCACGAGCACCGACGCCGCCGGGCCCCTCCCGGACGCCGCGGAGCGCGCGCTCGGCGAAGCAGGCACCCGCGGAACCGCCGCGATCATCGCCGCGTTCGCCTGCTACCTGTCGAGGATGACGGGCCGCCGCGACGTGCTCGTGAAGATCCCGGTGTCGGCGCGCACCACCGCGATCCTGCGACGGTCCGGCGGAATGGTCGCGGGGGTCGTGCCGCTTCCCGTGCGGATCGCCCCCGAGGACACCGTGGGACAACTGGTCGAGCGGGTCCAACTGGACCTGATGGGTGCGCTGCGGCACCAGCGGTTCGGGCTCGGCGACATCCGGCGCGACGCGGGCGCCGCTGCCGCGGATTCGCTGGCGGGACCGATGGTCAATGTGATGCTCTTCCACCAGGAACTCGCCCTCGGGTCGCTCGTCGGCGAGTACCACATCGTCACGTCCGGACCGGTAGAGGACCTGCTCGTCAACGTGTACCAGAGCGGCTCCCCGGTCCGGACCGTCGTCCACTTCCTGGCCAACCCCCACCGGTACGACGCCGGCGAGGTCGGCGCCCATCACCGGCGGTTCGTGGAACTGCTCGGCGACTTCCTCGCGGCAGGCCCGGACGCCGCCGTCGCCACCGTCCACGAGGAGACAGCCCGGCTCGACTTCTGGACGCGCACCCTCGCGGGTGCGCCGCCGCTGCTGGATCTGCCCACCGACCGTCCGCGCCCCGCCCGGCCGTCCCGGCGCAGCGCCGCCGTCGACGTCTCACTGGACCCGGAACTGCGGCGCGGACTGGCAGCGTTCGCCGAGGCACACCGCACGGATGCCGCCACCGTCACGCACGCCGCGCTGGCGCTGGTGCTGGCACGATCGGCCCGCACCGGCGACGTCGTCCTCGGCGCGCGGACGGACACCGGCGTGGCGGCCAGGCGGATCCGGGTGCGCGGCGCCGACCGGTTCGGCGAGTTCGTCGACACGGTCCGGGACGCCGCCGCGCAGGCGAATGCCCACCGCGTACCGGTGGAGGAAATCGTCGAGGCGCTCGACCTGCCGCGGTCCGCGTCCCACGCACCGCTCTTCCAGGTGCTGCTCGAATTTTCGGACTCCGGTGAGGAACTCGGCGACCTCGATCTGCGGGTCACGGTGTCCGGCACGACGGCCCGCTTCACGTACGCAACGGACCTGTTCGACGCCGCCACCGTGGACGGGCTCGCCCAGCGGTTCGTGCGGACCACCGCCGCGGGTGTCGCCGATCCGTCCGTCGCGGTCGGCGACATCGACCCTGCCGATCCGGCCGAACACGCCCTGCTGCGGGACTGGTCGACCCGGCCGGCGGACACAGCCGGCGAGACGACGCTCGGCGCGCTGTTCGCCGACCGGGCCGCGCGGAACCCCGGCGCCACCGCCGTCGTGTCGGGCGGCGAGCGCATGACGTACGGCGACCTCGACGCCCGGTCCAACAGCCTTGCCCGGCAGATCCTCTCGCTGGGGGTGGGCCCGGAGTCGACGGTCGCCGTCGCGATGCCGCGGACGGCAGCGCTCGTCGTCGCACTCGTGGCGGTCGTCAAGACCGGGGCCGCCTACGTGCCCGTCGACGCGGACCACCCCGGTGAGCGTTCGGCGCTCGTCGTCGCCGACGCCCATCCGGTGTGCGTGCTCGCGACCCGCGACACCGCGGCCGCGCTACCCGCGTCGGACGTTCCGGTCCTGCTTCTCGATTCGGCGGACCCCGAACTCGACGGGCGATCCGCGGACCCGCTGACCGGCACCGAACGGGCACCGGCCGATCCGGACTCACTGGCCTACGTCATCTACACGTCGGGGTCGACGGGTCGGCCGAAAGGCGTTGCGGTGTCGCATCGCAACGTGGTCTCCCTCTTCACCGGCACCCGTGACCTGTTCCGGTTCGGCGACACCGACGTGTGGACGATGTTCCACTCCCCGGCGTTCGACTTCTCGGTGTGGGAGTTGTGGGGCGCGCTGCTGCACGGCGGCACCCTCGTCGTCGTCGACCTCGACACGGCCCGGACACCCGCCGCGTTCCTCGCGCTGCTGCGCCGCGAGCGGGTGACGGTGCTGAGCCAGACGCCGACCGCGTTCTCCCAGCTGATCGAGGCCACCGAAATGGACGGCGACGCAGGCCCGACCTCGCTGCGCTACGTCGTGCTCGGCGGCGAGGCACTCGACTTCGGGCAGCTGGAACGCTGGTACTCGCGCCGCGGCGAGGACGCGCCCGTGCTCGTGAACATGTACGGCATCACCGAGACGACGGTGCACGTCACCCACCTCCCGCTCGGACGCGGGCTCGCGGCCGCCGCGTGGACGAGCGTGATCGGGCGCGCGATTCCCGGGCTCCGGGTGTCGGTGCTGGACGCGCGGCTGCATCCGGTGCCGGTCGGTGTGGCCGGCGAACTGTACGTGGCGGGACCACAGGTGGCGCGCGGCTACCTCGGCCGCGCCGGGCTCACCGCGTCCCGCTTCGTCGCGGATGCGTCGGGGGACCGGATGTACCGGACCGGGGACGTGGTGCGGTGGCGGCGGGACGGCAGTCTCGACTACCTCGGGCGCGACGACCTGCAGGTCGAGATCCGCGGCTTCAGGGTGGAACTCGGCGAAATCGAGTGGGTACTGGGCCGGTGCGACGGTGTCGCGCAGGCCGTGGTGACCCTGCACGAGGATCCGGTGACCGGCTCGGCGCCGGCCGCGTACGTGGTGCCCGAGGCGGGTGCGGTCGTCGACCCGGGGGCCGTGCTGGAATTCGCGGCAATCGCACTGCCGTCGTACATGGTCCCGGCGTCGGTGACGATCCTCGCGCGGCTGCCGCTCACCGTCAACGGGAAACTGGACCGGGCGGCACTTCCGGTGCCCGCCATCGACTCCGGTGCCGCATTCGTGGCACCGGGCACCCCCGCCGAGGAGTCGATCGCGGTCGTGTTCGCCGCACTGCTCGGCGTGCCCGCGGTCGGCGTCGACGACGACTTCTTCGCGCTCGGCGGCAACTCGCTGGTCGCGGCGAAGGTCGTGGCGCGGATCCAGGGTGTGCTCGGTGCGGCCGTGGGAGTGCGCGACGTCTTCGAGGCGCGGACGGTGCGCTCGCTCGCCGCCCGTGTGGCCCGGGCAGACTCGGCGAGCAGGCCGCCGCTGGTGGCCACCGACCGGTCCACGGCGGACCCGGTGTCGTTGGCGCAGACGCGGATGTGGTTCCTCGACCAGTTCGACACGACGTCGCCCGCCTACAACATCGCGGCGGCCTTCCGGTTGCGCGGCCCCCTCGACGTCGACGCACTGCACGCGGCCCTGACGGACGTCGTGGACCGGCACGAGGCGTTGCGGACGATCTTCCCGATGCGCGGCGACACGCCCGTGCAGTCGGTGATTCCGGCGGCGGACGCGGTGCGCCGCCTCCGCGCGGTCCCGGTGTCGGGGGAGAGCGAACTCCGGGACCGGCTCGCCGCGGCACTGTCCGCGGGCTTCGAGGTGACCGCGCAGGTTCCGTTGCGGGCGCACCTGTTCGAGCTCGGTCCGCGCGATCACGCCCTGGCCCTGGTGGTCCACCACATCGCGGCGGACGCGCTGTCGCTGGGACCGCTCGCCCGGGACGTCACGTCCGCGTACACCGCGCGGGTGCGGGGGCACGCGCCGGACTGGGTGCCGCTCCCGGTGCAGTACTCCGATTACAGCGTCTGGCAGCGGACGCTGCTCGGAGCGGAGGACGATCCCGGGTCGTTGATGTCCCGCCAGCTCGGGTACTGGCGTTCCACGCTCGCCGACGCGCCGATCGTGACGGACCTGCCGATGGATCGCCCGCGTCCCGAGCACCGGACGCTCGCCGGCGCGTGGGAGTCGTTCGACATCGGGGACCGCCTGCACCGGAAGGTGGTCGCCTTGGCGCGGGAACACGATGCGACGGTGTTCATGGTGACCCACGCGGCGTTCGCGGTCCTGGTGTCCCGCCTGGGGAGCACCGCCGACGTGATGATCGGATCGGCGGTGGCGGGGCGCGGCGAGGCCGTCCTCGACGACGTGGTCGGGATGTTCGTCAACACCCTGGCGCTGCGCACCCCGGTTCACGGCGCCGACTCGTTCGCCACGGTGCTCGCCACCGTGCGGGATCGTGACCTGGAGGCGTTCGCGCACGCGGAGGTTCCGTTCGAGCGGGTCGTCGAGGCGCTCGCGCTGCCGCGCACCACCGCCCACGCGCCGCTGTTCCAGGTGCTGTTCGAATTCCAGGACATCGAGCGGCCCACCCCGAGCCTGCCGGAACTGGACGTGCACGAGATCGACCTCGGTGTCTCCGTCTCCACGTTCGACCTGCAGCTGACCCTGGCCGAGCGGTTCGGAGAGGACGGGGCGCCCGCCGGGATCAGCGCCGGATTCACCTATGCCACTGACATCTTCGACGCCGCGACCGTCCGGAAGTTCGCCGAACGCTACGTGCGGCTCCTCGACACGGTGGTCGCCGACCCGGACGTTCCGCTGGCCCGGTTCGATCTGCTGTCCACCGGCGAACGCGAGGCACTCGTGCCGGTGCGCGGGCGGCCGACCGGCACCGTGCGGCTGCTGCCGGAGATCCTCTCCGCCGCGGCCGCCCGGGACCCGCACGCCGTCGCGCTGTCGTACGGCAACGCGGTGATGTCGTACCGCGAACTCGACGACTGGTCGAACCGCCTGGCGTGGGTGATGATCCGCCGTGGAATCGGGCCGGAGGACCACGTCGCGATCGGGCTCGTCCGATCCGTGGAACTGGTGGTGGCGGTGTGGGCGGTGGCGAAATCGGGTGCGTCGTTCGTGCCGGTGGATCCGAGCCTGCCGTCCGCGAGGATCACCGACATCCTCGCCGACTGCGGGGCTGTGGTGGGACTCACCGTCGCCGAACAGCGCGACCGGATGCCGGACGGCGTGGAATGGCTGCTCCTCGACTACCCGGGTCCGACGCGGAGGTGGGAGTCCCGGTCGATCACCGACGAGGACCGGGTCGTGCCGCTGCGACCGGGCCACCCCGCGTATCTGATGTACACGTCCGGGTCGACGGGCGCCCCGAAGGGCGTCGTGATCCCCCATGCGGGGTTGCAGAACTTCACCATCGATCAGCGCACCCGGTATTCGACGACGAACGCGTCGCGTGTGCTGAATCTCGCGTCGCCCGGGTTCGACGCGACGATGCTCGAATACCTCATGGCGTTCGGCGCGGGCGCGCGACTGGTGATCGCGGCTCCGCACGTGTACGGCGGCGCCGCGCTGACCGAACTGCTGGCGGCAGAACGGATCACGCACGCCTTCGCCACCCCGGCGGTCCTCGCCACGATCGACCCGCGCGGTCTGCGGCTGCTACGCGCCCTCGTCGTCGGCGGCGAACGCTGCCCGCCGGAGTTGCTGGCCCGCTGGGCGGCCGGGCGCACCCTGCTCGTCGGCTACGGCCCGACGGAGACGACGGTGATGTCGAACATCGGCGACCCGATGGCCCCTGGCGACCCCGTGCGGATCGGCCACCCGATGCGCGGCGTCCGCGAACTCGTCCTCGACGAGTGGTTGCGCCCGGTGCCCGTCGGCGTGGTCGGTGAGCTGTACGTGCTGGGGGACGGTCTGGCGCGCGGCTACCACCGGCGGGCCGGAGCGACCGCCGCCGCGTTCGTGGCGAACCCGTTCGACCACCCCGGCTCGCGGATGTACCGCACCGGGGATCTGATGCGGTGGACGAAGGATGGTCGGCTGGAGTATCTGGGCCGCAACGATTTCCAGGTCAAGCTGCGCGGCCAGCGGGTCGAGCCCGGGGAGGTGGAGGCGGCGCTCACCCGCTGCCCCGGTGTCGCGCAGGCGGTGGTCGTGGTGCGCCGCACGCCCGCCGCCGAGGCGGTCCTCGCCGGATACGTCACGGCCGAGGACGGGGCGGATCTCGACACGACGGAGGTGCTGCAGTTCGCCGGATCGGTGCTCGCCCCGTTCATGGTGCCCGCCTCGGTGACCGTCCTCGACCGGCTTCCGCTCGGCGCCAACGGCAAGGTCGACCGGCACGCACTGCCCGAACCCGAATTCGCGCCCCGCATCTTCCGTGCGCCCGGCACCCCGTTCGAGTCCGCGGTGGCCGACGTGTTCGCCGAGGTCCTCGGGACCGGCGTCGTCGGAGCCGACGACGACTTCTTCGCATCCGGGGGCAACTCCCTGACCGCGACGCAGGTGGTCGCGCGGATCAACACCGCGCTCGGCGCCGACGTCGGTGTGCGGGACGTGTTCGAGGCCCCGACCGTGCGGGCGCTCGCGGCGCGGATCGCCCGCGAGACCGCGGGCGGCGAGGCCCGGCCCGCGGTGGCGGTGCCCCGGCGCCCGGACCCGGTGCCGCTGTCGTGGGCGCAGCACCGGATGTGGCTCCTCAATCAGTTCGATCCGTCCTCGCCCGCGTACAACGTCGCGATGATCGTCCGCCTGTCGGGCGACCTCGACGTCGACGCGCTGACCGCCGCCCTCGCCGACGTCGTGGAGCGGCACGAATCGCTCCGCACCCGGTACCCGTACGGCGACACCGGACCCACTCAGGTGATCGTCGGCGCGGGGCACGTCGCGCAACTCACCGTGTCGACGTCCGAAGACCCGGTACCCGGCCAGATCTCGGAACTCGTGTCCGCGGGATTCGACGTCGCGGCCGAAGTCCCGATGCGGGCCCGGCTGTTCGCTCTCGGCGGCCGGGAGCACGTCCTCGTCGTCGTCGTGCACCACATTGCGGCCGACGGGTTCTCGATGGTTCCGCTCGCCCGCGACGTGCTGACGGCCTATACCGCGCGGTCCGAGGGTTGCGCGCCGGGATGGGAGCCGTTGCCGGTGCAGTACCCCGACTACACCGTGTGGCAGCGGGAACTCCTCGGCTCGCAGGACGACCCGCACTCCCTGCTCTCCCGGCAACTCGACTACTGGCGGTCCGCGCTCGCCGGTGCGCCGGCCGTGACCGAGTTACCGACGGACCGCGACCGCCCGCCCCGCCGATCGGCCGCCGGCGACCGGGTGACATTCACGATCGGCGCCGACCTGCACCGCGAGGCGGTGGCGTTGGCGCGGACCCGGCGGTGCACCGTGTTCATGATCGTGCACACCGCCCTCGCCGTGTTGCTGTCCCGCTCGGGTGGTTCCGGCGACGTGGTGATCGGGTCGCCGGTCGCCGGTCGCGGCGAGGCCGTCCTCGACGACGTGGTGGGCATGTTCGTCAACACGCTCGTGCTGCGAACTCACGTGTCGGGGACGTTCGACGATCTGCTCGCACGGGTCCGCGACACCGACCTCGCCGCCTACGCCCATGCCGACGTGCCGTTCGAGCGGGTGGTGGAGGCGCTGAACCCACCCCGCTCCCAGTCTCATTCACCGCTGTTCCAGGTGTTGCTCGAGTTCCGGAACACCGAGCACCCCGATCTCGCCCTCCCGCACCTCGAAGCGGAGGTCCTCGAACCCGAAATCACTGTCTCCCTGTTCGACCTGCACCTGACGGTGCGCGAGCGGTACGACGAGTGCGGAACACCGGAAGGGATGACGGCCGGATTCACCTACACCACCGACCTCTTTGACGAGGTGACCGTGCGGGCCCTTGCCGAGCGGTTCACCAGGATCCTCGCCGCGTTCGTCGCGGATCCGAGTTTCCCCGTCGGCGACGTCGACTTGCTGACCCCGGACGAGCACACCCGGATTCGCGAATGGAGCGCGGCGGCCGGGACGTTCGTGCTCGATCCCCGGCTGCAACTCACCCCCGAGGGTGTGAGCGGCGAGGTGTATGCCGCCGACACGCGGGAGCACCACACCTCGGCGCGCGCGGCGGCCACCACGTTCGTGGCGAATCCGTTCGGAGCCCCGGGCTCCCGGATGGTCCGGACGGGCGCGTTCGCCCGGTGGAACCGCTCCGGGCGACTGCTGACGGTCGACGCCGCCGGATCCCCGGCACGGTCGGTCGCGGACGTCGTCGAGAGTCACGCGGCGGTCCGTGAGGCCGTGGTCCTCACCACCGCGGCCGGGGTCACCGCCTTCTGGGTGCCTGCGGCCGCGGCGGCCGTGCTGCCGATGGCGGAGGACCTGCGGGAGTTCAGTGCCGGACGGCTCGACGCCCGCTCGGTGCCGACCCGGTTCGTCGCACTCGGCGCCGTCCCGCGAACGGCGGGCGGCGAGGTGGACGAGAACGCGCTGCGCGCACTCGTCGCCGACGCGGAGCCAGCGGTGCGGCCACGCTGGACGACGCTGCAACGGTCGGTGGCCGAACACTGGGCGGCCGTGCTGGGGCACGACGACTTCGGCCCCGAAGACGGATTCTTCGACGTCGGCGGCAACTCCCACCGCGTCGTGGAACTGCAGCGGCGTCTCGACGAACAGTGGCCCGGAGCCCTGCGGGTGGGCCAGTTGTTCGACCTCGTCACCGTGGCGGCGCAGGCCGAGGCGCTCTCGCATTCCACCGACAGCGAGGCGCCCGCGCCCGCCACCTACGAGTTCTGACCAGCAGGGAGGAGGCAACCGTGACCGTGCGACATCCCACACCGGACGACGACATCGCCGTGGTCGGTATCGCCGCGCGCTACCCCGAGGCCGCGAACCTGGCGGAATTCCGCGCCAACCTCGCGGCGGGCCGGGATTCGGTGCGTCCACTGTCGCGGTCACGGGCCGAGGCGACCGGGCTGGGGCCGCCGTCCCACTACCACCCGATGGGCTTCGTCGAGGACATCTCCACATTCGACTACTCGTACTTCACCCTGTCGAAACGGGAAGCGTCGCTGATCGATCCGCAGCAGCGGCTCGCGCTGGTCCTCGCGTATCAGGCGGTCGAGGACGCCGGTTACTCGGTGACCGATTTCCGGGACAGCGCCACGGCGGTGGTCTTCAGCGCCGCCGCGTCGACGTATCCGGCGATGTGGGCGGAACCGGGGGTGCTGAGCACCCTGGGCAACGTTCCGTTCGCCGTCCCTGCCCGGATCGCATACCACCTCGGACTCACCGGACCGTGCTACGCCGTCGACTCGGGATGCAACGGATCGCTCATCGCGGTGCACCACGGCTGCCGGGAGCTGCGCTCGGGTGACGCCGATTTTGCCATCGCCGGCGGAGTGAGCCTGCGCGTGAACGGTATCCGCGAGGACATGGCGGAGGGGTCCGCGGAACTGATGTCACCCGGAGCGCGCTGCCGTGCCTTCGACGCGAACGCGGACGGCACCGCCGTCGGGGAGGGCGGGGCGGCGCTCCTCCTCACCACGATGGCGCGCGCCCGCGCCGACCGCCTCCCGATCCACGCCGTGATCCGCGGCACCGCAACGGTGTCCAGCGGCCATTCGTCCGCGACCATCAGCTCCCCGAGCGCCCGCGCACAGGTGGCCGTCATCTCCCGCGCCTGGCGGAACGCGGGCCTCACCCCGGACGACGCCGGCTACCTGGAGGCGCACGGTTCGGGAACCCCGCTGGGCGACGCCGTCGAACTCGAAGGGATCGCGGCCGCGTTCCGGGACCGGCCGGGCGTCCTGCCGATCGGGTCGGTGAAGACCAACATCGGGCACCTCGACCACGCCGCCGGGGTGTCCGGCCTCGTGAAGGCGATCATGGCAGTCGAGCACGGCGAGCTGTACCCGTCGCTGCACTTCGAACACCCCACCGGCGGAGTCGATCTGGCCGGCATCGGCATCGAGGTGGTCACCGGGGCCCGAACGTGGAGCGACGACACCGGGCCGCGGCGGGCGGGGGTGAGTTCGTTCAGCCTCGGCGGCATCAACGCACACTGCGTGGTGGAGCAACCGCCACAGCGTGCCGCCGCCGTCCGATCCCACACCGCCACCCCCCGACTGGTCGCAGTGTCGGCGAAGAGCGTGGGCGCGCTGGCCACGCTGTGCGCCGAACTGGCGACGGCCGTGCGTGCGTACGACCTCGACGACGTCGTGTTCACCCTCAACCGCGGCCGGCCGCACCACGACCACCGGGTGGCAGTGCAGGCACACAGCATTGCCGAATTCTCGCGGTCGCTCGCCGTGCGTGCCGCCGAACTCGGCGCCCGCGGCGAGAACTCCGCACCGGCCACCCGGCGGCGCCCGGCCGTGGCGTTGCTGCTGTCACCCGACCGGATGCCCGCCGCGCTGCGCGGCCGCGACCTGCCGCCGGAGCTGCCCGCCACCGGTGACGAGGCGGACCTCCTCGCCGGCCAGATCGCCGTCCACCGGGAACTCCGCGCCGCCGGAGTCACCGTCGACGCCGTCCTCAGCGGCGGAGTGTCCCGCTACGCCGCCCGGTATCTGCGGGACCCACTGTCGGTGGTGGACGCCGCCGACCTCGCCGCCGCGGCCGCGAACCCCGCGATCGACACGGACAGGCTCGTCGCCGTCGCGAAGGGAATTCTCGCGGACGGACCCGTCGTCTTCGTCGAGCCGAGCCCGGCGGGGCGCCTCGGCGCACTGCTCGCGGACGCGCTCGGAGACGCCGACATACTTCGCGCGCCGGACACGCCCGAGGCGGTCACGGACCTCCTCGCCGGGCTGTACGAGCGTGGCGTCGACCTCGACTGGGCGACCGTCGACGTCAGTGACGACTCCGCCTGGCGGGTGCGCCTGCCCGGTCACCCGTTACGCGGTTCGCGGTGCTGGTACGACCTTCCCGGCAGGCCCGACTGGACCGGAACACCGGAAGTCCCTTCGGCGGAACCGCACCCGCAGCCGGTGACAGCCCCGGAGGACAGCCTCGACTGGCTGCAGACGACACTGCGCGAACTACTCCACACCGAGCGGGACGTCGACGCCGAAGACGACTACTTCGACCTCGGCGGAAACTCGCTCATCGGCATGCAACTCGTCGACCGGGTGTCGGACCGCTACGGGGTCCGGCCCAAACTCATCGACCTCTACGAGCGGCCGAAAGTGGCGGACTTCGCCGCGCTCCTCGCGGACGGCACATCCGCGGCCGGCGGGCTGCCGCCGATCACACCGCGGGGGCGGCACGTGATGTCGTTCGGTCAGATACGCATGTGGTTCCACCACCAGCTCGACGCCGCCACCACCATCTACAACCTCCCGATGGTCAGCGACCTGCACGGTCCGATCGACGAATCCGCCGTCCGCGGAATGTGGGACGACCTCGCCGCCCGGCACCGCGTGCTGCTGTCCAATTACGTCGAGATCGACGGGGAGCCGGAACTGCGGATCCGCGACTCCCTCGGCGACTTCTTCCGCACCGCCGACGTGTCGGGGGAACCGGATCCGGTGGCCGCGGCCCGGGCACTCGTACACGAGGCCGCGGCGGCGCCGTTCGACCTGGCCACCGACCCGCTCGTGCGGGCACTGCTCATCAGGCTCGGCCCGGACGAGCACGTCCTGCAGGTCACCACCCACCACTCCGTCAACGACGGGGGTTCGCCGAGGATCTTCGAGCAGGAACTGCCCGCCCTGTACGCGGCCCGCCGCGCCGGTCGCTCCGCCGACCTCGCGCCGCTTCCCGTCCAGTACTGGGACTACGCCCTGTGGCAGCGGGAGTTGATCGCGAGCGCCGCGCTCGACGGCGAACTCGACTACTGGAAAACAGTTCTCGACGACGTTCCGCTGCTGCGGCTGCCCACCGATTTCCCGCGCCCGGAGCGGAAGAACTTCACCGGGGCGTTCCACACGTTCACCGTCTCCGAAGAACTGACCCGGAGCCTGCGGAACGTGGCGCGCCGAGAGTCCGTGTCGCTGTTCGTGGTACTGCTCTCCGCGTTCTACCTCCTCATGGCGAGCCGCAGCCACCAGCGCGACCTCGTGGTCGGGACACCGACGACCGGACGCAACCGGCCGGAACTGTCCGGCATGATCGGGTACTTCAACAGCACGGTCGCCCTGCGCGCCGACCTGTCCGGGGACCCGAGCGTCTCGGAACTGTGCGCACGGGTCCGGGACGTCGTGCTCGGCGCCCTCGAACACCAGGAGATCCCGTTCGACCGCGTCGTCACCGCCCTCACCGGCGACCGCGACCTCAGCCGGACACCACTGTTCGACGTTTGCCACGTCCACCAGGAACTGCCGGCGCTGCAGTCGCAGCACGGACTCACCGAGACACTGTTCGACCAGGAGGATCCCGCCGCCATCGCGTTCGGCGGGGTGCCGTCCGGCACGGCCAAATTCGACCTCACTCTCGTCACCACGGAACGGGGCGGCGAGGACGACATGGCCGCAGGACTCGAATTCAGCACGGAACTGTTCACCGAACAGACCGCCGCCGCGCTGTGCGACGAGTACGTCCGCATCCTGGAAGGCATTGTGGGATCACCGCGCACGCAGACGATTTCCGTCCTCCTCGCCGGCTCGTCACCCGCGCCGGTGTCCGTGCCGCCACCCGTGGCGCCACCACTGGTTCCGGCAGACCGGCCCCGGCAGCCCTCCGACGGCGCCGGGCCGCCGAACTATTCCGTGGCCCGGGTGACGACGACGCTCGACGGACACCCGGACCTCCCGGAACTGCTCGCCGCCTGGCTCACACTGCTCGCCTGGTACACCGCGCAGGACGAGGTGGCGGTGGCCGCGCCGCAGATCGTGGCCGTGGACCTGTCCGCAGAACCGACCTACCCGGAACTGGTCGAGACCGTGCGGCGGGAGCTGTCCTCGGACCGCCGCGTGGCCGACCCGGCGGCGCAGCACTTCCCGGTGCGCTGCGACGGGGAAGGCGAAGGCGGCGACGAGCCGGCGGACCCGTCACCCGTCGAACTCGGGCTGTCGTGGACCCGCGGTCCCTCGACGCTCACCCTCCGACTCGACTACGCCACCGACCTGTTCGACGCAAGCACCGCCGGGGCGATCCTCACCGACCTCCGCCGGCTACACGCGGGACTGGTGGCTCACCCCGACCTGCCCACCCAGGAGGTGGCGATGGAATACGTGCATCAGGACGACACCGGTTTCACCACCGGTTTCACCTCGGAGGCATCGCGATGAGGATCGGCGTGGTGGGGGCGGGCACCATGGGCGCCGGGGTGGCCGAAAGTGTGGCGCGGGCCGGCCACGACGTGACCGTCGTCGACCCCGACCAGCAGGCCGTCGAACGCGCCCGCTCCCGGATGCGCGACTCACTGCGGCTCGCGATACTCCTCGGCAGGACCGCCCGTCCGAAACCCGCCGAGGTCACCGCGCGGGTGCACTGGAGCGGGCAGATCACCGATCTGCGCGCCGCCGACGTCGTCATCGAATGCGTCCCCGAGCGAATCGAGCTCAAGGAGAAGGTCTTCGCCGAACTCGACCGGGTCTGCGCACCCGGCACCCTCCTCGCGTCGTGCACGTCGGGCATCCCCGTCGCCCGGCTCGCGGCGAGCACCACCAGGCCGGAACAGGTGGTCGGGCTGCACTTCATGAACCCCGCACCGCTCAAGGACACCGTCGAGGTGGTGCGGGGCCCGCGGACGTCGCAGCAGTCGCTGGACCGCGCGCTGGCACTGCTCACCTCGTTGGGCAAGACCGGCATCGTCGTCGGCGACGGACCCGGATTCCTGCTGAACCGGGTCCTCATGCTCTGCATCGCCGAGGCGGCGGCCGCCGTCGGCGACGGAATCGCCGACGCCGAGACCACCGATGCGTTGTTCGAGGGCTGCCTCGGCCACCCGATGGGACCGCTGCGGACCGCCGACCTCATCGGCCTGGACAACGTCCACGACACGATGACCGCGCTGCGCGAGTTGACCGGCGACGACCACTACCGCCCGCCCGCGACGCTCGTCGCCCTCGTCGAGGCCGGCCACCTGGGGCGCAAGACCGGACGGGGATTCCATGAGTACCGGTGAGGTGCTGCCCCTCACCTACGACCAGACCGCGGTACTCCGCGCCCACCAACCCGACAAAACATTCGGCCAGTACCTCGAACTCGAGGGACCGCTCGACGAAGACCGGTTCTTCCGCGCACTGCACCGGACGCTGTCCGAATGCCACGGCCTGCACAGCACTTTCGCACTCGACGGCCCCGAGCCCGGACAGGTCACCGGAACCGCGGTCACCGGTCCCGACGTCCTCGACGTCACCGCCCCCGGCCTGCACGCGGCGACATGGATCGACCGGGAACTGACCCGGCCGATGGACCCCGCCACCGGACCGCTGTACGTGCACGCCCTGTTCCGGCTGCCGGACGGCCGATACGGCTGGTTCCAGCGTTACCACCGCCTGGTCAACGACGAACCGGGCATGGCGGCGATCGTCCGCCGCACCGTCGAGGCCTACGAGTCGGGGGAGGCGGCCCCGACCGCGCCGCCCGAGAGCCAGCCGTTCGCGTCGCCCACCGTCCCGCTGACATCGGACGCCCGCTATCGCGAGAGCGACGCGTGGGCGGACGACCGCCGTTACTGGGAGCAATTGCTGGCCGGAGCGCCGCGACAGGAGATCCCACCCGGTCCGGTCTCCGAAGACGAGGACCAGCGCCACGTCACCATTCCCTCCGACGGCGCCCTCGCGCGGCTCGCGCGCCGCAGCGGCGGCGGCCCGGCAGCCGTCCTGCTCGCCGCGCTGGCGCTCTACGCACACAGCCACACCGGCATCGACGACGTGGTGGTCGGACACCGGGAGCACGGCTCCACCACACCCGTGCGACTCACCCTCACACCGCATCTCACGTTCGAGACCCTGACCCGGCACGTGGGCCTGCAGCTCCGCAGATCCCGCAGACACCGGTTCCTCGTCAGCGAAGACGTTGCGGCGGAACCGTGGTCGGTGACCGGCGGAATGCGCGAACCCCTCGGCGTCGAGCGAATCGGTGAGAGTGCCGTCGCCGTCGTGCAGCGGTGGCACTGCGACAGCGTGCGTGTGGACGTGGAGGACCGGGACGGCACCTGGGTGGTCGACGTGCACGGCTCGGCCGACGCCCAGGAATTCTCTCGAATCCTCACCGCCGCAGCCGCGGATCCGGGTGTTCGGTTGGGTGGGGTGGGTGTGTGGGGGTCGGGTGTGGGGTTGGTGCGGGGTGTGTCGGGTGTGGGGGTGAGGTTGTTGCCGGAGATTTTGGCGGGGGGTGTGGTTGCGGGTGGGGGTGGGGTGGCGGTGTCGTGTGGGGGTGTGGAGTTGTCGTATGGGGAGTTGGATGGGTGGTCGAATCGGTTGGCGCGGGTGTTGATTGGTTGTGGGGTGGGGCCGGAGGTGGTGGTGGGGGTGGTGGTGCCGCGGTCGGTGGAGTTGGTGGTGGCGGTGTGGGCGGTGGTGAAGGCGGGGGGTGTGTTCGTGCCGGTGGATGTGGGGTTGCCGGAGGTGCGGGTGCGGGAGGTGTTGGTGGATTCGGGTGCGGTGGTGGGGTTGTCGGTGTCGGGGGTGGTGGTGCCGGGGGTGGTGGAGTGGTTGCGGGTTGATGATGTGTCGGTGGTGGAGGGGGTGTCGGGTGAGTCGGTGTCGGAGGGGGAGCGGTTGGGTGGGTTGGGGGTGGGGAATGCGGCGTATGTGATGTATACGTCGGGGTCGACGGGGCGGCCGAAGGGGGTGGTGGTGTCGCATGGGGGGTTGGCGAATTTGGTGGAGGAGGTGCGGGTTCGGTTCGGGTTGTGGTCGGGGTGTCGGGTGTCGCATGTGGCGTCGCCGGGTTTTGATGCGGCGGTGTATGAGTGGTTGATGGCGTTTTCGGTGGGGGCGTGTTTGGTGGTGGCGCCGCCGGGGGTGTTCGGGGGTGCGGTGTTGGGGGAGTGGTTGGAGGTGGAGGGGGTGTCGCATTGTTTTGTGACGCCGTCGGTGTTGGGTTCGGTGGAGGGGTCGTTGGGGTCGGTGCGGGTGTTGGTGGTTGCGGGGGAGGTGTGTGGTCCGGAGTTGGTGGAGCGGTGGGGTGTGGGTCGGGAGTTGTTCGATGCGTATGGGCCGACTGAGGTGACGGTGCAGGCGACGGTGAGTGGGGCGTTGGTGCCGGGGGGTGTGGTGACGGTGGGTGGTCCCGGGGTGGGTGTTGAGGTGGTGGTGTTGGATTCGTGGTTGCGGCCGGTGCCGGTGGGGGTGGTGGGGGAGTTGTATGTGGGGGGTGTGGGGTTGGCGCGGGGGTATCGGGGGTTGGTGGGGTTGACGGCGGCGTCGTTTGTGGCGAGTCCGTTCGGGGTGGGGTCGCGGTTGTATCGGACGGGGGATTTGGTGCGGTGGGATGGGTTGGGGTCGTTGGTGTTTGTGGGGCGGGCTGATTTTCAGGTGAAGGTGCGGGGGCAGCGGGTGGAGTTGGGGGAGGTGGAGTCGGTGTTGGTGTCGTGTCCGGGGGTGGGTGCGGCTGTGGTGGTGGTGGGTTCGGGTGGTGGGTTGGTGGTGTATGTGGTGCCGGAGGTGGGGGCTCGGGTGGATTCGGCTGGGGTGGTGGAGTTTGCGGGGTCGGTGTTGCCGGGGTTCATGGTGCCGTCGGTGGTGGTGGTGTTGGGGGAGTTGCCGGTGACGGCGGCGGGGAAGGTGGATCGTGCCGCACTACCCGCACCGGACATCGCCTCGCGCGGGCCGGACCGCGCGCCACGGACCGCGGCGGAGGCAACACTGGCATCCGTGTTCGGCGAGGTCCTCGGCGTCGACAAGGTCGGATTCGACGAATCGTTCTTCGCGCTGGGCGGCGACAGCATCCTGTCCATCCGCCTCGTGTCACGTGCCAAGGCAAAAGGATTGGTGTTCACCCCGCAGCAGGTGTTCGAGCATCGGACGGTGGCCGCGCTCGCAGCGGAATCGGAGATCGCCGACCGTGAAACCGCGGTCGCCCTCGCCGAACTCGCGGGCGGCGGAATCGGCACCTTCCCGCCCACCCCGGTGGTCCGGTACCTGATCGAGCGCGGCGGACACTACGAGAGGTTCAGCCAGAGCGTGCTGCTCGACCTCCCGCGCACCGTCGACGCCGACCGCCTCCTCGCGACCGTCACCGCGGTAATTGCCCGTCACGACATGCTGCGGTCGCGGCTGTACCGGGACGGGAACGGGCAGTGGCAGATGGAGACTCGCGCCGCGACCGACCTCGACGCCGCGTCGCTGCTCCGGCGGGTCGCCTTCGACCCGGCCACCGATCCCGGCGTACTCGCAGACCTGATCGCGACCGAGCACCAGGCCGCCGTGGAGAGGCTCCGCCCGTCCGACGGGGTCGTCGTCCAGTTCGTGTGGCTCGACCCCGGGGCGGCAAGGGCGTCGGGGCGATTGCTCGTGGTGGCACACCACCTCGCGGTCGACGGGGTGTCGTGGCGGATTCTGCTGCCCGACTTCGTGGCCGCCTGGCAACAGGTGAGTGCCGGGAACGTACCGGCACTCCCGGAACCGGCGACGTCGATGCGCCGGTGGGCGCACGCGTTGGCGGAGGAAGCCGTCCGGAGTGAGCGGACCGCCGAACTGGGGTGGTGGCAGACCGTCGTCGAGGGACCCGACCCGCTGATCACCGACCGTCCGCTCGACCCGGGCCTGGACGTCGCGACCGCCCTGCAGGACGTGAGTGTCGAGACCTCACTCGACGACACGTCCGTGCTGCTCACTCGCCTACCGGACCTGTATCACGGGGGCGCCCTCGACGTTTTGCTGACGGCGCTGGTGGTGGCGTCGTCGAGGTGGCGAGCGGAGCGGGGGATCCCGGGAACGTCGATGCTGATCCGATTGGAAGGGCACGGCCGGGAGCAGCAGGTGGTGCCGGGCGCCGACCTCTCCCGCACCGTCGGCTGGTTCACGACGGTCTTCCCGGTCCGCGTCGAACTCCGCGGCATCGACCTCGACGACGCGTTCGCCGGCGGACCCGACCTGGGCAGCGCACTGAAGCGGGTGAAGGAACACCTGCGGGCGGTGCCGGACATGGGCATCGGCTACGGACTGCTCCGCTACCT
This sequence comes from Rhodococcus sp. T7, assembly GCF_009872365.1. NCBI lineage: Bacteria > Bacillati > Actinomycetota > Actinomycetes > Mycobacteriales > Nocardiaceae > Rhodococcus > Rhodococcus sp. T7. The sequence goes on from NZ_WXYH01000044.1 coordinate 114,478, forward strand.
GAACCCGGACTCCGCGGGCAGCCTGCCGGTCATCGAACCCGGGCAGATCAGTTTCAACTACCTCGGCCAGGTCCCGGATCCGTCGGTCGGCGGGGTTGCGGGAGGCTGGACCCCCGCCGACGGGTTCGGCGACCTCCGCTACGTCCCGGACCCTGACATGCCGGCGTCGGCCGCCGTCGAGATCAACGCGATCGTGATCGGCGGACGGCTCCGGGTCGGTTTCGGTTTCCCGGACACCCTGCTCGCCCGTGCCGAGGTGGAGCGGCTGGCGGCACGTTGGCGGGAGTCACTGTCCGCCTTGGTGTCCCACGCGCGCAGCGGGGTCGCCGGCGGACTCACACCGTCGGACGTTCCCCTGGTCGACGTCACCCAGGACGACCTCGACGCATGGGAGGAACGCTTCGGCGCGCTGACCGACGTGTGGCCGCCCACCCCGCTGCAGGCCGGGTTGCTGTTCCACGCCCTGCTCGCGAAACCGTCGATCGACGCCTACACGGTGCAGGTGGAACTGCGTCTGAAGGGCGCCGTCGACCCGGACCGGATGCGCCGGGCCGCGGCGGCACTCCTGGAGCGGCACCCGAATCTGCGGGTGGCATTCGTGCCCGCGTGGGACGGCACGTTCGTGCAGGTGGTGCCCGCGACCGTCGACGTGCCGTTCCGCGAACTCGACCTCACCGGCCTGCCGGAGGCCGCGCGGACCACCGAACTGGAGCGCATCCTCGCCGCCGACCGGGCCGCGCCGTTCGACACGTCCCGGCCCCCCCTGGTGCGGTTTCTGCTCGTGTCGACCGGCGGCCGGGAATCGCGGCTCGTGTGGACCAACCACCACACGCTCCTCGACGGATGGTCGATGCCACTCGCGATCCGCGAACTGCTCGCGCTCTACGTGGCCGGGGACGCCGACGTGTCGGCGCTGCCGCGGCCCCGGCCCTATCGGGACTTCCTGTCGTGGCTGCACCGCCGGGACCCGGCCGAATCGCGGGAGGCCTGGGCGACCGCACTCGCCGGCATCGACGGTCCGACACTGCTCCTGCCCGACGCACGGGGGCGGCAACTGTCGGCTCCACCCGAGAGTGCCCAATTCGCCGTCTCCGAGGAACTGACCGCCGAACTCACGACCCTTGCGCGGACCCGCAACACGACCCTGAACACGATCACGCAGGTGGCGTGGGCCATCGTGCTGGGCGCCGCGACGTCCCGCGACGACGTGACGTTCGGGAGCACCGTGTCCGGGCGGTCACCGCACCTGCCCGGTGTGGAGTCGATGATCGGGCTGTTCGTCAACACCGTGCCCACCCGCATCACCCTCGACCCCCGGGAAACGCTGGGCGGCCTGCTCGACCGGACACAAGCGGAACAGGCAGCCCTCCTCGACCACCATCATCTCGGCCTCGCCGACATCCAGCGCGCGGTCGGCACCGACATCGGGTTCGACACCGCGACCGTCTTCGAGTCGTACCCGATCGACCGCGGCGGACTGACCGAGGACACCGACCTCGCCGGAATCCGAGTGGTCGACGTGCGCGGCGTCGACGCGACGCACTACCCGCTGAGCGTCGCGTTCTCGGCGGACACACAGTTGCGCATGACATTTCACTACCGACCCGACCTGATCGACCGGGCCACCGTCGACTCGACCGCGGGACAGGTCACCCGGGTGCTCGAGGCGATGGCCGCGGATCCGGGTGTTCGGTTGGGTGGGGTGGGTGTGTGGGGGTCGGGTGTGGGGTTGGTGCGGGGTGTGTCGGGTGTGGGGGTGCGGTTGTTGCCGGAGATTTTGGCGGGGGGTGTGGTTGCGGGTGGGGGTGGGGTGGCGGTGTCGTGTGGGGGTGTGGAGTTGTCGTATGGGGAGTTGGATGGGTGGTCGAATCGGTTGGCGCGGGTGTTGATTGGTTGTGGGGTGGGGCCGGAGGTGGTGGTGGGGGTGGTGGTGCCGCGGTCGGTGGAGTTGGTGGTGGCGGTGTGGGCGGTGGTGAAGGCGGGGGGTGTGTTCGTGCCGGTGGATGTGGGGTTGCCGGAGGTGCGGGTGCGGGAGGTGTTGGTGGATTCGGGTGCGGTGGTGGGGTTGTCGGTGTCGGGGGTGGTGGTGCCGGGGGTGGTGGAGTGGTTGCGGGTTGATGATGTGTCGGTGGTGGAGGGGGTGTCGGGTGAGTCGGTGTCGGAGGGGGAGCGGTTGGGTGGGTTGGGGGTGGGGAATGCGGCGTATGTGATGTATACGTCGGGGTCGACGGGGCGGCCGAAGGGGGTGGTGGTGTCGCATGGGGGGTTGGCGAATTTGGTGGAGGAGGTGCGGGTTCGGTTCGGGTTGTGGTCGGGGTGTCGGGTGTCGCATGTGGCGTCGCCGGGTTTTGATGCGGCGGTGTATGAGTGGTTGATGGCGTTTTCGGTGGGGGCGTGTTTGGTGGTGGCGCCGCCGGGGGTGTTCGGGGGTGCGGTGTTGGGGGAGTGGTTGGAGGTGGAGGGGGTGTCGCATTGTTTTGTGACGCCGTCGGTGTTGGGTTCGGTGGAGGGGTCGTTGGGGTCGGTGCGGGTGTTGGTGGTTGCGGGGGAGGTGTGTGGTCCGGAGTTGGTGGAGCGGTGGGGTGTGGGTCGGGAGTTGTTCGATGCGTATGGGCCGACTGAGGTGACGGTGCAGGCGACGGTGAGTGGGGCGTTGGTGCCGGGGGGTGTGGTGACGGTGGGTGGTCCCGGGGTGGGTGTTGAGGTGGTGGTGTTGGATTCGTGGTTGCGGCCGGTGCCGGTGGGGGTGGTGGGGGAGTTGTATGTGGGGGGTGTGGGGTTGGCGCGGGGGTATCGGGGGTTGGTGGGGTTGACGGCGGCGTCGTTTGTGGCGAGTCCGTTCGGGGTGGGGTCGCGGTTGTATCGGACGGGGGATTTGGTGCGGTGGGATGGGTTGGGGTCGTTGGTGTTTGTGGGGCGGGCTGATTTTCAGGTGAAGGTGCGGGGGCAGCGGGTGGAGTTGGGGGAGGTGGAGTCGGTGTTGGTGTCGTGTCCGGGGGTGGGTGCGGCTGTGGTGGTGGTGGGTTCGGGTGGTGGGTTGGTGGGGTATGTGGTGCCGGAGGTGGGGGCTCGGGTGGATTCGGCTGGGGTGGTGGAGTTTGCGGGGTCGGTGTTGCCGGGGTTCATGGTGCCGTCGGTGGTGGTGGTGTTGGGGGAGTTGCCGGTGACGGCGGCGGGGAAGGTGGATCGTGCCGCACTACCCGCACCCGAGGCTCCGGTCCGGATATTCCGGGCGCCGGCCACCCCGTTCGAGGCCGTCGTCGCCGACGTGTTCGGCGAGGTCCTCGGTGTCGACCGCGTCGGGGCCGACGACCACTTCTTCCGTCTGGGTGGAGACTCGCTGTCCGCCACCCGTGTGGTCGCCCGCGTCGACGCGGCTCTCGGCATCGACGTCGGCGTGCACGCCCTGTTCGAGGCCCCGACCGTGGCGGAGTTCGCGGAACGCGCGGCGAAGGCCGGTGCGCCGACACACCGGCCGGAACTGCGGGCAGCGCCGCGACCAGAACGAATTCCCCTGTCCCTGGCCCAGACCCGTATGTGGTTCCTCAACCAGTTCGACACCTCCTCGCCCGCCTACAACATCGCCATGGCGTTCCGGCTCACCGGCGCACTCGACCTCGACGCCCTCCGGACAGCCGTGTCCGACGTCGTGCACCGCCACGAGACGCTGCGCACCCGATTCCCGATGGCCGGCGAAGAACCGGTGCAGCTGATCCTGCCCGCCGCCGACGCAGTTCCGGACCTGCCTGTCACCACGGTGTCGAGCGAGGCCGAGTTGCGGGAACTGCTGTCGGCGGCCGTCGCGCAGGGATTCGACGTCACCGAACAGATTCCGTTGCGGGCAGCCGTGTTCGAGACCTCCGGAACCGACCGGACGCTGCTGGTGGTGGTCCACCACATCGTCGCGGACGGAGTGTCGATGGTCCCGCTCGCGCGCGACATGACGACGGCCTACACCGCCCGTGCGGCCGGGCACGCCCCCGACTGGCCACCGACCACGGTCCAGTACGCCGATTTCACGCTCTGGCAGCGCCGCCTCCTCGGCTCGGAGGACGATCCGCAGTCGCTGGTGTCGCAGCAACTGGACTACTGGCGCAGCACACTCGCCGGGCTCCCCGCCGCGCTGGACCTGCCCGCCGACCGCCCGCGGTCGCTGCAACGCACACCGGACGGGAGCAGGGTCGGATTCGAGATCGACGCCGACCTGCATCGCCGGCTCCTGGCGACGGCGTCTACCCACCAGTCGACCGTGTTCATGGTCGCCCACGCCGCCCTGGCCGCGTTCCTCGCGAGAATGTCCGGCACCGGCGACATCGCCGTCGGCACCCCCGTCGCCGGGCGCGGCGAGGCCGCACTCGACGACGTCGTAGGCATGTTCGTCAACACCGTCGTCCTGCGGACCATCGTTTCCGACGCGGACCGGTTCTCCGACCTGCTCGACCAGGTACGCGACGTCGACCTCGCTGCATACGCGCACGCGGAGGTGCCGTTCGAGAAGGTCGTGGAAGCACTCGACCCGCCCCGCTCCACCGCGCACTCACCGCTGTTCCAGGTGCTGCTCGAGTTCCAGAACATCGAGCGCCCCGACCTCTCGCTGCCGGGCGTCGAGGTGCACGGCATCGACCTCGGTGCCACGATCGCCCGGTTCGACCTGCAGCTGACGCTGGCCGAGGAATACACGGACGACGGCACGCCGGCCGGGATCACCGCCGGTTTCGCCTACGCCACCGACCTTTTCGAAGCCGAGACCGTCGCAGGCCTGGCCGACCGGTTCGTCCGGATGCTCGACACCGCCGTCACCGACCCGTCGATCCGGGTCGGCGACCTCGAGATCCTCGACGCCCTCGAACGGGACGAACTCGTACCGATGCGCGGCTTCCCCGCGGTCGCGGAACGCCTGCTCCCCGACGTCCTCACCGCCGGTGCTGCGCTCGCACCGGGCGCGACCGCGGTGTCGTGCGAAGGCGTCACGCTGTCGTACCGGGAACTCGACGAGCAGTCGAACCGGCTGGCCAGGGCACTGATCGACCGCGGTGCCGGTCCGGACGCCTTCGTCGCGATCGGGGTGCCCCGGTCGATCGACTGGGTGCTGTCGGTGTGGGCGGTCGCGAAATCGGGGGCGGCGTACGTGCCGGTCGACCCCGCCCTGCCGCCCGCACGCACCCGCGGCATGCTCGACGATTCGGGCGCGATGCTCGGACTGACGGTGACCGCGCACCGCGACCGGTTGCCGGGGGTGGTGCCGTGGCTTCTGCTCGACGATCCCGGCGTCGTGAACGGATACTCCGGCGACCCCGTGACCGACGCCGACCGTCTGCGCCCGCTGAGAGTCGACCACGCCGCGTTCCTGCTCTACACGTCGGGATCGACGGGAACACCGAAGGGTGTCGTGCTCACCCACGGCGGCATCGCGAATCTTGCTGTCGAGGAACGGGAACGGTTCGCGTCCATGCACGGGGCGCGCGTGTCGCACCTGGCGTCGCCGAGCTTCGACGCGTCCCTGTTCGAACTGCTGATGGCGTTCGCCGTCGGCGCGACACTGGTGGTCGTTCCGCCGACGGTGCTCGGGGGACGGGAACTGGCCGAACTGCTCGCGAGCGAACGCGTCTCACACGCGTTCTTCACCCCCACCATCCTCGACACCCTCCGCCCCGAGGACCTGCCGTCCCTGCGGATTCTCGCCGTCGCGGGCGAACGCTTCCCACCCGAGATCGCCGACCGCTGGACCCCGGGACGTTTCGTCTTCAACGGATACGGACCCACCGAGGCGACGGTGCAGACCACGATCAGCGAGGTCCTGTCGCCCGAAGAATCGGTCAATGTCGGCGGTCCGGGGCGGGGGGTCGACGTCATCGTGGTCAACACCTGGTTGCAGCCCGTCCCGGTGGGGGTGATCGGGGAACTGTACGTCGCGGGACCGGGGCTGGCACGCGGCTACCACCGGCGTCCGGCACTGACGGGTGCGTCCTTCGTCGCGAACCCGTTCGGCGAACCCGGCTCCCGCATGTACCGCACCGGCGACCTCGTGCGATGGACCGAGATCGGACGGCTGGAGTATGTGGGACGCAACGACTTCCAGGTGAAGATCCGCGGACAGCGGGTGGAGCTCGGCGAGATCGAATCGGTGCTGTCCCGCTGCGACGGCGTCGGACGGGCGGCGGTCACCGTGCACAGCGGCACCGGCGACCGGCTCGTGGGATACGTGACGGCGGAGGACGGTGCGAGCATCGACACCGCCGAGATACTCCGGTACGCCGGGTCGCACCTCGCGCCGTACATGGTGCCCGCCCAGCTGGTGGTCCTGGACCGGTTGCCCGTCGGCCGCACCGGCAAGCTGGACCGCCGGGCGCTGCCCGCCCCGGTGCTCGCGCCCCGGGAGTTCCGGGCACCCGCCACCCCGGTGGAGGAGGCCGTCGCGGAGGTCTTCGCCGACGTCCTCGGCATCGACCGGGTCGGGGCCGACGACGACTTCTTCGAACTCGGCGGCAACTCGCTCGTCGCGACCCGGGTGGCGTCCGCGCTCCGGGACCGGCTCGGCACCGACGTCGTCCTGCAGTGGATCTTCCGCAACCCGACCCCGGAGGGCCTCGCCCGGCGCATCGTCGACCCGTCGGTTCTCGGAAGCATGCCGGCGGACGACGTGCTGAACGTCGTCGTGCCGCTCCGCGCGTCCGGGTCCCAACCCGCGCTCTTCTGCGTGCACCCCGCGGGCGGACTCGCGCTGGGCTACGCCGGACTGATCGGGCACCTGTCGCCCGACCGTCCGGTGTACGGGCTGCAACTGCCGATCCTCAGCGGTGGAACGACGTTCGAGTCGATGGAACAACTCGCCCACCGGTACGTGGTCGAGCTGCGTGCCGTCCAGCCCCGGGGGCCGTACCACCTGCTCGGCTGGTCACTCGGCGGTGTCATCGCGCAGGCGATTGCCGTGGAACTCCGCGAGTCGGGCGCCGAGGTCGGCACCCTCGCGATGATGGACAGCTACGTCGCGGAGGGCGACGACTTCGGTGACCTCGAGGTGAACGCCGAGGAGTGGCTGCGCGGGCTGGGCGTCGAATTCGAGGGCGACGACGACGCCGGCACGTCGTACCGCGAGCAACTGCTCGAGATGCTCGGACGATCCTTCGGCCGGGACCCCGGGTTCGCGTCGACCCTCCTCGGTCGCATCAGCACCGGGCTGGAGAACTCGAAGCAGATCTCCATCGGACACCGCCCGCGCGTGTTCGACGGCGACCTGCTGTTCTTCAGCGCCGCGCAATCCGCCGAAGGGGAGGAAGGCGAACGGCCGTCGCCCGGCGTCTGGCAGCCCGCGATCACCGGCGTGATCGTCGAGAACAAGGTGGACTGCGACCACCTGCGGATGACCACACCGCAAGCCCTCGCGGTGATCGGACCGATCCTGGAGAACTCCCTGGGGTCACGCCCCGATCGCGCTGCCGATGACGGGCCAGGACTCCCGTAACTCCGTCTCGAACAGCCCCCACGAATGAGTGCCCTGCGCGAGATACGCAAACGTGGCCGGAATCCCCAGCGAGTGCAACCGCGACTGGAACGTGGCCGCACACACGTTGGTCACCATCTCGACGACGCTGCCGCCGATCGTCTGCGGCACCACCAGCACCGGGTCGTGGTTGTCGATGCCGCCCGGAAGTCCGTTGCCGCTCGAGACGAACAACTCTGTGCCGCGCAGACGTTCGGCGTTCACCATCGGATCGTGCACCTGCCACTGCGGGTCCACCGCAGGACCCCACATGTTGGTCGCGTTGCCCCCGCCCCGCAATTCCACCATCGACCGCACCATCGCCTGGCCGAGCAGTCCGCTCGTCGCGGCGCAACCGCTGTACGAGCCGACGGCCCGGTAGAACCCCGGAGCCTGGATCGCGAGGTCGAGCACCGCGCTGCCCGCCATCGACACCCCGCCGATGGCGTTCGCCCCGGTGGTCGCGAACCTGCCGTCGATGGCGGCGGGAAGTTCGCTCGTCAGGTACGTCTGCCATTTGTTCCTGCCGAGGACTGGGTCGTCGGAATCCCAGTCGGTGTACATGCTGTACTGCCCGCCGATCGGCATTACCACGTTGACGTGCTTGTCGGCGAAGAAGTCCCGCACACCGGTGTTGTTGAACCACGAGATCCCGTCCGAGCCGCCGCCGATGCCGGTGAGGAGGTAGAACGTGGGCGCCGGACCTCCCGACGCGGGAGAGATCACGTCGTTGGCCACCCACCGGCCCATCGACTCCGAATAGACGTCCACCCTGGTGATGCGCGGCTCGGCCGAAGCAGGCGACGGTCCGAGCGCCGCCCACGCCGAGAAGAACAGCAGCATCACAGCCAGCACACGCAGAGAGATCGCGGATCGCAGAGCTTCGAACGGTCGCATGGACGCCCCCTGGCTGTGGCCTGCCCTTCCAATCTAGGACTGCGGGGTACCTGCTTGGTGCGGTTCCAGTGAACCGGTGTAAAGATGATTCGGTGACCGACAACGACCGGCCCGACGAACGTTTCACGCTTGCAAGCGAGCGGACGTTCCTCGCCTGGATGCGGAGTTCACTCGCACTTCTGGCCGGTGGCATCGCGATGATCCACCTGGTCCCCGAATTCAGCACCGGGTGGGTGCGGACGACCCTCGGACTGATCCTGATCGGACTCGCCGCCGCCGCGGCACTCGTCGGCATGCGGCGGTGGTCGCAGGTCGAGAAGGCCTTGCGCGACGGCGCACCGATGCCGCCGCCCCACGAGTTGTGGTTGTTCGCGGTGACACTGACGGTGGTGGCACTGGGAGCGGCGGTCGCCAGCCTGGTGGCCGCGCTCTAACCTGCAGAAGAGGTTTGCATCTCGCGAACCGGACGTGAAGACGAAGGAGTACACGGTGGCCCACGAACTCAAGCTCGGTTACAAGGCGTCCGCGGAGCAGTTCGGTCCGCGGGAGTTGGTGGAGCTGGGTGTCCTGGCGGAGCAGCACGGCATGGATTCGGCGACGGTGTCGGATCACTTCCAGCCGTGGCGGCACGAGGGCGGTCATGCGCCGTTCTCGCTGGCGTGGATGACGGCGGTCGGGGAGCGGACGGAGCGGTTGCAGCTGGGGACGTCGGTGATGACGCCGACGTTCCGGTACAACCCGGCGGTGGTGGCGCAGGCGTTCGCGACGATGGGGTGTCTGTATCCGGGGCGGATCATGCTCGGTGTCGGTACCGGTGAGGCACTCAACGAGATCGCGACCGGTTTTGCGGGGGAGTGGCCGGAGTTCAAGGAGCGGTTCGCGCGGCTGCGGGAGGCGGTCCGGTTGATGCGGGAACTCTGGCTGGGTGACCGCGTCGATTTCGAGGGCGAGTATTTCTCCACGAAGGGGGCGTCGATCTACGACGTGCCCGAGGGTGGGATCCCGGTGTACATCGCGGCGGGTGGCCCGGTGGTGGCCCGGTACGCCGGGCGTAGCGGCGACGGGTTCATCTGCACGTCCGGCAAGGGGATGGAGCTGTACACCGAGAAGTTGATGCCTGCGGTCGCGGAGGGTGCGGCCAAGGCGGAGCGGGATGTCGCGGAGATCGACAAGATGATCGAGATCAAGATTTCGTACGACACGGATCCGGAGTTGGCGCTGGAAAACACGCGGTTCTGGGCGCCGTTGTCGTTGACGCCGGAGCAGAAGCATTCGATCGACGATCCGATCGAGATGGAGAAGGCGGCGGACGCGTTGCCGATCGAGCAGGTCGCGAAGCGGTGGATCGTGGCGTCGGATCCGGACGAGGCGGTGGCGCAGATTCGCCCGTACCTCGACGCCGGGCTCAATCACCTCGTCTTCCACGCGCCCGGGCACGATCAGAAGCGGTTCCTCGAACTCTTCGAGCGCGACCTCGCGCCCCGGCTGCGGGGGTAGGCGGCTCCGCCGCCCGTGCGCCTTTTTGGTAGCTGGAACAACCAGAAAGGCGCACGAGCGCGAAGCGTCCGTCAGAGCATGTTCACGCGCTTGTAGAGCTGCCGGGAAGGACCGCCCAGCAGATCGGCCTCGTCCAGGAACCGCATGAGCGGCTGCGAACTCTCCCGGATCTTCTCGGCCCGGAACCGGTTGTTCTTCGCCTCGCGCACCGCGCGTTCGGTGTCGAGGCCGGCGGCCGCGTAGACGGCCGGGTTGATCATGCTGGAAACGATCAGGTTCGACGCGATCGCGATGCAGGCGCGGCTCGCGGCGCGGTGCACCCTGCCCATGCCCTCGGCCCGGCGCAGGGTCTCCTCCCGGGCGAAGCGCATGTGCCGGGCCTCCTCGACCACATGAATCTTGCTGGTGACGCGGACGATCGGCTGGACGCGTGTGTCCTTCATCCAGTCGCGCTGCATGACGTCGAGGATCTCCTCGGCGACGAGAATGCCGGCGTACGCGACCTCACCCGACGCGAGCGCCTTGAATCCGCGACCCAGCGTGACCACCGACTTGCGCGGAACGTACGAGGGGCACCCGAACTTCTCGGCGGTGCGGGCGAACATCACCGAGTGCCTGCATTCGTCGGCCACCTCCGTCAGCGCAAACTGGAAGTGCGCCTGCGACGCGTCCTTGGCGTACATGTCCCGGATGACCATCTGCTGGAGAATCATCTCGAACCAGATTCCGGTGCCCATGATCGACGACACCTCGTGCTTCGTCAGCGTGATCTGCTGCTCGAACGTCATCTCGTCCCACATCGGCGTGCCGTACAGCGAGGACCACTCGGGAGTGAGGCCGTACAGGTCGCCGGGGACCGGCGCATCCCAGTCCACCTCGACGGTCGGGTCGTACGACATGCGTGCGGAGGAATGGAGAAGCCGGGCGCCTGTGTCCTGGCGATCCGTGATCTTCGGATTGCCGAGAGCGAGCGTCGAGCGTGCCATGAATGTCCTCCATGTCAGTGTGACCAGTAGTTACATCTAATCGTGGACTGGAATGCCCTTTACGTCAATAGGGTCGATGTACAAATGATGGACAGAACTGGCGCGGTTTCCCGGGCGTCAAGCCCTCGGTGATGATCCCCACAACTCCGACTGGGGACTTGCTCAAAATTTGCCGATCGTCTGTAGTGAGTTCTCGGCAGCGGGCCCGGATGATCCCTTGCCCTGGCATCACCCGGCAGAAAGCGGAATGAACCCATGTCTGATCAGAAGAGTGCCGCGCAGCCCCACAGTGCCGATGTCGCCGTCGGTGCTCGCGTTCGGGTCCGCCGCGATGCCGATGCTCCCGCGCCGGGCGTCGTGATCGAGGATTTCGCGGACCTGTCCCAGTCGGAGGGTCTCCTCGGACGCGATTGGGCGCCCGTGCACCGCTGGGCCGTCGCTCTCGACGACGGGCGCCTCGTCTTCGCCGACGACGGCGAACTCGACCTCGACACCGAGTCGCCCAAAGCGGCGTGCAGCTGATTCAGCCGAGTCCGTCGGCAATCTCCTGAAGTTGCTCGACAGTGCCTGCGGTGATCGTGCGCACATGCTCGGTGACGACGGAGATCGGCCAGTCCCACCACGCGATCCGCACCAGCGCGGCGATGTCGGACTCCGAATAGCGGTCCTTGATGTGGACGGCCGGGTTTCCGCCCACCACGGCGTAGTCCGGCACCGACCGCGTCACCACCGAACCGGTCGACACGATCGCGCCGTGTCCAATACGCACGCCGGGCATGATCGTCGCGTTGCCCCCGATCCACACGTCGTTGCCGACGACCGTGTCGCCGCGCGACGGTAGGTCTGCGAGCAGATCGGCATGCTCGGCCCACGCGCCTCCCATGATCGGGAAGGGGAAGGTCGAGACGCCACTCATCCGATGGTTCGCGCCGTTCATGATGAACGTCGTCCCCGTCGCGAACGCGCAGAACTTCCCGATGATCAACCGATCCGGGCCGTAGTGGTGCAGGACATTTCGCGTCTCGAACTCGTCCGCGAACTCGGGATCGTCGTAATAGCTGTACTCCCCGACCTCGATCAGCGGATTGTCGATCAGGGGTTTGAGCAGGACTACCCGGGGCTGACCCGAAATGGGGTGCAGTGTCATCGGATCCGGTGCGGCACTCGTGGGCAACTACTTCTCCATTCCTCGGCGCAGGCGTGCGCGACCTCCTGTATAGCTCCGTACGGCGCTGCGCCGCACGTGCTTTACGTCGGATTCGGCTATTGCCATGGTGTAGCGGCGGTTGCTAGAGTCGAACAAAGTTTCGAACAACCTCGGGGGAGGGCTGGTCGTGGGGGAAATGAAGGCACCGGATCTGGAGGAGTTGCGGGCGTTCACGGCGCGGTTGCGGTGCGTCGAGGCGTGTGGCGATGCCGGGTTGGGGATCGAGTGGCTCGACGCGGTCGAATCCTTGAAGTCGGTGGGGTGTGCGGTGCAGGCGGTGGTCACCGATGACGTCGCCGCCTGCATGCGGGAGGATCGCAGGGCCCGGGGGTTGCCGAGGGCGGAGTGGGATCGCGGCATCGCCTCACAGATCGCGTTGGCGCGCAGGGAATCCCGAACCGTGGGGGCCGGCATCTGGGGTTCGCGCAGGCGGTGGTGCACGAGATGCCGCACACGTTGGCGTTGTTGCGGTCGGGGCGGTTGAACGAATGGCGTGCCACGCTTCTGGTGCGGGAGACGGCGTGTTTGTCGGCTCAGGATCGCGCGGTGGCGGATCGGCGGTTGTGTTCGGACCCGGACGTTCTCGACGGGGTTGGGGACCGCGGGTTGGTCGCGAAGGCGAAGGCGTTGGCGGTGGAGCTCGATGCTGCCGCGGTGGTGGCCCGGTACCGCAAGGCCGTCTCCGAGCGTCGGGTGACGACGCGGCCGGCGCCGGATTCGATGGCGTATCTGAGTGTGCTGCTGCCGATGGAGCAGGC
>NZ_WXYH01000045.1:0-18023 GCF_009872365.1 Rhodococcus sp. T7
ACCCGCCCTCATCGGCGGAGCCACACGGGTGAGCACTTTCGGTAAGTAGAACTGAGCAGTTTCAGCGAGCGCCATCAACGGCACCCATTCCTCGTCAGTCGCAACTGGAGGCCGCTCGACCACGCTTCGCGATTGGACGTCAGGATCGAGGACGGTCACGAGGTGGCGCTTGACAAGGTCGGAGCGAAGTTCGCTCAGTCCACCAGGCAAGCGCATTTCATGTCCAGGCTTCGGCTCCCGACGCACAAAATGGTAGGTCTCACGTCCCAACCACCCAGGCTGCCCACCCTCCGCCGACGTCTGCTCGATGAACGCACCCACACCCACGTCACCGATCTGGATGACGCGAAGGCCGCTGTCGTCAGGAAGGTTGGTATAACCGCGGACTATGAGAGCGTCCCAGCTCGCCCACCGTGGCTCTGGGTTTAAACCTTCGTGCGTGGTGTTTGCGTACTTCTTGACGGCCGACACTAGTTGTCCGTCCTGGTCCTCACCTGCCAGAAGGACACGTGGGCATGGACTCTCACCATAGATCATCAATTTTCGACCTCTCGCAGCAGTAACACAGCACGCACGCTCCACCTGTGCAGCGCGGAGCAAAACAGCTTCATGTCGGGATTCACCAGCAGAATAGCGAGCCGAAATTCCCACCCTCACCCGCAGCCATATAGATAGGCTCCCGACCGACGGTTCCCATCGCCACCGCCGACCCCTGTCCGCCGCCCACCCGGGGCCGCTGGGCCCCGCGGCCCCGCGGCCCCGCGGCCCCGGCACGATCTGGCCAAGGTTCTATTTCGGCGTGTCAGGGCATGGGCGTGCGGCGCCGGACCGAAGCTCCTCGACACGTTCTCCACGATGGCGATCGCCGCGCGGCGGACACAGCTTCGCCTTCCCACCAACGAGGAAGAGCCGTCGACGCGACGCCAGCCGGCCGCGGCATCTGCCGACCGAATCTGGAAGTACGTCGTCGTTCAACACAGTATTCGAGGTCATTAATTGCCGTTGCCGAGTCCTTACACTGTGCGCTCCGGACCGACCGGACCGTGCCGCGTTGTGATGGCCGGATGTGAGCGGTTTCGAATCAATCCCCTTTACGACGATCTCGTTCATCCACCCAGATGCTCTTGAAGTGCTCAGCCTCGATCTGATGGTTGGTCTCGAATCGGTCCCGGAGGCGATTGTAAAAGCGGTCAGGAACACGGGCGGAGTCGAGGCGGGACCGGAAGATCTTGTCCTGCCGTAGCCGCAGCGCCTCTGTCAACTCGTCAAGCTTGTGCTGCGAGACTGTCTCGGGGGTCAGGCTCTGCAGCGTTTCATCGATGCGCTCACGGAGGTCAGTCTTGGTTCGGGCGACGGATCGTTGTTGCAATAGGCTCCGCAGGGCCAGGGATGCTGCGGGCAGTGTGGGTGCGACGTACCAGACTAAGAGCTGCCACACAAACCATTGCGCAGCGAGTGAGATGATCAGGCCAATGCCCAGCCACGCGGCCAGGCCGACCACCAGCCGCCAAGCCCACGCCTCACGCTGGTCAGCGTCCCAGATCAGGTTCTCTCGTTGGCAGAGAGTCTCGGCGATGGGTGAGGGGATCCCCCGCACATCGAGATACCAGTTTCGCTTTTCGTCTCCGGCATACTTCTTCGCCGAATCCACTATGTGCACCATAGGAACTCGGCGACCTAGATCAGGGTTCCAAGAGAGCTTGAATAGCGAAGTGTCAAACTGTTCTTGGAGGAGCACTGCACGGTTGTTGAAGTTCTTCGTCACGAATGGCCAGACGGTCTCCGTCAGGAAGGTAGCAATGACGCCCGTGATCACGGCGGTCGGTCTCAGGTCCGGGATGAGGATCGCGGCAAGACTCGCGACACTAACGATGAACGCTACAAGCCAGCGCGCCGATTCGACATGTTGGGCCTGTGCGTGCTCCACATCGGCAGCGTGCAGGAGACGGATGTGCTCAGCATCGTTTTGCCGATCGTTGATACTCTGCACTGAGTCAGGGGTCATGGGCGCGGCATCCGATTCCCGAACAGGCTGCGCCACAGCTCAATTGCTGCTCGTTCCTGGCCGTCGCCCTCCACAAGGATCGCTTCCTCGGCGGTCGCGAGCCATGCACGAATTGTGACCTGCAGGTTGATACGCTCCGATAGCGACATGGAAGCGTTGACGTCGCCCCCGAGTTTTGCAGGATCAGGCCAGTCATCGGCGATCTGGTCGGCGGCGGAGGCGAGGAAGAACCTGATCTCGTCTTGATACCGCCCCAGGTCGGGTTCGACTAGGTCGAGGGCCATGACCTCGATCAGGAACGATGGTTTGAGGGGCTCCCCCGCTTCACGGTTGATCGCCTTCAGCATTTTCACGAGCGGGACAAATTTGCTTTGGCACGCGGCATTCTTCTCGGTCACCATCCGAGCGTGCTCGTGTGGGTTGGTTTCCATCCACTCGAGGCCGTTCGGGATACGGAAGCCGGTATCGGTCACGAATGCAGGTGCGACCTCGTACGAGGTGACGTCCTCGCCGGCGTAGGAGATCAGTGCGACGGTGTCATCGCCGGTGACGTCCGACCAGCGGGTGGACAGCACATCGACGAGGGCGGTCACCGCCGCCGTGCCGGTGCCTTCGGCGAGGTGCGCTTGGGGGCCGTCGGGGTCGATGACGACGAAAATATCGACATCCTTGAGCTTCTTGGTCTTGGTGTGGCGGTCGTAGCTTCCTGTGAGGAAGTCATCGGTCAATGCCCATTGTCCGCGGACGTGGTCGCGGACAAGCTTGTGACGGCTTTGGGCGAGTTGCTGTTCGCCTGTGGTGATTTCGAGGTTGCTTTTCAGTCCGGCGAACGCTGTGTCGACCAGTCCCATGTCCGTTCCTTCGGTCAGCTCATGTAGACGCGCGCCGAGGCGGTCGCGTCCGGGGCAGTAGCCAATGTTCCGATCGATCGTGACCGGAGGTCAGCCGTGGATGCGCTGGTTCCGGGGCTCCACCCGGGCTGAGGGGTTCGAGGCCCGTTAAACGCGCAGAAGAGTTTGAATGTGGTGCCTGCGGGCGCCGTCTTCAGCTTTGCGACGTATTTCAGGATGGAGGCGTTGTCGGCGGTGAACTTGCGGTCGCCGAATCCACCGGCCGTGTAGGACAGGGGGAACTTGAAGATGGGATCGACCGCGCCGGACGGGCGGTGGCATTCCACGGACACCGAGGCGAGAGAGCCTTCAGTAATCCAGGCGGCGATGGCTGCCGCATCCTGATCCCACTCGTCGTAGAGACGACGGGAATCGATCCCCAGGCTCGCGAGAATGTCGGCGATCGAGGACATGATCGCGTCCGACATATGTGTGGCCGTATGGGTGCGGGTGTAGGTGGTTGTGGAGGTTGAGGTGCTCATCAGCTGCCTCCCAATCCGCGAAGCGCGTCGTGATCGATGCTCGCGGACAACGCCGCCTGCGCTTTCTCCTGGTAGGCCGGCGCCGCTGCTGTAGAGACGTGGTCGCTGCTTGCGGCGGCGGAGCGGAGGTGATCGGCGAGATGGGCAGGGGCAGGGATGTACAACAACCACTTGGCGGTGGCGGATGCACCTCCGGGGATCGGATCGAGAGTCTCGTCAAGTGTGAAGGCGTTGTCGCCGCGCACGATGCGGATGCAGACATACAGGCTTTCATCGACGAGAACCAGCGGCGAACTGTCCAGGTGGCCGCCCGCGACGAGAGCAGCTCCGATCCCCTGGATCTCGTTAAGACTCGCCGCAACCGATCCCTCCGGAACCTCGCTACTTTTCTCGATCGTGTCCGCGACCAGCTGAACGACGACCCCCCATGCCTCGGCCGCCGTTCGAACCGGAGATCCGGCGATCGTCCTACTTCGCTGCACTATCGGCCTCCAGCTCGTGCAACACAGCAGCCTCCGCGGCTGCAAGAAGGTCATCGATCCTCAGTTCGTTCGGATCAAGGGTTACGTCGAGCCGGCGCAGCATCGCGTCGGTCACGAGCTTGCGCACAGCCCGGCCGTCGCGGCCCACCAAGTAGGTCGCGACCCTCCGAATCTGCGGATCCCCCGCCAGGGCGGCTAGAGCCGGGTACCTGGTCGCAAACCCGCTCAGTGCGTCTGTAAGGATCGCGTTGATCGCTACTTCGTCCGGCAACGGCATCGGCACCGTGATATCGGACCGTGAGAGAAACGCCTCGTCGAGCGCAGACGTGAAATTGGTGGTCGCGACGGTGAACAGATGTGGAAACTGCGAGGCGTTGTCGTCCAGAGCGGTCAAGACGGCATCGGTCGCCCGGTGCACGTCGGCGGGGTTTGCAGACAGCGAGGCCGCTCCTCGCGCCACTGCCATCGACTCGACCTCGTCAAGCAGCACGATCGTGGGAAGCCCATCATCGGCCAGCGCCGGAACAATCTCCGTCAACAGCTTCGTCACCCGCTGCTGACTCTGCCCGTGCTCCGCGCTCATCAACCCGTGTGGGTTCACCTCGATTAGGCGCGCGCGCTTCGGGCCCATCACTGCAGCGACTTGTTGGGCCAGCCCGCGCGCGAGTGTCGACTTTCCGGTGCCGGGTGGCCCTGTGAGCACCGCCAGCCCGTGGAGAGCAGTGACGTGGAATGGCAACGTTGCCCGCAACTCCATACTCAACACTGCGGCACGCAGCAGCCGATCCTTCACGGACCGATCCACCACGATCGAGTCCCACAGTCCTTCGTATCGCGGTAACGGCACCTGCTCATTGCGGGTCACGCATTCTGCAACGTCCAACCCCATACCTCCCTACAGTTGAGCAACGCGTTCCAAAGGGAGCTGAGGGTTCCCCTCGCGCAGCGAGTTTGAACAAGAGCGTGCCATAAACCACCGACATCGAGCCGACCCCGATCTGTCCGCGAAGTCGCGGGCTAGTCGAGCTTCAGGGTGCTTTCCCAACCCGATAGGCAGGACGGGGCACAACAGGACCCCTATCGCCGCAAAGCCGCAGCCGCAATCGGCAACCCGGCGGCGGCCAGCCGATCACACACATCCGCCGGTGTGCCCGGTGGATTGCGCCACACGGCGGCAGTCGCGCTGACCGCCTGGTGCACCCGTACCCCATCGAGATTGAACAGGTCCATAACGAACTCGTCCGGGTGCATCGCTTCAATTCCAAACTCGGCGAGTCCCTCCTGCGGGAAGTGCCGCAGGTTGGCGGTGACGATCACCTGGGCGCCGGCACGGATCGCGGCAGCGAGAACGTGCCGGTCGTCAGCGTCTGGCAGTGCAAGAGCCGGAATGAGCGATTCGTATCCACTGACCAGGCAATCCGGGATCGCCTCATTCATCAACTTCCTCAGCCTGGTTAACGTGCTCGCATCGATGTCTGGTCGATCCTCGGCAAGATTCACGAACATTTCGTCGAGAATCTGATCCGTCCACCGAGCGTGCACCAGTCCTGTCTGCGCGAGCCGGATCAGTACATCACGCAGGACATTCGGATACAGCACGTTGGCGTCATACAGAACGGTGAAGGTCACGTCAGTACAGCCCGAGATCTTCCGTAAGAGCTGCCAACTCATCCGCCGCGTTGCGCGCAGTCATCTGCTGCGACCGCTCGTACTCAAGCAGCGACGATGCCAGGATCCGGCGATGACGCCCCACCATCCGATAACGAATACGCCCCTCATCGAGCAGCTTAATAACGTGGGGACGGGAAACATTGAGCATCTCGGCCGCCTGCTGTGTGGTCAACTCCGCGTGCGCCGGCACTATTGTGACACCCTGCCCAGCCGCCATATTCGCCAAAACCTCACGAATCAGACTCAACGCCGCGCGCGGCAGGTGCACCGACTCCGACGACCCTTCAACAGTGACGTCGATGGTCTGACCGGACGGATTTACCTCACGAAGCACCTGCAACGCCTGACGCGCCTGCTCCTGCTCGATCACGCTCGGTTGCTCGTTAACAGACATTCCACACCTCCATATATGCAACATACGCAATATTCGAAACAAACGCAACAGACGTTGAATGCGCAGCATACCGTCTCTGCGGCCGGAGCATCTCCCCTTGCCAGCCAGGATTCATCGACGCATACCGACGCGATGGTGGTTCGCAACCTCACAGCGAAGGTCGCGGTCCCCGGCCCCAGGAAAGGAACGGGACGGGTCACCGAAGCGACTCGAAGCGTTTAACGCAGATCTTCGCAGCCAGTGAGACCGACAGACCAAGAGGAGGGAACAGCTCAGGTCAGCTAGGACGCGGCACGATAATCGCCCTATTGATGACGGTGACCATACTTCCGTCCCCCGGGGCCGCCAGGGGTTCGACCCGCCACTCGTCCGCATCGACTGGAAACATTAGGCAGGTCGGGTGTTGATATCTGCACCGTCTGAGCTGCTCCGGTTGTGCTGCATCGCCGCCTATACATTGAGAACCATGCTGCACCTTCTCGTTGACACGTCGACCTGGCTCGACTTGTCCAAGCGGCGTGACGGACAACGATGGATCGTTGCCCTCCGCGTTCTCCTCCATCATGGTGATGTCGAGTTGCTCGTCCCCTCCCTCGTCATTGATGAATTCGAACGGAATCGAGAGCGGATCGAGACGTCAATGACGGCGAGCGTCGCCCAGCGGTTCAAGCTGATCAAGCAGGACCTCAATGAGTACGGTGGGGCCGACAATGGGGACGATTTGAAGGTGCTGGAGGATCTCGCCCGCCATGTGCCACTGATCGGCGCGATGACGACACGCAACTTCGTCGATGTCCTTGAACTTCTGCGAGGTGGGCGAGTCATCGAGCCGACCGACGCGAATCACGGTTCCGTGGTCGAGCGTGGTCTTACCAAGCAGGCGCCTTTCCACCGGTCACGCAACAGCGTTGCAGACGCGTTGCTCATTGAGTTGTACGCGACCGCCGTTGAGGGCGTTGACCTTGCGCAGGAGCCACATGTGTTTGTCACGTCGAATAGTGAAGACTTCTCGCAACAGGGTGGGGACAAGCGGCGACCCCATCCCGATATAGAGGCAACGTTCGCGCAGGACGGGTCCATCTACGCACTCGGTGTCGACGGGCTGAACGATGTCCTTCTCATGCACTTCGGACCCGAGATCGAGGAACTCTTCGCGGAGACCGAGTTCGTCGACGAGCCACGACGCCTGGACGCCTGGACGCCTGGACGCCTGGACGCCTGGACGAGATCGTCGATGCTGAGAAACAGCTCTTTGACCGGATCTGGCACCACCGATCTCTCCAACACGAATATCGGCTGCAGGACACCGAAAATCAGGTGGAGCTCGAACGGCTCCTTGCGATCGCCGGTCCTGGCCGCCAGCACGTCGAAGAGACCTACACAAAACCGGGCGAGCTCGGACCCTACACGGACTTCGAGCTTGGCATGCTCAACGGCAAACTTTCAGCATTGCGTTGGGTCCTTGGCAGCGAATGGGACTTCCTCGACACGTAGAACCGCTAACCAACCACTCTTGCACTCTCACCGCCGAAGTGACCGCAAGGTTCTCAATGCTGTAGAGCTCGGCACTGTGCTCGGTACAGGAATGGAGGTAGAGAACGGTTCACTGCCGTGGAGCCTGACGTGGAGGTATCCGAGACCACTGAGCCGTCACTGCCGACTCACCGGCGACTAAATCATTGGTTCTCTCGCCGCGCACGCGGACCATCACGACAGTGGAGACGGCCTTTCGGGACGCAGCCGCATTTGGACAGCCGTGGAACACGGCTCAGCGTTCGTGCCCTTCTTAGTACTACAGTCGCGTTTAGGGCAGGTGCACTCGGACTCGGTAGTGGGATTATCGGGCTCGGTGTTGATGGCGGCGACGCCAGTGGGAGCGTGCGAGGACGTGATGGGGGTCGGGTAGATACGTCCAGATCAGTTGGCAGAGCAGCCGTCGGATCTCGGGCACGCTCAGTGCGATCAACTCGCTGTCGTCGCCGGGTTTGCGGGCCCCCTTTTAGAGCGGGTGACGGTGAGGAAGGTGTGCGCGAGCATCGAGAGGGTGATGTGCCGGTACCAGCCCGCGTACTGACGGACTTGGTAGTGATCGAGGCCCGTCTGACCCTTCGCGGTCTGGACTCCGTACCGTTCCGCTGCCGCGCCATGGTCGGGTTCTTGGGCGGCTCGAGTATCACCGGAATGCGTCGATGATCGCGTGGATGATCCAGATCGGCAGCCACGCCCCACAGGTAATCAGGGTCAGGATGAAGTGCAGCAGATGCGGGCACCGCGAGCCACCGTTGTTGTTCACCGTCACCGCTTGGGCGACGTTCACCGGCGGCGGTTGCTGCCAGTACTGCTGCGGTTGCGGGAACTGCTGCTGCTGGTGGTGGTAGGCGGCCCACGCCTGCTCGGGGGACATCCCGGCCCACGCGTTCGCCTGCCCGTTCTGATCCCATGCCTGCGCCGGGGGCTGATACGGCGGCGGATATCCGGTGCCGGGCGCACCGTACTGCGGGCCCTGCGGATAGGGCTGCTGCGGCACAGGCTTACCCCAGTCGGGGTGATCCTCGTTGAACGGCTCGGGGGTGATCGTCATTGTGGTCCTGTTCTTCGTGTTTGCGTCAGGCGTTGCAGTTCACAACGGCGTACTGGCCGACGGGCGTCTGTTCGTCCATGACCCGGCCGTCGACGATGATGCGGCAGGTCACCGACTGCCCCTCGGTCTGCGCACCGAGGCCCATCATCGGGTACGTGGCGGCATTGACCACCGACAGCGACCAGGGTGCCGATGCGGGATACTCCTGCCGCAGCGACGACCAGGCAGACGACGACAACCCCCACCGGCCACCGCCAGGAGTGGTCCGGCGATGGGCTCTCACCGCCGTGCGGTGACCGCTCCGGCTGCTGATCCGGACCCTGCTCACTCATGGGGCACCCCTTTCAAGGAGCGAGACGCGGGAGGGCCCGAAGTGTGTCGGACCCTCCCGCCTGAGGTGGCTCAGAATCCGGCGTAGCTGCAGTTCACGACCGCGTACTGCCCGGTCGAGGTCTTCTCGTCCTTGATGTCGCCATCGACGACGACCCGGCACGTCACCGATGTTCCGGTGGTCTGCGCGGTCACGCCGGCCATCGAGAACGTGGCAGTGTTACTCAAGGCCTTCGACCAGGGCGCGGCCACATTCGACTGCTGCTGCAAAGCGTTCAGCTCATCGAACCAGGTCACATTGTTCAGCTCACCCGAGTCACTGATGACCTCGTAAGTGATCTGCGTGCCGTCGCCGGAGGGTGCGGCCGCGACCAGCGGCGGAAGACTGGCGGGTGCGTCGTGTCCCGCGGGTTCCCCGGTCAGAGCCTCGGTGGGCGACTTCCCATCCTCTCCGCCGCCGGCGACCGCGACGACCACGAACACGGCGATAATAGCCAGAACGATCCAGGGCCACTTCCGCTTCTTCTTCGCCGGCTGCAGGGGCGGCGGCGGGTAGTACGGCTGGCCGGGCTGCTGCGGCTGTCCAGGCTGCGGGGGGTACGTCATGTCGTTTGTCCTTCTCAGTCTTTGTCACAGATTGTGTGAACTTGGTTGCGAAGGAGCGCGTTCACGCGCTCCTCTGATCTCGTTGCAAGAACGTCGGTCCCGGCCACCGACCCGCGTTGCGATCACCTCTGCGGGTCCGGCCGGACTTGCGGAAGCGGCGGTTCGGGCGAGCCAGGGCCCTATGCAACGGCTACTGCGGGTAGCTGTCGCCGATGCTGATCGTGTTCCAGGTGTCGCGGTCGACGTCCACTCGCTCGACGGCGCCGTCCAGGTTGAGCGCATCGAGGACGTTCTTCGACTTCTTGCCCCCGAAGGCCCGGGTCATCTTGACCTCGCGGCCGTCGACGGTGTTTCGGCCGCCAGAATTGATGTTCCTGGCGACCACCTCAGGGGCCTGCACGGTCGTGGTCTCAACGGCTGGGTCCGCCGAGGGATCGTCGAACAGCCTCTGAGGGAAAGACATCCGGCAGCAGCGAGGCCGCGGCTGCGTATCTCAATGGGTGTCTCACTTGATCCCGGTGAGGTGCTGCGGGCAGTAGGCCGTCGCCGCTGCGAACATCAGGCTCGTTACTGCCCGGCGCTCACGACGGCTTCTAATACCGCTCTGCCTGCGGTCTCGCGCTGGGAGAGCACCTCACCGCTGTTGTAGTCGGTGAGCGTCGTGGTGCACGTCCCGGTGGTCGGCGATGTCGTGACCGACAACGTCGCGTCGTCAAACCCCGCACCGGTGCCGTATTGCCTGGAGAAGGTGGCCATGCCACCGGCGGCCTTCGTCGTGGGATTTCGGCCTACGAGGACGCCACCCCCGTCAGGCGAGTTCCCGCCATACGACACCTTGACGCTGGCAACGCCATCGTCGCCGCAGTCCACCTGCACAACCACACTGGCGTCCGAGCCACTCACTGTGGGCACCGCCGACCCCTCAGTGTCGGACTCTGCGTTTGTCGAGCAGCCGGAGACAATCGCGCCACAGATCGCAGCTGACGCCAGAAGCCGGACAAGGTATGCAGCACGATCACTCATCAAATTGCTCCTGGTTCAGGCGAAGTGGACGTGCGACCTTAGCAACCTCGAATACCGACAGCCGCACGTCAGTCAGGTGAATGACAGATCGGCTGTTCATCCCGCACTACCCGCTTCCCGTCGCCGCTAGAGGACAAAGTCCCCGTTCTGATGTTCTTGTCGGTCGAATGATCTATTGACTCGGATATCCTGATGCACAACACATTGCGCGGATAGCGCGCTGCACGCGGGAGATCGTTCCGAATTGTGTAATCGTCCGATTCGTCTGGTATTAGTTTCAACTATCGCACTTCATCAACGGCGCACGACCTGGGCTTGCGCGCCTTCATGGCGCAAGGCTGGTGACTCCCACCCTCGAAACAGGCAGTGCAACTAACCCTGTCCCTGATGTGGGTGGTTGGTTCCCCGGCCGGGGAGCACGTCCACTCCCATCAGGGGTACCACACTGAACAGGAAGGGCGCCCCATGCGTCTGACACGTCTCGCAACGGCGGTGGCTACCACCACTGTCGCTGCCGCCGCCATCGCCACCGCCGGCGCTGGTACGGCTCAGGCCACCACCTACTACGGGGACAAGGTTCGCTCGTCGATCTACTACTCCGGCACCAACTGCATGAACTACGTCATCTGGAAGGAAGACGGCTCCAAGTTCGACGGCTACACCTGCCGGGGCGTCGTCGAGGTCGACCAGATCGTGAACAAGGGCGACTGGCTCGGCATCGAGCCCACACCGGCTGCCGGTTTGTACGTTTCCTGCCACACCTTCAACCTGCGCACCTACGAAACGATCGTCTCCAAGGGTGAGTACTGGGACGAGGACTACGCAGGTTCAGGCTCGCTCGGGTCGCTGTTCGGGCCTCCTCCGCCGATGTGCATGTTCCAGGCCTGACCCAAACCCTTTCCCGGACACCCACAACCGGTAAGACCGTACGGTCCGCGAGACCCCGGACACGGCCCCGGATCTGAGGGTCGTGTCCGGGGTCGCGACCCTCAGGGTTCGGACGGTGCCGGCATGGCACCACAGCGTGACTTGACCTCGACGTTCGCGTCATCACCAGCGCGAGTGGGCGGGGGATCGCCCAGGCGTGGAAGCCGATCGACGGCACGCAAGGCTCCGCAGCTGAACAAGCACTGGCAGCGCTGGAAGGTCACCGAGGAAGACCGGGCCCAATGTGGACACCCGTCCCGGCCATGGTCGAGCACCCCCGTCTCGACCGGTACGCCTGCTGAGTCGGAGCTGCGGGAGCCCCTTGCACTCCACAGGGCGGTGCACATCGAAGAGCCTTCCGTCACTGCAGTAACTGCCGTGGGACACCCCGACGCTGAAGGACAGGACGCAGTAGGCGTCCACTACCGAGAGAGATACCCAGTGAACGACACGCCTTTCCCTCCCCAGGACCCGAACCAGCCAAAACCGGGCCAACTCGGGCAGCCCAGCCCCGGCCAGGTCCCCAAGCCGTCCAACCAGCCGTGGGCCACCGGCGACAAGAAGAAGCGCTGGCCCTGGGTGGTGGGCGGCTCTTTCGCCGCCGCGATCCTCTTCCTCGGCATCGCCGCCAACCAGCACGAGAACACCCCGACGGCGTCCGAGACCGCGCTGGCCTCGCGCACCAGTGCCGCCGCCGCGACCCTGTCAGCTCAGCAGGCCGAGGCGAAGCGGCTCGAGCAGGAGGAGATCAAGCGGCAGCACGAGGAGGAGCGGGTCCGCCGCGCCGCCGAGGCCGAGGCGGAACGCCAGCGGCAGGCGGAGGTCCTGGCCGCGAAGATGGACCGGGGCACCTACGAGCAGATCGGCGACCGTGACTTCGCCCTGTTGGCGAAGGACCCGGACGCCCACAAGGGCCGCAAGCTGGTGATCTACGGGGTGGTCACCCAATTCGACTCCGCGACAGGGAAGACGACGTTCCGCGCCGAGACCGGCGCCAACCCGGGCGACTACTACGACTACGACGTGAACTCCATGGTCGGTGTGCTGTCCACCACGGCCGCGAATGTGGTCGAGGACGACATTGTCACCCTGTACGTCGAGGTCGTCGGCTCCTATTCCTACGACACTCAAATCGGCGGCAACACCACCGTGCCGAAGTTCTTCGCGAACATCGTCGACGTCACCGGGAGCAAGTAGTAACGCGCCGGAACACCCCCTGCTGCTGGCAGTGAGTGCTCCGGCCCTGGCCGAGTGCAGCTCGGAATCCGAGCCCCGGGAGGAGACGGTCACCACGCAGATAACCACTACCCCATCGAGGTACGGCCGACGATGGCGACGCCGGGTCAGACCTGGCCCGGCCGCACCTGGTGCACCACTGAATGAAAGGAATTTGCCCGTGGTGACATTCGACGAGACCGACCTCGGCGTCGAGGTAGCGGAGCGAACCAACATCTGCGCGATCGTTGCACTGTTCTGCGCCCTCATTGGATTGTTCCTCCCAGCACTGGTATTCGGAGCGATCGGTTACGTCGAGACCAGCGGGCGCGAACATGAAACCGGCTCCGGCCTGGCCGTTGCCGCACTGATCCTCGGGGCCATCGAACTGGTCGCCGCCGTGCTGACTGCCGTCATAGTGCTCGTGTCCATGCGTTGAACCGGGCAGTTCAATACCGGTGGTCGTCGGCAGCCGACACCCACCCGCCGAGGCAGTCGCATTCCGTCACGGTCATCGATTCGCGCTGGACGTGCCGCGCGATGTCAGCCACCGCTCCGTGAGACCCCGAATCACCCAAGGCCGACCCCGTTGCTCTCGCACATCGGGTGTGCACAGACGACGCCGTCGCGTGCGACGGTGGTCCGGTATCGCCGCGCCTCGGGCGACGCCGCAGTTGTCGTTCGCGTGAATGAACTTCGGTCCGCCTCTGTCGTGTCGAGTTCCGTCACCGGCTCCGGGGCCCATACTCACGGCTGTGGGAGCAATGAGTCCGTGGCACTGGCTGATCGTGTGTGCCGCGTTGGCCGTGATGCTGGCGATCATCATCGGCGTCATCCTGCTGATCGTGCGGGTGGCCAAGCCTGGTAGCACGGCGGCGCCCGCTCGTCCGGTGCCGCCGGGGTGGTATCCCGACATCGCTGATGCACGGTTGATCCGTTGGCACGACGGTCACCACTGGACCGAGCACGTGCAGAGCCGATAGCCCGCAACGGAGCGTCCTGCCGCGGACAGGTCCGGTACGGGCGAGGTGACCGCCTGAAACGCGAGGCAACCGCATCCGGACGACGCACGAGATGCCGTCGCCGTCGGAAGGAACCCATGAAACGGCATCTGGCGGTCTGGGCGTTCGCCGGCGCCCTGATGTTGACCCGATGTGGAAGCAGCGACCAGCCAAGCCAGACGGCGACGGCGACGGCCTCCACCCTGACGTACCGCCGGCAACGACCACCGCGGTCCCGGCGTCCACCACACCCGACGCATCGCCCCCGCCGCCGTGCCCGTCACCACCGACGCACCCGTCGAACCGGTGAACGAGCAGCCGTACATCGTCGAATGCCTCGAAGGCACACCCGGACCCGCGCGATTCAGCGACGGCACCCTCGCCTTCTCACAGTGGTGCTTCAACCAGCTCGGCGGCGATGAATACCTCCGCCAGGAACGCGAAGCCAATACCTTCGAAATTTGACGGCGTGATCTGCCGCACCCCCTACCACCGGCGGCAGCTACCCCGCCCCCGATGCCGTCACCCGGGCACCCGTGGGCACCACCTCCGATCGCGGATACTCCTGCGACGACAGCGGCTGGTACCGGCCCGACGGAACCCCGGTCATCGGCGCCGACCGATGCGGCACCCGATACGGTGCGGCACCACCTCAGGGGAGATACAAACCCGCAACGGCCGCGAAGCCGGCTACATCACCGACCCGAAACTCTGCGGCGGCGTCGGGTACTGACAGCCCGCGCGCCCGATGAGAATAGCGGGTCGCCCGGTGCGAGGAAGGCCGCCACGCCGAAAGCATCGAAACAACAGCACCTTCAACCTATGTGCGGTACCTGCAGATACGTTTGTTTGGCCTATACCGCCGCTCCGGATTGAGTGGTCTGATCCGGGGTGACGAGTCTCGATCGCCGACTCAGCCGCACCACCGCGTCTCGGACGGTCTCGAAGAACTTCACATCCAGGGGGACGCCGTGACCACTGTTCAACCGCCGTCGGCGATTCGCAAGCAAGGGGCCTGGGGGCTGTGGTGGCTGACCGTCATCACCTTCGGCATCGACTACCTCGTCTGGTACGACCGCATCGGCGGAGAACTCGCCGCCACCGCCGGCGTCAACCGGGAAGCCTGGACCCGCTGGTGGTCACAGCTGATCCCCATCTACGGACTCATCGGACTCTCCCGCACCGCCAAACGCCTCAACCAGGCCCACACCCAAGTCGGATCCACCACGCAGGTGTCCCCGGTCGTCACCTGGCTGTGGGCGCCGATCTGGTTCGGCTCCCACACCCGATACCTGCAACGCCGAATCAACATCCTCGTCGACATCTACTCAAGCCACCACGCTCAACACGCAGCCGCATAACCACCGACGAGACCCCCTGGACCGGGGTGCGCCGGGACCGAGGTGCGTCGGGCCCTGTCGTTAATGCGTCCCGTCGGCGGGACAGCGCCGGGGCCCGCCGACGGCGAGATCCAGGACCGAGCCCCGCGCCGACGCGAGGATCCAAGCGAGACCGCCCGTGCGACGCCCACCCCGTTATTGGGTCGTCGCACGGGCGGCGGCAACTCGCGCCGCCCGAACGCGCACCCCCTATCCTGCTCAGAAAGCATCGTTGAGGGTGAGGTGGAATTAGGGTGTAGGGTGCCCCGACACTACGGCCAGGGTCCCGCACCAACCGTCGGGACCAGAGTGCTCGTGGTCCGGAAGCAGGACATCGCCGGCACCGCCGTCGGGGAAGTCGTCGCCGACTACGCCACCCTCACCAATGACGGGGGCACCGGCCACGACTGGGCGCCCGCACACCGGTGGGCAATCGCCCTCGACGACGGCCGACTAAATCTTCGCCGATACCGAAGACCTCACCGTCGACCCAAGCAGTCGCTGACCACATCTCGACGCCGGGACCCAACAAGCACGAAATCCTACGATCCCGCGCGAAGAATGACCGCCCGTGACCGGCACACCGCGGATGGTCTGAGCGCGCACCGGTCCCGCGACCCCAGCGTTGGCCGGTGCAGGAACCCCGCCGTCCCCCTCGAAAGTGGGGTGGGGTTTCGCCGGCCGCGCCCGTGGGCAGGTCGCGGCACGGGGCCCCATCAGCAGCGCGTCACATGTTCCGCCGGTGGGTTTGGGCACACCGGTCATCGACTCGCTTAGAGGCCTGCCCCACCAACCCCCGGTGGCCGTCGCGCGGGTCGGCCTCGGTGAACAGGATGCCATCGCTCGGAAGTCCATTTGCCACCGACGCTCCGCTGATTCCGGCCCGTGGACTCCCGCCCTTCGACACGAGGCGGTCACGTGGCGCATCGCACACTTACAGGATGCGCAGAAAGGTCACGATCACACGGCGCCCAGGTGCATCCCCGGCCGTACGGCGTGAGCAGTGGTTACGTGCCGTCGACCAACTTGCCCTCGACGCGCGTGGAGACCAGTGGCTCGGCGCCGAGTCTCCGGTCGATGTGGATGAGGGTGACCCGGGTGATCTCGGCTGCGAGCGAACTGTCGAAGGTAGCGCGGGCGTTCGTTGCACACCGACTCACCGGACCCTCCCGGTAGAGCCCGTCGATCGCCGCGGGCGGGGAGAACCTGCCACCCATTTCATCCTGCCCGGCGATCACGGCGAGCCTGCCTGCCCACCACCGCAGCACCGCCTGTTCGTGAGCGACCGACGCCGGCACCTCGACGTCGACGATGCGAACATCGGTGTAGTCGTGCTCACCGAGCTGGGCCAGGAGGATGTCCCCGAGCGGAGGCCATTGCA
The DNA here is from genome assembly GCF_009872365.1 of Rhodococcus sp. T7. Taxonomy (NCBI): domain Bacteria; kingdom Bacillati; phylum Actinomycetota; class Actinomycetes; order Mycobacteriales; family Nocardiaceae; genus Rhodococcus; species Rhodococcus sp. T7. Next base: position 16,368 of record NZ_WXYH01000045.1, read on the forward strand.
AGGTGCCTTCGATGACGACGTTCTCGCGACGTTGCAGGCACACTTCGCGGATGTCGTCGATGACGTCGGTGGATTCGGCGTGCACCAGGGCCGCGAGCTCCCGAGGGGCGATCGGATGCGAATCGGCGAGCACCGTCGACAACAGGCCGGCGTAGTGCCCGTCGGCGATGGCCCGGCGCAGGAGTTCGTCTTTGACGATGTCCGCGTCGAGATATCGGTAGCTGCCGTCGACCAGGTGGCGCTCACGCAGCGCCGTGGACTTGCCGGCGCCCGGGGGACCCGCAGAGATGATAGCGGCGCATTGACCGTCGCGATCGGGCTCCGCGAGCGCGAGATACCACTCGATGACCTCCGCCAGCGTGCGGTCTCGACGCCGATCCCCCTCATACAGGTCGAGGGTGCTCAGGCCGCTGTTCACGTGCAACGGCTGCCCGCGCCCGCCGAGATGCACCAATTGCCGAGAAACAGCGTCGCGCAGCCGGTCTCGACTCACTCGTGCCCTCGGGCCGCGGCGCGGTGCGCCTTGCGCGCTGCCCGTGTGCTGTCGAACAGCACGTCCCACTCGTCGTCACTGAGCAACCCCCGCCGGTACGCGCGCCGGACCTCGTCCCAGCTGCCCTTGACGTAGGCGTCCACCGGCTGGTCGCCGTCGACGGGCACCTCACCGAAGGTGTACGGCCAGTGTGCCAGCGTGTCCATCATCTCGTCATCGGTGATCACACCGGCCGAGCGTTCGTCGATCACCTCTCGCGGGGTTTTCTCGAGTTCCTCGGGCTGCGCCAGGACGCGTTGTGCGAGCCGCTGGACTTGCGTTGCCGAGATGTCGAGATAGTCGGCGATCTGCCGCAGCGTGTACCCCTCGCTCTTCGCCTTGCCGATCAGCCGCAGACGGTTCCGGTGCACGAGGTGTTCCTGGGCAGAGTTTGCGGCAAGAGCACTTTTGGTGTCGGTGACGGTCATGCCCACTCCCTCCACGGTGTTGTTCCAAATTGTAACACCAATATGGATAACCTGGTCTGCTCATGTTCTGAGCGACCAACCAGCCACCGAATCCGAGCCGCACAGGCTCGTCGACGAGGGCCCTATACGTCGGCGGCGGTCGGATCGCGCCGAGGAACCGTCACCAGGCGCACAGCGACCATCCAACCTGCCCCAACTGACCATAACCACCCGGTAACGGCCTTGTCCCACTCCCCTGCGCGGTGGCTGCACACTACGTCTACTGGGCGAACGGTAGTGCCGTTGATGTCCGCCCTGCGAGCAGTATGCGAAGAAGAGTTGAAATGGGTAGGAGTAGCCCCTTTAGTAGCTCTTGGACGACCGGAATGGATGTCCACTGAGTGGACGAGGGCTCGTGCGGAGGATCGACGGACAGACGCTGTGGTCTTGTGCCGAGACGTCGCGGCAGAGAAGGCCGTGGTCTCTGTAGCGGCGGACGTTGCAGGGGCCTCGTTTCTCGCCAATCCCGGACCGTGATCTCCCCACCGAATTCTCTCGTCACCAGGAATTTTCGAGGACATAGATGACTACTGCACCGATCACCGACCGCATCTGTGTGCCGGACGATTTCGTCTCCGGACTGGAAGGCGTGGTCGCGTTCACCAGCGACATCGCCGAACCCGACAAGGACGGCGGCGCCCTGCGCTACCGCGGCGT
>NZ_WXYH01000046.1:0-17842 GCF_009872365.1 Rhodococcus sp. T7
CACCGAGCGCGGCGAACGTCGTGTCGGGGGTATTCGTGTCAGACAAGTGGTCAGGCCTTTCGAGCACAGGGTTGTGCCCGGAGGGCCGATACGGAAGGTCTCCGTCGGAGCTCGAGCACAGGTTGGCGGCGTTGCCGGTCGGCAAGCTTCTTCGCCGTAAGAAGAGCGGATGCGGTGGTGCACATCCAACAGGATTCGGGTGACCGAACTGAATGCGTTCTACGACGCTGGATGACCGTCGTGGTCATCTAGTGATGGCGAGTCTACCTGGTGACGGCCGGCCGGTCCGACCGAGGAGTCACAGACCGACCCATTCGGAGGCCCCGTCGGCGAATTTCTGCCGCTTCCAGATGGGTACCTCGTGCTTGATGCGCTCCACCAGTTCGGCGCACGTGGTGAACGCCTCGGTGCGGTGGGGAGCGGCGACCGCGGCGACCACCGCGAGGTCGCCGACGGTGAGGGATCCGACCCGGTGGATTGCCGCGACGGGGAGTCCGGACGAGGCCGCGACCTCCTCGCAGACGGTGCGCAGGAAGCGTTCGGCGTCCGGGTGCGACTGGTATTCGAGTGCCGAGACCGATTGTCCGCCATCGTGATTGCGGACAACGCCGGTGAACACGACGACGGCGCCGTGTTCGGGCCCGGCCACGGCCGCGTCGACGACGGCGGGATCGAGCGGCTGATCCGAGATCTGGGCGAGAATGTCAGGCATCGTGCATACCTCCACCTGCGACCTGAGCGAGAAGATGATCGACGATGGGGTCGAGGACGGACAATCCGTCCTTGACCCCGCCCGGCGAGCCGGGGAGATTCACGACGACTGTGCCGTTCGCCACACCGGCGAGTCCGCGGCTCAGCGAGGCGTGCGGGGTCACCTCCGTGCCGCGGTTCCGGATGGCGTCGGCCACGCCGGGCAGTTCGCGGTCGAGCACCGCGCGGGTGGCCTCCGGGGTCGCGTCCGTGGGGGAGACCCCGGTGCCGCCGGTGCTGATGATCAGTGCCGGGTTCCCGGACAGGGCGTCGGCGAGTCCGGCCGCGACGTCCGCGTCCGCGTAGACCAGCGGACCCCTCGTGGTGAAGCCACGTTCCTCGAGCCACGCGGCGATCACCGGGCCGGTCGTGTCTTCCCGAGTGCCCTTCGCCCCGCCGGTCGAGGCGACCAGGACGGCCGCGGATCGCGCTGTCACCGTAGGGGTTTCGGTGCTCTGCTGTTCGCGCGTCCAGTGTCCGCGTTTGCCGCCGTCCTTAGTGAGCAGCCGCACACCGTCCAGTGTCGCGGCGGGGTCGACGGCTTTCACCATGTCGTGCAACGTCAATCCGGCCACCGCCACTGCGGTGAGGGCCTCCATCTCGACGCCGGTCGGGCCCTTCGTCTTCGCGGTGGCCTCGATCGTGATCGCATTCTCGGTGAACCCGAACTCCACCTTCACCGACGACAGCGCGAGCTGATGGCAGAGCGGAATCAGCTCGGACGTCTTCTTCGCCCCGGAGATCCCGGCGATCCGGGCCGTCGCGAGAACGTCGGCCTTGGGCAGGTCGTCGGCCCGGACCAGTTCGATCACCGCGGGGGTGGTGACCAATTGCCCGGCGGCCACCGCGGTCCGGGTCGTGTCCGCTTTCGCGCTCACGTCGACCATGCGCGCGCGGCCCTCGCTGTCGAGGTGCGTCAGGTCGCTCATAGGGGGATCACCTTCACGAGTTGGCCGGCGTCGAGCGCGGTGACGTCGGCGGGAACGTCGAGGAGGACGTCCGCCCACGCCATCGCGGCGACGAGATGGGAGCCGGGGCCGGACACGAGTTCGACTCCGGCTTCGGTGCGGCGTGCCCGGAGGAACTGCCGCTTGCCGGGAATGGAGGTGACGGCCGCGGCGAGCGGCAGTTCCTCGGGTTCGGTCGGGGGGAGCCCGGCCGCGCGCCGGATCTCGGGACGCGCGAACACCTCGAACGAGATGAGGGTGCTGACCGGGTTCCCCGGAAAATTGAGGACGGGCGTGCCGTCCACGACGGCGGTGCCCTGCGGGCCGCCCGGTTGCATCGCGACGTGCCCGAAGTGCGCGCCCAGCGGTGACAGCGTCTCCTTGACCACCTCGAAGTCGCCCATCGACACCCCGCCGGACGTGAGGACGAGGTCGGCGGTGGTGGTCGCCTCCGCGAGCAGGGTCCGGAACTCGGCCGGGTCGTCGCCGCTGCGCGCGATCGACACGACCTCGGCGCCGTTGGCCCTGGCGCTCGACGCGAGGGCGATTCCGTTGGAGTCGTAGATCTCTCCGGGGTGCAGCGTCGTTCCGGCGTCGACCAGTTCGGCTCCCGTGGTGATCACGGCGATGCGCGGGCGCGGGCGCACGGGGACGCGCTGCAGACCGACGGCTGCGAGGACGGCGATGTGCCGGGCGGCGAGGACACTGCCCGCGGGGAGCAGGAGCATGCCCTCCCGGACGTCGCTGCCGCGCTCGCGCACGAACTCGCCGGCGCTGCGCGAGCGTTCGATGCGGACCTGTCCGTCCGCGGCCTCGGTGTCCTCGACCGGGACGATCGCGTCGGCGCCGTCGGGGATCGGGGCACCGGTCATGATCCGGTAGGCGGTCCCGGGAGTGTGGACGGTGGTGCCCGCCGGTCCCGCGGCGATCACACCCCGCACGGGCAGCACCGCCGGGATCGACGCGACGGACGCGGCGTCGACCGCGTATCCGTCCATCTGCGAATTCCGGAACAACGGCAGGTCGACGGGGGAGCGGACGTCGGCGGCGAGGGCGCGCCCGAGTGCCTCGCCGAGCGGGATCTCCTCGGCCGGGCGCCCGTGCAGCGGCGCGAGGAGTTCGGCGACGTGCTGGGCGTGCTGCTCCACAGAGCGTGCGGTCACGATATTCCTCCGGCCATGGTCACCAATCCTAGGCACCTCCCGGCGGAGTGACTCGCACCGCGTCGGACAACGCTCACCCCCGCGCGGCATACTGGACAGATGCAGGGAAAGGCAACTCGATGACGACGGTGGAGATGGGGATCCCGACCATTCGGTCGTCGGTCTCGCTCGACGGCAGACCGGATGTCGACCAGCTGGTCGACCGGTTCGGTCGCGTCGCGCGGGATCTGCGGGTCTCGATCACCGAGAAGTGTTCGCTGCGCTGCACGTACTGCATGCCCGAGGAGGGCCTGCCCGCCATTCCTGCGCAGAATCTCCTCACCGCGGGCGAGATCGTGAGGCTCGTCGACATCGCCGTCCACCGGCTCGGTGTGCGCGAGGTCCGGTTCACCGGGGGCGAACCGCTGATGCGGGTGGATCTCGAGCAGATGATCGCCGGATGTGCCGAGCGGGTACCGGGGATTCCGCTCGCGATGACCACGAACGCGGTCGGTCTCGAACACCGCGCGGCCGGGCTCGCCCGGGCCGGACTGACACGGGTCAACGTCTCCCTCGATTCGGTCGATCGCCAGCACTTCGCGAGACTGACCAGACGTGACCGTCTGCCGTCGGTGATGGCCGGTATCCGTGCCGCCGCCCGCGCCGGACTGGCACCGATGAAAATCAATGCGGTGCTGATGCCCGACACGCTCAGCGGAGCGGCCGATCTCCTGGAATGGTGCCTGAGCGAGGGCGTCACGCTGCGGTTCATCGAGGAGATGCCGCTCGACGCCGATCACGAATGGGCACGCGACAACATGGTCACCGCCGACCGGTTACTGGCCGTCCTCGGCGAGCGGTTCACGCTCACCGAACACGGGAGGGAAGACCCGTCGGCGCCTGCCGAGGAGTGGCTCGTCGACGGCGGACCGGCCACGGTCGGAATCATCGCGTCCGTCACCCGGTCGTTCTGCTCCGACTGCGACCGCACCCGCCTCACCGCCGAGGGAACGGTACGTTCGTGCCTGTTCAGCGACCAGGAGATCGACCTGCGGGCGGCACTGCGGTCGGGTGCGGGCGACGAGGATCTGGCGCAATTGTGGCGCGGCGCGATGTGGAACAAGTGGGCAGGCCACGGAATCAACGCGGACGGCTTCGCTCCGCCGCAACGCAGTATGGGAGCAATCGGTGGTTGACGTGACAGGCATTTCGGTTCGGTACTTCGCGGCCGCTGCCGACGCAGCGGGCTGCACCAAGGAGACCCTCGACCTCCCGGCCACCGCGGACCTCGGCCAGGTGAAGGACCTTCTCCTCGCCAAGTACGGTCCTGGCATGCAACAGGTGCTGTCGGTCTCCGCGTTCCTGGTGGACTCCGAGTTGACCCGCGATCTGACCCGCACCGCCGGGGCGCAGGTGGACGTGCTGCCGCCGTTCGCCGGCGGCTAGCCCGCCGCCCGCCGATCGGTTCAGTGGACGGACTCGGCCAGCCACCGGTCGAAGGTGATCGTTCCGAACCGGTTGTCCGGCACCAGGTTCGATCCGTTCCGCAGGAACTGCCCCAGCGCGCCGGGAAGCGGAACGTTCACGACGAAGCCGTGCGTCTTGGTGGCCTTCTTCCACGCCGCCGTCAGATCGCGGGCGGTGCGCACCTCCGGGCCACCGATGGTGACCAGCCCCTCCGGCGACGATTCGGTGGCCAGGGCGGCGTCGACCAGGGCGGTCGCCACGTCCCTCGTGTCGATGGTCTGAAAGCTCGTCTTCGAGAAGGCCGGGATCAGCCCCACCCGGCTCGCCGGCTTTGCGACCATGGGAATGAAGTCGTGGAACTGGGTCGCCCGCACGATCGTCGTCTCGATCGCGGCGCTCTCGTAGACCCGCTCCTGGGTCCGCTTCGCCTGGTAGTAGGCGAATTCGGCCAGGTCGACGTTGACGATGGAGAGGAGGACGGCGCGTCCGACTCCCGCGCCGTCCGCGGTGGCGAGCAGGTTCTCGGAACCCTTCTCGAGCACCGCCCGGGTGCCCTTGGTCTTGCCGTCGGTGGTGTCGACCACCACGTCGACACCGGCGAGGGCCTCGGCGAGGCCCTCGCCGGTGACGAGATCACCGTGGAAATGCGCGATCTCGCTACCCGGCGCCCCGCCGTGCCGGGTCAGGACCCGGACGGAGTGACCGCGGGCGAGGAACTCCTTGACCACCTGCCGGCCTGCAGTACCGGTACCGCCCGCGACCAGCGCCTGGACCACCGGGTCACCGCCACCACGTGTCGAGCGGGGTTACCGGGACCGTGCGCTTGTGACGGGTATTCAGGAACATCGCCTCGAGCTTCTCGGCGACGGCGTCCGGGACGTCCTTGCCCTCGAGGTAGTCGTCGATCTGCGCGTACGTCAGGCCCAGCGCCTCCTCGTCGGGAAGAGCGGGACGGTCGTCCTCGAGGTCGGCGGTGGGAACCTTCTTCCATGTGCTCTCGGGTGCGCCGAGTTCGCGGAGCAGCGCGGCGCCCTGACGCTTCGACAACCCCGTCAGAGGAGTGACGTCCACGCCGCCGTCGCCGAACTTGGTGAAGAAACCGGTGATCGCCTCGGCGGCATGGTCGGTGCCGACGACGAGATACCCGAGCTGACCGGCGATCGAATACTGGATCACCATGCGCTCGCGGGCCTTGATGTTGCCGCGGACGAAGTCGCGGAGTTCGCCGCCGTCGCCGATGATGTCGCGCAGCGCCTCGGACGACTCCTTCGCGGTCGCGTCCGCGCCGGGCTTCACGTTGACGACCACCGACCGGTCGGGCCCGATGAAGTCGAGGGAGACCTGCGCGTCGGATTCGTCGGCCTGGGCGCCGTAGGGCAGCCGCACGGCGACGAACTCGGCGTCGTGACCCTCCTCGCGCAACTCGCTCGCCGCGAGCTGGGCGAGGCGTCCGGCGAGGGTGCTGTCCTGACCGCCACTGATACCCAGGACGAACCCCTTGGCCGGGGTCGACAGCAGGTAGTCCTTCAGGAACTGAACACGTTTGCGGATCTCGTCGCCCGCGTCGATGGTGGGCCGGGCACCGAGTTCCTCGAGGATCTGCGCACGTAGATTCGCCATGCCAGAACTCTAGCGAGTGCCCTCGAGGAGCGCAGGGTACGGTTCCGCGCATGAGTAGATCGGACGTTCTGGTGGTCAGTGCGACCAAGGCGGAGGCGGTGCACGTCCCGTCCGAGTTCGAGGTCCTCATCACCGGGATCGGCAAGGTGAGCGCCGCCGTGGCCGTGGCGTCGGCGCTGGCCGACTACCCGCGAACCGCCAAACCGCTCGTCGTCAACATCGGCACCGCGGGCGCGCTGCACGAACATCACAGCGGGCTGTTCACGCCGTCGACGGTCCTGAACCACGACATCAGCGGCGACGCCATCCGGGCGCTCGGGCACGAGGTGGCCGATCTCCTCGCCCTGCCCGACGGCGACGGTTCCGTGCTCGCGACCGGGGATCTGTTCGTGTCCGACGTCGGCGTGCGCGACGAACTCGCCCGCCGGGCCGACCTCGTCGACATGGAGGGGTTCGCCGTCGCCTACGCCAGTGCCCGCGGCGGCGCCCGGTGCCGGCTCGTCAAGCACGTCAGCGACACCGCCGACGACTCGGCACTGGACTGGCCCGCCCGGATCGATGCGAGCGCCCGCGAACTCGGGTGCTGGCTGGCGGCGCTCTAACTCGCCCGCAGTTCCAGTCCGGTCCCGGCACCGTTGACCAGGCGCAGCGTGTCCGAGCGGACGGTGTAGCCCGTCTCCCCGGTCAGCGCCGCGAGGACCGCGCTTTCCACCTCGGACTCGTCCGGGGGACACGCCATCCGGGTGGTGGTCCACGACCCGAACGTGATCGAACTCGGCCGCACGTCCGCGGTCCCGGTCATCCGGTTGCATCCGGTGAAACCGGACGCCGAACCGTCGCCTGCGATCAGCAACTGCGGTGCCGTCCGCTCCAGCGCCGCTGTCGTGGTGACCGCGTCCGGACTGATCAGCGCGGTCACCGTCCACGTGGTTCCGACGACGGGCAGGTCCGGCCGGACGACCTTCTCGTCCGTCAGCGTCACCGAAGCGGTGGGGGTGGTGAGGGTGAGCGTGTCGCCGCCGAGGGTCCAGTCCGGTTGCGCGTCCAGCAGGGCCGCCGCCCAGGCGTCGGCGCCTGCCGCCTCGCCGGGGCACGCCATCAGCGTCATGGCGAGCGGTCCCGTCACGATTCTTCCGTCGGACAGGTCGACGTCGGCGCTGCCCTGATTGCATCCGGCGTCGACGGACAGTCGCCCGGGGTCGGTGAACCCGAGCACGAGTGGCCCGCCGCCGGGAATGGGATCGCCCTCGACGGAGGTGGAGACGAACGTGCGGCCGGTCGGGTCCTGGGCCTCGGTCTGCGCATCGCCGCCGCAGGCGGTGAGCGAGGCGAACGTCAGGAGGCCGAGAACGGCAGCGGTGGTGCGCATTCCCCGAGGTTAGACAAGATGTCCGGATCCGGGATCAACATCGGGTGACACGCCGGATCAGGTCCTCCCAGGCGTCCCCGAGCCGTTCGACGGACATCCCGAGGTCGCGCAGTTCGTGCAGTACGAGCGTGGCCTCCAGGGGTGCGAGCAGCGAACAGGCGAGCAGTTCGTGGTCGCCCTGCACGCCTGCCGCGCGGAGGAGGTACACGACATGGCTCACGGACACTGCCCGCGCGGGGGCGGCGAAGCGGAACTCGAGCGAGTTCTCGGCCGCGCGCAGGACCTCGCCCTGTACTTCGACGATCGCGAGACGGGCGTGCCCGAAAGCGATCAGCCGGTCGATCGGGTCGGCGCCCGGCCCGAGGGGCGGCGGACCGAACATGAAGGACTGCTGGAGTTCTCGCTCGGTGTGGTCGAGGAGTGCGTGCATGAGGCCCGACCGGCTGCCGAACCGGCGAAACACTGTGCCCTTGCCCACACCGGCCCTGCAGGCGACGGCGTCCATCGTGACGGCGTCGACGCCGCGTTCGGCGACCAGCAGCGCGGCCGCATCGAGGAGTAGGCGCCGGTTACGTGCGGCGTCTCCGCGTTCGGGGGTGTCGACCCCGATCTGGGGCAGGAGGGGGCTGGTCACACTCCGCATCCTACCGTGCCGGGAACATAAGTGGACCGCGGTCCGTTTAGTTGCTATACATGTTCACGAGTCGCCCTACGCACCATCGAAGGAATATTGACATGTCACAGACCAACGTCCTCGTTCTCGTCGGCAGCCTCCGCGCCGCCTCGGTCAACCGTCAGCTCGCCGAGACCGCGGTCGCCGTGGCACCCGAGGGTGCCGAGGTGATCGTGTTCGGCGGACTCGGTGAGGTCCCCTTCTACAACGAGGACATCGACGTCGCCGGCTCCATCCCCGCCGTCGAGGCCCTGCGTGACGCCGCAGGCCGCGCCGACGCGCTCCTGCTGCTCACCCCCGAGTACAACGGCACCATCCCGGCCGTCCTCAAGAACGCCATCGACTGGATCTCCCGGCCGTACGGCACCGGCGCCGTCAAGGACAAGCCCGTCGCCGTCATCAGCGCCTCGCCCAGCGGCAACGGCGCGCAGTGGGCGCACGAGGACACCCGCAAGGCCGTCCGCATCGCAGGCGGCAAGGTCCTCGAGGACGTCACCCTCGCCATCGGCGGCACCATCGACAAGTTCGGAGACCGGCACCCGCGCGAGAACGCCGAGGTCGCGCAGCAGGTCGCGGGCGTCGTCGCCAGCCTGGTCGACGCCACGAAGGAACTCGTCGACGCCTGACGATCCGCGCGCGGAACGCCGTCGCCGCTACAGTCCGGTCCGATCCAGGGCTGCGTCGACGGCGTCCCGCACCGCGTCGAAGTCTTCACCGGCCGCCAGGGCAGAGTCCCTGGCGGCTTCTATCTGTTCGCGCACCGTTTCGTACCGCGCGACCCACTCCTCCTTGTTGTCGCGCCAGTAGCCGATGACGTCGTAGCGGTCCGCGGGCCGGCCGAGGTCGTGGCGCAACCAGCGCCGCACCACCCGAGACACCTTCGCCTCGCCCGCGAACCACACGTATCCCGGCGAATCCGGGAGCGGCAGGTCGCGGGCGTGCTCGGCCAGGAGGCTTTCCCCGGCGCCGTTGCCGCTTCCGTCCAGCCACGTCACGGTCAGCGCCGCGTCGGTCGCGAACTGCTGCCGGTCCGCCGGGGTGGTGACCTCCGCGATCACGTGCACCCGCGCCGATCCGGGTAGTTCCTCCAGGATTCGCCCGACGGCGGGCAATGCCGTCATATCGGCGACGAGGAGTTGCCATTCGGCGTCCGCGGGTGGCGCGTACCACCCCGAGGCGGTGGAGAATCCGAGCATCTCGCCCGGGCGCGCGCTCGCGGCCCAGTGCGCCGCGGTCCCGCCCGCGTGGACGGCGAAGTCGATGTCCATCTCCAGGGCGTCCGGGTCCCAGCGGCGCACGGTGTAACTGCGCTTCTCCGCGCCGTCCGGCGGGAACGCGAGGAGCAGGCGCTCGTCGGGCGTCCCACTGGACTCGAATCGACTCAGATCCCCGCCCTCGAGGGTGATCCTCTGCATGTTCGGCGTCACTCGCCTCGTGCGCGCTACGGGCGCCGACCAGCCGGGGTCGCCCAGGGAGTCGTCGGACATGCGCTCAACGTACCGGGCGGGGGAGTCGGGGCCTGCAGTTACCGGCCGGCAAGCGTGGGGGCGGTCGGGTGCGGTACCCGGTGCGGCCCCGCCGCGGCAGGCACGGGAGCGGGGGTGCCGGGTGCTGCCGGGGACGGGTCCCGGAAGGCGCCGGCATCGCCCGCCGGAGCGGTGTCCGGCCGGTCCGCACGGGGCTCTCCCGGAGGCCGCGCCGCCGATGCGGGCGTGTCTTCGGAGGTGGCGTAGGCTCCCGGAGCCTCCAGTGCACGAGCGCGAATTCGGGGGTGTCCCGCGTCACGCCGAAAATGTGATGTGCGACACGCCGGAGCGAGCACGAAATTTATGGTCCGCGAGATGACGACCAGGGAATTTCATCAATGTGACTCACAACATCTCGGGTTAAGTGTTTCTGTCGGCTACTAGGTGTAGTGTCTTGAGCACTGAGAGACCACAACGAGAACCGACTCGGTGAGCATCTCCATCGGGGGTCACCGCCATCTCGATCAGGGGAAGTCTCAGTGCGCTGAACACACACTTCGTCAGCTCCATTCGGCAGTGGAAAGAGGGACTTCATGAGCATCACCGTCTACACCAAGCCCGCTTGCGTTCAGTGCAATGCCACCTACCGGGCCCTCGACAAGGCGGGTATCGAATACTCCGTCGTCGACATCACCGAAGTCCCCGAAGCCCGGGACTACGTCATGGCACTGGGATACCTGCAGGCGCCCGTGATCGTGGCCGGTGACGAGCACTGGTCGGGCTTCCGCCCCGACCGCATCAAGACCCTCTCGGCAAACGCTGCTTGAAGCGAGGCGATCGCACCGCCCGAGGCGGAGGACGAGCCGATTCCCGGACGGAAGTAAACGGTAGTACTAGTCCAGATGGTGGAAACCGATGACATCGCTGGTGTACTTCTCCAGCGCCTCGGAGAACACGCACCGATTCGTCCAGCGGCTCGGGCTGCCTGCGACGCGCATACCCATTCATGACCGCGAGGGCACCTTCGAGGTGCACGAACCCTATGTGCTGATCCTTCCGACCTACGGCGGGGGGACGACGGCCATGGGCCGCGACACCAGCTACGTCCCGAAGCCGGTCATCCGATTTCTCAACAACACACACAACAGGTCGCTGATCCGAGCAGTGATCGCGGCGGGAAACACCAATTTCGGTGAATCCTATTGCTTTGCAGGAAATATCATTTCTCAGAAATGCCACGTTCCCTACCTCTACCGCTTCGAACTCATGGGCACAGCCGAGGACGTCGAGCGGGTAAGGGCCGGTCTGGGTGAATTCTGGGATCACTTAGACGACGAGGAGCACGAGAAGTGGCGCCGACCATCACAGACACCATCGACGCGGGGAGCATAGAGCGCGACGCGCGCGGTGGAGACTCGACGAACGGTCTCGATTACCACGCGCTCAACGCGATGCTCAACCTGTACGGGCCGAACGGCGAGATCCAGTTCGACAAGGACCGCGAGGCTGCGAACCAGTACTTCCTCCAGCACGTCAACCAGAACACCGTCTTCTTCCACAACCAGGACGAGAAGCTGGACTACCTGGTCAAGGAGAACTACTACGAGCGTGAGGTCCTCGACCAGTACACCCGCAACTTCGTCAAGACGCTGATCGACCACGCCTACTCGAAGAAGTTCCGTTTTCCGACGTTCCTGGGCGCGTTCAAGTACTACACCTCGTACACGCTCAAGACGTTTGACGGCAAGCGGTACCTGGAGCGTTTCGAGGACCGTGTCTGCATGGTCGCCCTGACGCTGGCTGCGGGCGACGAGGACCTGGCGACCAAGCTCGTCGACGAGATCATCGCCGGCCGCTTCCAGCCGGCCACCCCGACGTTCCTCAACTCGGGCAAGAAGCAGCGCGGCGAGCCCGTGTCCTGCTTCCTGCTGCGCATCGAGGACAATATGGAGTCCATCGGCCGCTCCATCAACTCCGCACTGCAGCTGTCCAAGCGCGGCGGCGGAGTTGCGTTGCTGCTCAGCAACGTTCGCGAGCACGGCGCCCCGATCAAGAAGATCGAGAACCAGAGCTCCGGGGTCATCCCGATCATGAAGTTGCTCGAGGACTCGTTCTCGTACGCCAATCAGCTGGGCGCGCGCCAGGGCGCGGGCGCGGTGTACCTGCACGCGCACCACCCGGACATCTACCGCTTCCTCGACACCAAGCGCGAGAACGCGGACGAGAAGATCCGCATCAAGACGCTGTCTCTCGGCGTTGTCATCCCGGACATCACGTTCGAGCTGGCGAAGAAGAACGAGGACATGTACCTCTTCTCGCCGTACGACGTGGAGCGCATCTACGGCAAGCCGTTCGCGGACATCAACGTCACCGAGAAGTACTACGAGATGGTCGACGACAAGCGCATCCGCAAGTCGAAGATCAAGGCGCGCGAGTTCTTCCAGACCGTCGCCGAGCTGCAGTTCGAGTCCGGTTACCCGTACATCATGTACGAGGACACGGTGAACCGCGCCAACCCGATCGCGGGCAAGGTCACCCACTCGAACCTGTGCTCGGAGATCCTGCAGGTCTCCACGCCGTCGACGTTCAACGACGACCTGTCCTACAGCCATATCGGCAAGGACATCTCCTGCAACCTCGGTTCGCTGAACATCGCGAAGACCATGGACTCGCCGGACTTCGCACGCACCATCGAGACGTCGATCCGCGCGCTGACCGCCGTCGCCGATCAAACCTCCATCGACTCCGTCCCGTCGATCCGGAAGGCGAACGACGAGGGTCACGCCATCGGTCTCGGGCAGATGAACCTGCACGGATACCTGGCGCGCGAGCGGATCCACTACGGCTCCGACGAGGGCATCGATTTCACGAACATCTACTTCTACACCGTGCTGTTCCACGCGATCCGGGCGTCCAACGAGATCGCCAAGGAACGCGGCACGTACTTTGCGGGCTTCCCGGAGTCCAAGTACGCGTCCGGAGAGTTCTTCGACAAGTACACCGACCGGGTGTGGGAGCCGGAGACCGAGCGGGTGCGTCAGCTGTTCGCCGATGCGGGCCTGCACATCCCGACCCAGGACGACTGGCGTGAGCTGAAGGCGTCCGTGCAGAAGCACGGCATCTACAACCAGAACCTGCAGGCGGTGCCGCCGACCGGATCGATCTCCTACATCAACAACTCCACCAGCTCCATCCACCCGGTGGCGTCGAAGATCGAGATCCGCAAGGAAGGCAAGATCGGCCGCGTCTACTACCCGGCGCCCTACCTGACCAACGACAACCTGGAGTACTACCAGGATGCCTACGAGATCGGGTACGAGAAGATCATCGACACCTATGCCGCCGCGACGCAGCACGTCGATCAGGGGCTGTCGCTGACGCTGTTCTTCAAGGACACCGCCACCACCCGCGACATCAACAAGGCGCAGATCTACGCGTGGCGCAAGGGCATCAAGACGCTGTACTACATCCGGCTGCGTCAGCTCGCGTTGGAGGGGACTGAGGTCGAAAACTGCGTCTCCTGCATGCTGTAGTGCGGCTCCGCCGCCCGTGAGTACTTCTCAACCGCCGGCGGTTAAGAAGTACTCACAGCCGAACGAAGTGAGGAATCAATGGTCAAGCTGGTGAGTCGCGTATCCGCGATCAACTGGAACCGCGTCCAGGACGAGAAGGACGCCGAGGTGTGGGACCGTCTCGTCGGCAACTTCTGGCTGCCCGAAAAGGTGCCGGTGTCCAACGACATCCCGTCGTGGGGGACGCTCACGGCGCAGGAGAAGCAGCTCACGATGCGGGTGTTCACGGGGCTGACGCTCCTCGACACCATTCAGGGCACCGTGGGCGCCGTCAGCCTCATCCCCGACGCCATCACCCCGCACGAAGAGGCGGTGTACACCAACATCGCGTTCATGGAGTCGGTGCACGCGAAGAGCTACAGCTCGATCTTCTCGACGCTGTGCTCCACCCGCGACATCGACGACGCCTTCCGCTGGTCCGAGGAAAACCCGAACCTGCAGCGCAAGGCCGAGATCGTCATGGACTACTACCAGGGCGACGAGCCGCTCAAGCGCAAGGTGGCGTCCACCCTGCTCGAGAGCTTCCTGTTCTACTCCGGTTTCTACCTGCCGATGTACTGGTCGTCGCGGGCGAAGCTCACCAACACCGCCGACCTCATCCGCCTCATCATCCGTGACGAGGCCGTGCACGGGTACTACATCGGCTACAAGTACCAGAAGGGTCTCGAGCAGCTCACCGAGGCCGAGCGCGACGACCTCAAGAACTACACGTTCGAGTTGCTCTTCGAGCTCTACGACAACGAGGTCGACTACACCCAGGACCTCTACGACGAGGTGGGCCTCACCGAGGACGTCAAGAAGTTCCTGCGGTACAACGCCAACAAGGCGCTGATGAACCTCGGCTACGAGGGCCTGTTCCCGAAGGACGAGACCGACGTCAACCCGGCGATCCTGTCGGCGCTCTCACCCAACGCCGACGAGAACCACGACTTCTTCTCCGGCTCGGGCAGCTCCTACGTCATCGGCAAGGCCGTCAACACCGAAGACGAAGACTGGGATTTCTAGAACGAACTTTTCGCGTCGCCCGATGTTCCACCGGTCCAGTTCTGCTGCATTGGTGCGACATCGGGCGAAGTGCGTTCAGCGGCGGAACCACGCCTCGGGGACGTCCTGCAATGCCTTGTCGAGGCGCAGCCGCGACGACGGCGTGAGGTCGTCCGGCAGCGAGTCGGGGGAGAACCACGCCACGTCGTGATTCTCGTCGTCCGACACGGCGGCCTCCCCGCCGACGTACCGGGCGAGGAAGCACACGTCGAGATACTGGGCGACGTCGCCGTTGGGGTAGGTGACCGGGTCGGTGACGTCGACGCTCGTGATCCGGACCAGTTCGGCGTCCACGCCGGTTTCCTCACGGATCTCCCGGAGCGCGGCCGGTCCGGGTTCCTCCCCGGGTTCGAGGATGCCGGACACGACCGCCCACTTGCCGTTGTCGACGCGCCGGGTCAGCAGCACCCGCCCGTCGTCGTCACGCACCACGACGCTCACCCCGGACAGCCACAGCGGTGCGGTGCCGACGTGGCCGCGCAGGGCGGTGACGAACTCGGGGACGGGCATCGAGCCTCCTAGGGCATGTCTAGCCGACGTAGCCGTTCAGCGTGTTCCTGAGGTCGGTGAGCATCGCGCGCGCGGCGACGACGCCGTTTCCGCCCCACACGTCACCCTCGACGGCGAAGACCCGTTTGTCGCCGGCGGCCCCGAGGTCTTCCCAGGCCTCCCCGGACATGACGTCCTCCGCGTGGGCGGTGCCGTCCTTGCCGTCCAGGACGGCGTAGATGAGGTCGCCCTCGGCCTGGTCGATGTCGGCTTCGGAGATCGGTTCGGTGACGACGCCGTCGAGGTTCTGATAGGCGGGCCGCCGCACCCCGGCGTCGGTGAGGACCTGGCCCGCGAACGTCGCCGGACCCTCGACCTCCATGCTGTCGGCGTCGAAACGGACGACGGACGCCTGCGTCTGCGCGGCATCGATGTCGATGCCGAGTTGCTGCGCGTCCTGCTGGTACTGCTCGAGTGCCGCCGTCGCCGCGTCGGCCCGGCCCAGCGCGTTGCCCGCGAGGAGGAACTGCGCCTTCCAGTACACGGGGTCGGAGCCGACGAACACGGTGGGCGCGATCGGGGAGAGCGCGCCGTACAGCTGGTCGGACGCCGGACTCGATCCGAGGATCAGGTCCGGGTCCGCCTGCGCGATTCTGTTCACGTCCGGGGCGTCGACGGATCCGACGCTCGGGATCTCGGAGACGCCGGTGCCGAGGTAGCCGGGCTGCGGCGAATCGCCGTCGAGGGTTGCCGCGCCGACCACGTTCTCCCACAGGCCGAGGGCGCACACGGCGTCCAGCGCGGCACTGTCGAGGACCACGATCCGCCGAGGGTCGGACGGGACGTCGCTCTCACCTTTCGTGTGGACCACCCGGTGCGTCGAGCCGGCCGCGAGTGCAGCGTCGACCGGGGCCGGCTCGGCGCAGGCCGTCGTGGTGTCCCGCTCGATGCCGACCACGCCGGCTCCGGCGATCTGCGTGGTGGTCCGGACGATGGACGCTGCGGGATCGTCGTCGGACGGTTGAGAGCAGCCGGCCAGTGCGAGCGCAGCGACGGCAGCGACCAGACCGGTGGACGCGCGGCGGGCGGAAAACCTACGAGGGGACAATTCGGCGACTTCCTGTGTGTGCGGGCGCGTTCAGGTTAGCCGCTGTGCTTGTCCACCCCGAACGTGTCCGACAGGTCGTCGAGGATCAGATGCGCGCCCTGGACGCTGACCGGCGACATCCAGCGGGCGTCGTCGACGTCGACCTTGCGTCCCTTGAGCGTCTGCCACAGCGGGCTCTCCAGGAACGGCTTCGCCGCTTCGGCGCTCTTGCCTGCCGGGTCCTGCCAGGTGCTGACGAAGATGACGTCGGCCTCCGCCTCGCTGATCAGCTCGGTGCTGACGGCCTGCATGATGTTGTCCGGATCGGCCGGATCGGGGCCCTGGCTCTGCGGACGTGCCAGCCCGGCGTCCGAGAGGACGATCCCGCTGAACGAGGTGGTGCGGTAGAGGCGTGCCGTCGGCTCGCCCGCGAA
This sequence comes from Rhodococcus sp. T7, assembly GCF_009872365.1. Taxonomy (NCBI): domain Bacteria; kingdom Bacillati; phylum Actinomycetota; class Actinomycetes; order Mycobacteriales; family Nocardiaceae; genus Rhodococcus; species Rhodococcus sp. T7. Next base: position 16,061 of record NZ_WXYH01000046.1, read on the forward strand.
CCGGACGACCGAGATCGCCGGATTCGACGCCGTCTCGTTGACCTCCGCACCGACGGCGGCGGCCCGCTCCTCGTAGGCGCCGATCTTCTGCTCCGCGAGGTCCTCCTTGCCGAGTGCCTTGCCGACGAGCCGGATGTTGTCCTTCCACGTGGGCCCGGTCGTCTCGGTGAAAATGGTCGGCGCGATCGCCGACAGTTGCTCGTAGTTCTTTCCGTCGCGCACCTCGGCGGAGATGATCAGGTCGGGTTGCAGTGCGGCGATCTGCTCGAGGCTCGCGTTGCTGACCTTGCCCACCGACTTCGCGTCCGCCGCGAACTCGTCGCGTGTGGTGCCGAGGTAGTCGGGGAGGCCGGGCTCGCGGTAGTCGACGTACCCGACCAGGGGCGCCTCGAGGAGGAGGACGGCGTCGGTGAAGCTGTTGTCGAGGGCCACGATGCGCTGCGGTGCGGCCGGGATCTCGGTGCTGCCGCGGAAGTGATCCACGGTGCGGGGGAACTGCCCGGTCGACGATGGGGTGCCGGAGGCGGCGGCGGAGTGGTCGTTGCCGGCGCAGGACGTGATCGAGAAGGTGGCTGCCGCGGCCAGCGCGACCGCGCCGGCGACGATCCGGCGGCGGGAGAGAACGTTCACATGGAGCTCCTGATGGAAGTTAGGTGAGCGAAACCTTAGCAGCACGGTTTCGGTGTGCCGGAGCCTCGGCGGGACCGTGTCACGCAGCCCCGCGCGACACGCGGGACTGCGTGACAGTGAGCACTCCCCGGCGCTGCCCGCTGGCACAAACCGCAGGTCGCCCGCGCCCCGGTTTGCTCTGAGTCGGGGTAAGTACGACAGTGGGTAGGACCCAGTCGGAGGCCGCAGAGGGCACGGTCTACGATTCGATGAGCGCAAGCCAGAGACCGTTCGCCTCGCAGCCCGGGGTCGGACGCGCATTCAGGAGGATCAGTGACTGCCGTAGCGCCCCAGCCAGTCCCCGCGATAGCTGCAGCCAGGCCTTACCCGCCGCGGCAGGGACCCAAGGGCTCGTTCATCTTCAAAATGATTACGACCACCGACCCCAAGGTGCTCGGAATCATGTACTTGACGACCTCGATCGCGTTCTTCCTCATCGGTGGTCTCATGGCCCTGATGATGCGCGCCGAGCTCGCTGTGCCCGGTATGCAGTTCTTGTCGAACGAGCAGTTCAACCAGCTGTTCACCATGCACGGCACGATCATGCTGCTGCTGTACGCGACGCCGATCGTGTTCGGGTTCGCCAACTACATCCTGCCGCTGCAGATCGGCGCCCCCGACGTGGCGTTCCCGCGACTCAACGCGTTCAGCTACTGGCTGTACGTGTTCGGCGCGATCATCACGACCGCGGGCTTCATCACCCCCGGTGGTGCCGCCGACTTCGGCTGGACCGCCTACACGCCCCTGACGAGTGCACTGCACTCCCCGGGCGTCGGCGCCGACCTCTGGGTCATGGGCCTCGCGGTCGCCGGCCTCGGCACCATCCTCGGTGGTGTCAACATGATCACCACCGTCATCTGCCTGCGTGCCCCCGGCATGACCATGTTCCGGATGCCGATCTTCACGTGGAACATCTTCATCACCAGCATTCTGATTCTGCTGGCGTTCCCGCTGCTGACCGCTGCGTTCATGGGTCTGTTCGTCGACCGTCACCTCGGTGGTCACATCTTCGACCCGGCCACCGGCGGTGTGCTGCTGTGGCAGCACCTGTTCTGGTTCTTCGGTCACCCCGAGGTGTACATCATCGCGCTGCCGTTCTTCGGCATCGTCTCG
>NZ_WXYH01000047.1:0-17650 GCF_009872365.1 Rhodococcus sp. T7
CGAGAAGCCGAGAAGAAGATGCAGGCGATCCGCGTCGTCGCCACAGCACACAAAACTCTCGCCGACACCCGCGAAGAGTTCGCCCGCGCCGACGCCGCGAACAAGAAGGCGTTGGCCGACGCACTCGCCGTCGCGCGCAGCGCTGGGTTCAGCGAGGCCGATCTGAAACGGTGGCAGGCCGACGACAGCAAGCCCAGCCGACGCGGACCGCAGCGCCGGTCTCGCAAGACCGCACAGAAGGAACAGCCGGGGACCGCAGCGATCGGCACTTCACCCCAGCCGGCGGATGATTCGCTCGCCGCGTCGGCCTGATCAGTTCTCACGCCCGTGCCACTGACACCATGTGTCAGTGGCACGCTCATGTTCGTAACTTCGGGGGGGACCTTAATGAGCGATGTGACGCTCAACAGACAGGGCAAGCCAGCAGAAGGCCCTCGGATCGCCCGTGAGCGGATCGAGAAGCGCTGGTTCATCACACTTGTGGGGCCGCTAATAGGGACGGTGTTCGCCGCGAGTCTTGCCCCGGTCAAACCGGTGGAGGCAATTCTTGCTGCACTGAGCTTCTTCGTCATGGCAGCCGGCATGGTGAAGCTACTTCCGCCGCTGCGTCCATGGTGGAGTATCCGCGCTGAATTCGCTCGCGGATTTCGATGGCTGGGCCTCGGAGCGGTGCGGACTCGGGATCGGCAAATGCCGGTGCGTATGCAGTTGGTGTGGATTGTGCTCATTCCCATTGGTCTTGCACTTCTGCACATACTCGTCGCACAACAGATCTCCGCAGCCTTCCCCGTAGTCGATCCCGCAGAGCATGCCGCCCACCAAGAGAGGCGGGCGGAAGCGACAACTCTCGGCTTGTACGGCGCACTTGCCACCGCGTTCCTAGGTGCCGCCCTCACAGAGGAAATATGCTTCCGCAGCCTGCCGCTGATCGTGCAACGGTGGCGACCGAATGCAACGGTCCTCATCACGTTCACCGCGGTTACATCGACAGCTGTATTCGCGATAGCTCATTCAGAATTCGGCACCGCGAACGTAGTTTCAACGTTGATCAGCGGAGCGGTCTACGCGTCACTTGCCCTCTACACACGATCGCTCTGGCCATCGATCATGACCCACGGCATCTACAACGCGATCATCATGGTCGGCTGGGTGACGTAGACGCCCGCAGATACACCACACGGCGAGCGCCTCGATCCGGTCACGGGTCGAGGCGCTCGCCGCGTTACCGCTTGTGCTCGAGCTGTCAGACCCAGCCTCTACCCTCTCGGTAACAGCACCCAAGAGCTACCGAGCGGAGAACATATGGGCGTCACCGGCAGCATTCCTACGCTGCCCGGAATGCCCGAAACCCCGGCTGTTGCAGAGCTCGAGCAACTCACCCTGATCGGTCAGCCACAACCGGTTCGCGTTCCGGCACAGCTGTGGCGGTCCTGGCTCACCGAACCCACGATCGTCACCCGATTTGAGGCCAAATGCTATCGACGCAGCGGGAACCTGTGCACGCCATGGCTGGCTGGGGTCTCATCAACCGGACACGGGTCCTTTCGGGCCGCAAGTCTGCCCGGTGCGTCTCGACGCGGCACCGTGCCCGCCCATCTCTTCGCTTATCAACTCGAATACGGAGTCATCCCCAGATTGGGATGGTCGGGTGCCGATGATGCGGTGCTGTGTCATCAATGCGACTTCGCCGGATGCGTCAACCCGCACCACATGCGCCTGGGCACCAACGCCGTCAACCGCACCGAGTACCACCTGCGCCGACGAAACCTCGCGAGTCCACTCGCCGACGTCCGCGGTCCCGCCGGGCGCACCCGCGCTGTCGCCGCCGCCATCCGCGCCGGCCTCGCAAACGGTGACGATCCCGGCAGCATTGAGGAGCGGATCCGGTGGGCCGAAGCCGCCGGACTTCCCCTCACCCTCTGGTAACCGCCCGCATCGCCATCGACTACTCACCGGTGCGCGAATCCGCCGGGTCCGCTGATTTTCAGTTCAGGTTGAGTTCGGGTGCGGTGGCCAGGTATTCGATCTGCTCCAGCGTCACCGGCACGGTGGAGCCCCGGATGGGGGTGGTGCTGATGATGATCTGTTGGGTGGAGGGGAGGGTGATAGAGAAGTAGGCGCTGCCGGTATCGGGGTAAAACCCGCGGGTGATGGTGGACCCGTCCGCTGTCACGGTCGTGATGCGATCCGGGTCGATCTCGTTCAGGTACTCATCCTGCGGTGACGCCGCGGACTGACCGCTGACGACGACGATCTCCAAGCGTCCGTCCCCGCGAGCCGATGTCACGGTGACCACTTCGCAGACGTTGTCCTTACCGAAGTCGGTCAACCGGAGTGATCCGATCGGCCGATCCAGGATGAGGTCGCTGCTTCCCGGCATGCTCGCCCACCGCGCTTCGAGCGCACGGTCGAGCCGGGCCACTTTCTCCCGGGTCAGCTCCGGCCCGTTCCAATCGGTGAAGGCCCCGCAGGATGGCATCAATGGCACGGCCGGGATGACCGGCGCGGTCACCGTCAATGCCGGGGTGGTCACGATCGCGGTCAACTCGTCGAGGGTCAACGGGACCTGCCCGCTGCGCCGGCCGCCCGCCCTCGGATCGGTGTTGTCGGCGTCGCTGGCCGTAGCCATGATCCGAGTGCCGTCGGGAAGGTACGCAACGACTCTGCGTTCGAGGGTGCGTACACCGTTGACCTCGTACCAGGTATCCAGCGAGTCGAGCACCGTGCCGTCCGGGCGGGTGTCGCGTCGATCCAACGCCCCTGCCACGCACGGCAGGACCGGGCGGTCCCATGCCTGAACATCGACCGTCACGGTGCCGACGTAGCCGTCTCGGATCAGCGAGCCGCGAGCGTTGGTCGACCCGTTGAACAGGTCCGCATCCTCCTCCTGCGGGAAGGCGGAGGGGTCGACATCGGTGATCGGCTCGAACTGCAGAGACTGGCTTGGACTGGCGAAGACCAACTCCACCGAGTCCGGCAGCGCATCAACGGCGGCCTCTGTCATCGCCGCCGCCTTCGCCCCCGAGAACCACGGATACCTCGGGTTGTCGTAGCCCTGCGGACCGACGGTGGCGAAGGTGATGCGTTTCGGCTTCGAGGGCCGCTCGACCGCATCGCACCCCGGTATCCGCACCGGGTACGGCGCGGGTTCGGACACGTAGGAGTACGCGCGGTCGGCACCCGGCTCACCGGCCTCGTAGTCGTTCAGCAAGCCGGCCATCACGGTTCCGGCTGCAACGATCGCGACGATGACGACCACGTCGAACCACTTGCTGTCGCGCCATCTCCGGGCCTTGTCCTCGATCACAAGCGCCCCCTCATCGAGTCAAGATTCACGGTAACCCAACGACCTGGATCCTGGTTCCAACCGCGAGCAAGCCGCAATCCGACGATTTGTGCGTACTAAGAAATCCGGGCACGCCAATCCGTTGCTGAGTACTGTCCGATTCCACGGCGCACTGAGCCTGATCTTGAACGATCGCGGCAGGTAGACGCGACCTCGTACATTGAGGTCCGCGAGTGTGTACTGGCAAGTAACTAGCTCGCCCGTCTACCATCAGCCAGCACCGGTACAGGTGCGGTCTAGATCACAGATCTGTCGGCCTGCGAGCCAAATGTCTGTCACATTGAGTGATTGACTGGACTTGTCGAGAGGGGTGGCATGTGTGTCGTTTCCTATCGAACTAACTGCAGCGCTCACCGGCGCGTCCGTTAATCAGTTGCGGCGTTGGAGCCGAGCTGGCCTGGTTACGCCGGAGATTCGCCCGAGCCGGCCAATGCTCTACTCTTTCCGCGATCTCGTCGCGCTACGTAGTGTGTGCTACCTCAGATCTGAGGTATCTCTGCAGAAGGTCAAGACCGCATTCAGCAATCTGTCCGAGCACGATCTCACCGAGCACCCCGCTGCGTACCGATTCGCGACGGATGGCACGACCGTTGTCGTCTGGAACGAAGACCGTTTCATGGATCTAGTCAAGAATCCTGGTCAGTTCGAATTGGTCACGATCAACGACGTCTACCGAAGCTTCACCAATAGCTCGGATCGAGTCGTCTCCGACTTCGAGCATCCCCGCGAGAATCTCAGCGTCGCTCCCGATCGGATCGGCGGCTGGCCAACGATCCGTGGCACTCGGGTGCCGTTCGACACGATCGCGGATCTGGTCGCAGACGGCGACGTTACAGCCGACGAAGTACCCGACTTCTACCCCACGGTGTCACCCAGCGCCGTTGCCGACGCGGTGTCTTTCCAGGAGGAAGTAGAGGGCCTGGCAGGGTGAAGATCTTCATCGACGAATGCGTTAACAAGAAGATGATTGCTGCACTGTCCCTGATCTGTCCTCGGCACCAGTTCCTTGTCGGCGGGAGGGACACGGTGCCCGCCGTAAAGGATATTCCGCTCTTCGGTGAGGTCGCGGGACTCGGCGCCGAACTTTTCGTGACAACCGATGCCCGCCAGCTGATGGATCCCACACGCGGCGCTGAGCGAGCGGAATGTCGCGAACAGGGTCTCAGCTGGCTCGGGATCCCACGAGTCGCAGCAAGGGGCCGCCTAAGCCTGTACGGAGAAATGTCGAACTTGGTAGCTGGACTTGAGCTGATCGTGCGCGAAGTCGAAGCAAGCGCTTTTCCTCAGTTCTATCTGCTCAAGCGAGGCCACACGAAACTTGAGCTTGTCGTCCAGGATCAAGGCAAGGTCTAGCCCCGGGGCGCAGCCACCTGAGCCCATTGCTAGCAACAGTGTTGTTCAGCGATGTCGAATACCGCCAGGCCTATGCCGGACCGCGTGTGAGGAGAATTGATCCCAATATACGTCTGGGCACCAACGCCATCACCGCACCGAATACCACCTGGCGGCTGACAGCCGTTCCATCAGGACTCGTCTAACCATTTGTCAATGACGCGCCTCAATACCTCGGGCCGAAGGCGTTTGGTTTTTTCGATCGCGATGACGCGATCCTTGACCTTCGCTACCCACTCGGACGGAAAGTTGTACGGCAAGCGTTCGCTGGTCCGAGGAACCCGTACTGGGGTTCTGCGTAGCTCCTCGGTGGGGAACAAGTCGATCAACGACAACATCTGCCGGGGAGTGGGCGCAAGTGGTTTCCCAGCAATTCCCCAGTTCAAGACCGCATTTCCGGCGCTTTCCTCGCACAGCCCGTCCTTGTGCGCGAAATCGTGCCGGATTTGACACAGTTCGTAGAAGAACTCCGACTTTACATCGTTCTTGTCCCACGGTTGGCCATCACTATCAACTCCATGAGCGATTGCTAGTCGATCCCGATACACGTCCTCCCACATCGCAGCCACACTGCCGAACCATTGGCCGTACGCCATGCGATACAGCGGCGGGGGAGTGCCGCCACTGAACATCTCCGCGAAGACAGCGGCTTCATTTCCTGGAGTCATGATGGAAGGGGGAGCAGACATCAAGCTCGAAAGCATCGACATAGGAACTGTTCCAACCGTATCGGAGTCGACGAGCTTCATCGTCGACACATCCAGATGGTCACCGGGCGTATTGCCGTCGTCTTTGGATGTGCGCCACCCGACCACCCTGTTCGAAAGTACGTGACATGCAGTCAGCGTCAGCAGTAGAGCTACCCGGTAACTCTCAGCGAACTCGGCGATTACGTCATCAACGGACTGAACGCGCAGCGCAGGATCGGTATCCAACGTGGCCGCTACAGATCCTGCCGCATCACACAGCTCGCCTAGTGCATCCCGCAGTTCGCCATTCGACTTCGGAAGTTCGGGATTGCCGAGAACATCAAATTTGCGGAGCGCGGCCGCAAACGGCGCAACTGCTACAGCCAGCTCTCCTTCGGGCGCGTCACCTTCCAGCGCTTCGACCTGGTCCCCGAACAGCCCTTGCAGGGTTCCAACGATTCTGGCCATGGAGATGGCTGCCTCTCGGTCGACGGGCAGACCGCCACCAGTCAGCAGTTGATCCGTTGTCGCATGAACGGAGCGGGCATGCGCGAGCCAACGCTCGCGGCGATCGTGGAGTGCCATCCGTACAGCATAAGGATGCAGCACGGTTCGCCGCGCCGAACCGCAGGCCCGCCAATCACCCTCTGGCGGTTCTCAGTTCGACGCCCCTGTGCGCGTCCACGAACACGGGGCATGCGAAGAGGGTGTTCGGGGCTCGATGCCCCGAACACCCACCGGGAGCGTCATGACTAGGTGATGTCGATGTCCTCGGGCCGCAGCTCGCCGCTGATCACCTTCTCCACATTCGAGAGGGTGTGCCCGTTCTCGGTGAGCATCCCGAGGTATTCGCTCACGTACTGCGGCCGCGACCGCCACGCGTCCTTCGCCATCCGCGACTCCATCGCCGCGACGGTGAGCGCGAACGTGAGCATCCAGGCGCGGGACTCGCTGGCCGCCGTCGCGGCGGCCGCGATCTTCTTCTTCGCGTCGTATGCCGCCCAGGTCTTCTCACCCATCAACTCCGGCAGCAGATCGGATGAGTGGTACTCCGACAACTGATGCGGTGCGAGCGCGATCATCATCGCCGTCCACGTGGCCGCGTTCTTCGGGGGCTTGGTCGCCGACAACATCACCCGGATGAACTCGCGCCTCACGTCAGTAGCGGACTCAGCCAACTTGTTCAGCTCCCGTACCCGGCGACGCTGCACCCGCTTGGTCTCCTCCGCCGCCAGAAGGGCGGCCTCGCGGGCTTCCTCGTTCTCGGGCAACGGGTTGGTCGGGTTGAACCCGGCAAGTTGGATCGCCCGGTTGAACTGGTACCGGCCGCCGTTGACCGGGACCAGGCCGGCCTCCTCGGCACGCAGCACGTCGAGGAAGTAGAACTGCGGCACATACACGTCGCGATCCTCGACAGAGTTCGCGTGCCGCAGTCCTTCCTCAGGTTTGACGTCCGGGTCGTCGAAGGTGTCCCAGTCGATGTCGCCCTCTTCGACCGGTTCTCCGGATTCGACGTCGACGTACATCGTCTCGGTGGTCACCCACACACCCCACAGGTCCGGCCGTTGCCGCACCTGCTCCTCGGTGATGTGTGCGCGCGGGTCCGCCTCGGCGTCCTCGGCGGTGGCGATGTACCGCCAGTGGATCTTCGAGTCATCCTGGTAGCCGGGTTCTCCGTCGAGCACGGTGAATCCCGCGTCGGCGTACGGGGCGGTGCGTTCGACCCGGGTCGCTTTCTCCTGCCGGTCCGCCAGCAACGTGCGGGCCTGGTAGTCGAACGAGTTGCGATGGCATGACACCAATACCTGCACGGCCTCGGTGTCGCCGTCTGCCTCAATTATGTGGACAACTCGATGACAGCAAGTGATGAGAGGACAAGGCCTGGTCGTACCATCGCTAGTGCACGGAACTGCAAAGAAAGCAAGCCGCCTGAACTTCTCACGAACAGCACAGCGCCTTCACAGAGGACCCCCACCGCGCCCCCGGTCCGGCGCTCTGATGTCAGGTTCTGATCGTCCACTCAGATTGATGCAGAGCGCCCCTGACATGACGATTTGCGGCATTGTCGGACGTGTTCGTAGAATGTGTTCAATCGTTCGGCCCGCCCCGGTTCCGGGAGCGGGCCGGATTTATATTCAGCGGTGTGACTACACCGGTGAAGCCGTTCCTCTCGATCAACGATCAGCTCGTACGCATCAAAGGCCGCGGGATGACGGTTGATGACGAGGACCAAGCTCGTCGCTGGCTTGCAGCCATAGGGTACTACCGCCTCAGCGGGTACTGGTATCCCTTCCGGGCACCGAACTCGGTCGGCACCGGTCTGACGGACCGATTCCTGTCAGGAACCTCGTTCACCGAGGTCGTGCGACTGTACGAGTTCGATCGACACCTCAAGACCTTGCTCCTCAGCGGCCTGGAGCGGATCGAGGTCGCCATGCGCAGCCAGATCGGTTATGTCCTCGGTGCACACGACCCTCAGGCGTACAAGAACGTCGCCCTGTTCCGGTCTACCTTCAACCACGGCAGCTGGAACAGCACGGCAAGTAACAGAATCGCCCGTGCTCGCGGCCGAGACAAATTCGTCGACCACCACGACCTGAAATACGGCGGCCAGCTTCCGATCTGGGTTCTCACCGACGTCCTCGACTTCGCCGACATCTCGAAACTGTTCGAAGCCATGACGTCCGCCGACCAGCGGGCGGTCTCCGATTGGTTCGACCTCACCAGAGACCCGAACATCTCGAACAACCAGAAGAAGAAGTGGAATCGCCGGCCCCCACTCGCCAACTGGCTCGAACACCTGACCGTCGTACGCAACATCTGCGCCCATCACGGCAGACTGTGGAACCGGCAACTCACCCCCGTCGGTACACGAGCCACGTCCCACTTGCCTGGCTTCGACGGTGTCCCGCACGACCAAGCCGAGCACGTCTACATGACGATCTGCATCACCGCGTTCCTGCTCAACACGACCTCCCCAGGCAACACCTGGTCACAGAAGGTGGCGAATCTCGTCCACCACACCTTCACGCACTTCCGGCACCGCACTGTCGAAGAGATGGGTTTCCCGAGCAACTGGGCAGAGCTACCTCAGTGGGCTGGGAAAATCTCATAGCCGTCCCGGAGAAGGTTGCCTCGACCCCTGGGGCGTCGAACGTCGTGGCCTCACGAAGCTACGCACCGCTGACGACCTGACTGTCGGGCGCTACACGTAACATGCTTTCATGTCTGGTTGCACAGCGCCTATCTACGGCCACCGCACGGCGAGCGCTGCCGCCAACTGTCCGGCGTGCCGGAACAGATCGTCTCGCCGTCCCTCCTACTCCTATTCTCCGCCGGTCCCCTCGTACCGGGGTGGCGGTGGTGGCTCGTCGGCGGGCGGTGCATCTTCCGGCAGAGACGGGTCGTTCAGCGGCGGGAGATCGCGCCGTACACGTGGCGGGGGCTCAGTCTCGTATACCTCCGCCGAGTGGCGCTCCATCGAGCCCCTGGCCCGCAAGGCCGAGGAGCAGGCGCGCCAACACCCCGAGCGTCGCGACCTCTTCCTCTGCCACGCCTGGGAGGACCGGACCGGCTGCGCGGCTGAGCTATACGACCTCTTGAAGTCCAACGACGCGACGGTCTGGTTCAGTGAGAAGGACGTCGGCCTCGGCAAGTCGCTACTCCGCGAAATCGACAAAGGATTGGTTAGTTCCCGGATCGGCATCGTGCTGGTGACCCCGGCGCTGTTAAAGAGCCTGGCAGCCGAAGGAATCGCCGACAAGGAGCTCTCCGTGCTGCTCGCGACCGACCGAGTGATCCCCGTCGCCCACGGCACTACCTTTGATTCTCTCCGGGACGTTAGCCCCCTACTCGCCTCACGTTCTGGCCTAGACACCGCGGAGTCGTCGCTGGAGGAAGTCGCCGCCAAGGTCGCCGCCGCGGCGGCGGCTCTCGCCGAGGATGACGCCTGACAGACGGGCTCCTCGCTGGAAGACCTACGCCATGGTCGAAGCGCGGCCGACAACGCCGATGGCTGGGCTCATCTGTTGCCCTTGGATCGGTTGTGCAGCACGCAGAGCGTCTCGCAGTTGGCGAGATCTGATGTACCACCCTTCGACCAGGCGGCTCGAACTCGGCGATCATCCGACAGGGTGGTGAACAGCAGCCGTCCGATCGGATCGGTGGGGTCATAGACAGATCCACCGATGGCAATGGGGCTCCGTGGAGCGAGTCTGCAGGGAACATGGACCTTACAGAAGAGGGTGCCACCCCGCACGAACTTGGGTGGCACCCTCTGCTGCTTTGCCATGTGTCAGAAGCGAACCCCCAGTACCGACGCCAGGCACCACTTCATCGTATTGGTGCCGACCGGTCCGAGCCTGGGGAACCATGCCTTTGCGGCCGCCTTAGCTCCGGCGGGACCACCGAACATGAAGCCCGCAACCACCGGTGCCGCTGCGATTCCGAACCCACCGAGGCATCCAGCGAATCGCGCGGTGTCCGCCTTCCATCCGGCGCGTGCCGGGGTATGCGCGACGAGCTCGACGGCGGGAACAACCGCCGCCTCCCTGATCTGGGACGTACTCACAGCTGATGCTGTATGTCCCGCCTGGATGACGTTGCCCTTGGCGGCAATCCCCGCCACCAGGGCCAACGCGATGAGTGCAGCGAACGCTGCGTAAACCACGATCGGCACTCGAATTCTGGTTGCTGTCGTGGAACTTGTAGATCTCATGAGCCCTTATCCCTCCACCAGTGGACACGATCTGAACCACCCCGCGAACCCGCTCGACTCGCCCTTTCGTAGTAATTTGTTGCGTATTCGCTGCAGGAACATTAACCGACCGCGGAGCGTTACGCAAGAACAGACTAGAAAATTGGAGCGAAGAAATGGCAGTAGGACGACCGAGTACGGAAGCCCAGATCAACGAGGTATGCAAGCATGCGGGGGTAGAGCGCGATACCGTACAAAATTTCTTCAACCGACCAGGCTTGCTGTCACCCTCGACGCGCCAGCGGGTGGCGAGCGCCGTTGCAGCAACGGGTTATCGCCCAGCCCGCAGAACCAGGGGTTCACTGAGCGGCGTGCGGATAGGCTATGAATTGCCGCGCTCCTGGACGACCCCGTCGCCTGTGATGCTGGAGCAGTTCGAAGCACTCGTATCTGAGGTCCAGGATCGTCGCGGCCTCGTCGTGCCCTTCGTTGTGCAGCCCGAGGTGCCGGGAGTGAACGACGTCGGGGGCGGCTCGGCGGCGGAACGGGATGACCCGGGGCTTCGCCTCGACGGTTGGCATCGCGAATACGCCCGCACTCTCGCACTGCCGACGTATCACGAAGCAATGAAGGCCCATAAGTTGCGCGCCTTTGTTGTCAACGATCTACAGGTCGACGATCAGCGTCTAGCCGGACTACGCAAGGAGGGGGTCGCGTACGTCGCGTTGGGCCGGCCTCGTGGATCCGACGAGGACATGCAGCACCCACATGTAGAAAACGATAATGCCCGCGGCATAATCGAAATGATTAACCTGATGGAAGAAGCGGGATGCGTGCAATTTATGCATCTCGGATTTGACGACGACGGAAGCAACGTTCCACCAGCACGTCGCGATACTATTTCAGACCGCCTCGGCACCATCCCACAAAAGCGCATTCACTATCAAAATAGCCTTCACCCCCATCGCTCGGAGGTTGAATCGACCGCACGTTGGATTAGTGAGCATGCCGGTGCCGATGCCATTTTGTGTGACAGTGATGCCATTGCATACATAGCCCATCAAGCTGCGACGTTGGCGGGCCGAGGAACTACGAGAAGCAAGCTGACCCCTCGGGATCATGATCACAAGCCCCTTATGCTCGCCGGTAACGATAATTCTTTCTACCGAACACTAGTCGAACCTGATCAGCAGTGGATGACCATGCAAGGCGATAAGATTGGTCTGATGCGTGCCGCTGTCGACCTTCTAGAAAGCCGCCTGAGCGGCAAGGATGAGAACGCGGCAATTTTGATGCCGCCGGAAATTGTCGGCGCGCCAGGAAGGCCGTCGGACGCAATTACGAAAATTGCGTGAACGTGCAGACCACCCTGCACCGCTACTGGATACGAAATATCAGAAGTGAACCGCCGGGCGACCCGCGTCCAGTATTCGTGCGTCTTCACTTCGGTAAGAGAGGGGCAGAGGCATATCCGCCCGATTCTCGGCGAGTACTACCGCCCCCCCCCGAGACCGCCGTGAGGTCGCTGAGTTCAGATCTGACCAGTGGGCCTACCTCTTTCACCTGGACGTCAACCCTCGCCGCGACGGGTGCGCCGGGTGGGGGTACCCGTCCCGATTCCTTAGAAATGAGACGCCACCTGGACCGTATCCGGATCCGATAAGCACCCAGGGTAGAGGCGTCTCACAAGTTGATTCCACAATTGCGTGTCACAACCTTCGTGCAGACCTGACTTTCAGGACGCTTTTCGGAGATGGACTTGGGGTACGCGCGGGTATCGACCTGGCCGACAGGGTTCCGGTACCGCCCCCGACGTCGCACACCATGCCCGGACACGACGGCACCGATTGCTGCGCACCGCTGCGGCATTCGGGGTGTGCACCATTAACCGCCGCACCGGGAAAGTCCGCATGACCCGGGTCGGCAAGACCTTGCACCGCGAAACACCCTGCGTTCATGCACGACTGGGCCGTCTACATGGGACTGCGCTCGACCGCGGACGCCTGGACGGGTCTGGTGACCAGCGTGCGGACCGGCGAGCCAGGCCTTTCCCCAGGTCATGGCGCCTCGGTGTGGGAGTGGTTCAGCCAGCACTCCCGACGAGGAGCAACTGTTCGCCGGCTCCATGCGTGCGATCGCGGTGATGAACGCAGAGGTGATCGCCAAGACGTACCCCTGGCCACACAGCGGAACGGGTGCCGGCGCGCCTGGCGATCTCCGCGGTCGCCATCGTGCGTTCACCGACGATACCGGCAATGTCGAGTTCGGCGACGGCCGCGATGTGTGATGGCCAACCCTGCGGTCAGCTCGAGCAGCGTGGACTCGGGGGGTCGGGGCGTCGGCGAGCTGATGCAGTCGGCGCTGCAGGGCCCGCATCATCACAACAACTGGACGAGGTGGGTCCGCCATGCATCGATGGTAGACAGCTGAGGGGATGATCGACCCGAGTTTGCCGAACGCCCGGGACCGTCACCTTCGGTCAACCGCACGACCTCGCGATGGCCACGCAATCTGTCTCAACTAGGTGGAATTGCCGTCAGCGCATCACGGAAGCGAACGACATCGGGCGCGTGTGCATAAGGATCACACCGTACACCAGGTGAATGAAAGTCGCGGCTTGTCGCTTATACGGGAGGATCACGCGATCCGAACCCGGTCCTCGACCGGCTGAATGGTCAGGGGCATAACGTCGCCCTAGCTGGTTTTGGAGACAAACTTGCTCACGGCACCCAGAACACCCCGGTCCCCGCTATGATCTCCTGCCCGGTAGTCATCGAGGCAGTCACCGGTCCCGCACCCGTGAATACGCTCACCGACTCGTTGTACGGGACAGTCAGCACCCCAGCGGCTCCCGTCGTTAGGTTTCTCCAGTGCATCCAGTAGGTGGCTTCGCTATTGGGTGAGATGACTGGGAAGGTGACGGTGCCGGGTTGCTCACCTGCTATTGCCGTCGGGGTACTGGCGCACAAGTCAAGGATCCAGCCACAACCCGTAAACAGGCCGGTGCTCCAGACGAGCGGAATCTGAAACCTATTCACCGTTGGCTCGGCTGCGGCCTGAGGGGTCGTGCCGACCACGGGTGCGAGTGTGAGACTCGCGGCGACGAGAGTGACACCGAGAGCTCGCTGGACGGTGAACATCGAAGTGCTCCCTTTTGTTTGTGGCCTCATGCTACGAGGAAGATTCCGTGAGCGCTGATGCACTTGGGTTCATGACCGGCGCCTCCGTCCCGACGAGGTGGAAGCTGGCCCGCCCGACATCCAGCGGCGGGCCGCCTCGCGCCGAACTACTTCTGCCCTGTACCTCCGCAGGCTGAGCAGTTCACCCAGTTCCCGAAATCACTGTGCCCCCCGCTTCCATTGCAGCGTGGACACGTTGCGCGAAGAACTTTCCTCAGAATCAACATTTCTCACCTCTGTAGTGGTGCAGGAACTCCAATGCTGACATTCGCAGAGCTTGAAAACAGTCCTCCGAACGTGGGACATATCGACGCTGGACATCCGGACACGTCAGGACGATCGAGATCTCGCGCCGCACCGGAGCGCCTGCCGGCGCAGATTTGTTGGGAGAACCGAGGCATCCGAGATGCGAGTTGTACAGCCTCCCAAGGGCACACATTCTAGGCGCGGCGAAATCTCGCGGGTCACCACTACCGCATCAACCAACGTCTTCCCAGCTTTCCGCCTCGAGTGTTGGGATCGTGCGGGCGCACGCTCCACATCCGATGCGCCGGCGCCCGATCGGGACGGCCGTCCGGCAGAAATCCCAGCGCATATCCAGTGGTGCCCGGCAAAACTGCTGGTTCTTTGTGTTTCGTACGGTAGGCAGATCGGCAGTTGCGATCGGCTATCCCTGGGAGGAGCTCGTAGCAGTCGAGACGGTCACCTCTCGACGGTGAAGGTTGTCTGTGCGGTCAGGCCGGTGACGGCATCGGTGATCTTGATGGTGTATTCGCCGGGGTGGTCGGCTCGAAATTTGAAAATGCCCCCGAAGCTGGAACTGTAGCCGCCCGAGCACTGGGCGGTCTTGACGTCGTCGAAAAACTGCTGCGGACCGTCGATCGAGACGACTACCTGACAGAATTCGGTGTTGATTTCGCGGTCGTCCCCGGTGACTGCCGTCCACTTGTACGTGATATCGGCGTGGCCTTCGTCGTTCAGCTTGTATTGGTACGGTCCGACCTTGCGGCCCACGAATACCGGCTCAGTCAGTTTGTTGTCCATCTCGAAGCGCTCGATATCAAATACCTCATCCGGCACTGCGCTCACGTCGACCGCATCACCACCGCGGGCACGGATGACGACGGAGGCGGAGTTCTTCCCGGTGAACTCCCCACCGAGCCCCGTGACCGCGGAGGAGAGCAGCGAAGCGCTCTTCGGCAACGACGCCAAACCCTGCAGCTTCGTGCCGATCATCTCGCGGCCGCTCTCGGACAGTCCGAGCGCCGACGACTCCACCACACCACCCCCCAGAGCGGTGGTGCAGTCGAGGAGAGTGCGACTCATCTCGCCGACCTGCGTATCGGAAGCCCCGGCGACCGCAGACAGTGCGAAGTTCGTGTCCGCGCACCCGGCGAGATCCTCCGCGGTGAACGGGTTGGCGGCCTCGAGCCACTCGTTCCCGCCCCACAGCATCGACGCACCGTGCATGCCGATGTCGACCAGCGTCATCGCTGCCTGAACCCGCATGTCGACCTTGCGCGGGACGTCCTGCGGGTTGAACGTGAGTTCGGATGTGCCGAGCGGTAGCAGTAGCGTCCCGTCGTCGACGTCGGAGCCCAGGAGAGACGCGTAGACCGCGGTGTTCGCCACCGCGGAGGCGGTCAGATCAGTGAGCTCGTGTCGTTCGACCGGTGCGGGCACTGACCGGACGATCCAGCCGAGAGACGAGTTCGAGTGCAGCGACAACACAAGATTGCCGTTTCGTTCGGACAGGCATGGCCAGACGACCTGCTCGTTCGGGGCGGTGGTCTCGTAGGTGACGGCACCGATCGTGACGACTTTGCCGTAGCAGGAGGGGGCATCGACCTTCGTGCTGAGGAATCCGGCGACGTTGTCGCTGATCTTTTCGCGCAGCCCCGATAGGTCGATCTTGCCGGGGTAGAAATCCGATAGATGTGTTGTGGTCGCCGTCAGGGTGCGCGCATCAGGATCCCAGCTCGCCGGCAGTAGCTCGGAGATATCTGGATTCGACTTGCTGATCGCGACGAGAACAGGATCTATGTCGGCGCCCAGGCCATCGAATGTTGTGTCACCGGGCGGGATCTCGAACGTCAACGTGAGTGGGGTTTTCGGCTGTAGGTCGTCTCCGAGCGCAATCGACACTCCACCCTGGGTGGAGGACAGTGACGACGCCGACCCCGGGGCGAGATCGGGCGCCGGCGTTATGACCAGAGGGGTGTCGGCCGCGGCGATCCCGCTATCACCAGTCGCAGTGACTGCGGTTCCGCCGACGTGTGCGGTCACGGACACACCGAGGCCGGTGACCTGCGCCTGCACCGCGCGCGGATCCGCGGCACTCTCGGAGCGAGCGGATGCCGTTACGGTTTCGTTGGTTCCGCATGCGGTGAGTGAAAGGGCGAATACTGCGAACGCGATAAGGGTCGGGACGACACGTCGACGCGACATTCTGGCTCCCCTCCGAGAGTGTGGCGCGAGGAATCGGAATCTACACGACCCCACCGGACATTGCGGACGTGGGAGGGATCGAGCGGCCGCAAACTCCGCGACGTCAGAGCCTACCCACGCGGATGTAATCGATTGTCGGAAACGGGTCGCGGGCGCGGTCCGGCGGCCACGGTGAGTGGCGCGGCTCGGCGGGGCGAGGACCTGAGCGGACGGGCGACTTTGCTGCGGTGTCGTTGTCGTCACCTTAGTTGTCCTCACCCTAGGCAAGCCGGACACTTCTCATCGACCGCGCCGATGATCGAACCCTCGATAACCGGTGGCGTCCACTTGACCCGGATCCTTCGATCGCCCCGGCGAGCGAAGATCGTCACCGCGGCGAAGATCAGTCCCTCACGGGGTCGGCGCGGTGGATGTGATGGGGCTCTTCGCCGTCACCACCGTCTCCGACTTCAAATCATGGAAGCCCCGGCCCTCAGGGCTACTGCTGATGGTGACCAACAGGTAGATACCCGCTCCGATGGTCGCGGTGGAGCCCAGCAGTGACGCCGCGCCCCCGGCAGCGAGACCGGTGAACGCGGTCCCGATCGATGTGCTGCCGGTACTGGCGAAGAGAGCGAGGGAACTGACGAGCGAACCGAGGTACATCGGGATGAGGAATGCATTGCGTGTGACCGATTGGGTGAGGGTTGGGCGGCCGTTTCCGGTCACGCTGACGACTCGGAGACCGAGGATGCGTTTCCCGAGGGTGTATCCGACGAGGTGGTCGGACAGTACGAAGTAACTGATGCTCGCGATGGCGATGGTGATGCCGAGCAGTGCTGTCAGGATGCGATAGAGATTCCAGTGGACCATGTCGAGGAAAACGGCAGTCGCAGCTGCGCTGACCAAGGAGAAGATCACAGTGACGAGGACAAGATCGATCAACTTGGCGAGGAAGCGGTTCGCGGCGCTGGCTTGGGTCACAGGGGTCATGGAACTTCCTTGAAGGTTCTCGGCCGACGGAATGTTCGCCGCCGATGCGTCGCCGACGGGAGTGATGCGGTGGTGGGGCGGTGTGTTGTTCCGGGCGGCGGCTGTCGTGTGCTGCGCGTCGGAGGAGCCCGACTGGGTGGTGCGGGCTTGGAAGTGAGTTTGGGGCGAGGTTCTTTCGTGCGAGGAACACCGCGACAGTGACGGCGATTACGGCGGTCACATCACCCCGATGAAGGCAACGACTGCCCAGGCCGTCATACCCTGATGGCTACGATGCCGCTATCGGTGCGGCCGCAGGGCCGTGCATTGAAATGTACTGATTGCGGCGCAATGCGTCTGTCCATCAAACGGACGACCTGGAATCCCCCTCAATCAGACGACACACCACTGAGAGAGCATGCCGCGATCGAACCCGCAATGGCTGCCCGCGAACCAGACTGTGGTCACACGCCATATGCGGTTTGGCCCGTGCGGAAACGAGCAGGGGCACTGCGGCGGTGGCGCTAGAGCGTAACGTCGACTGCGTCCGTCGACTGGGAGATACCAGTCAATGGCACCGAGACGCTACTGTCGCATCCACACGTCCGGAGTTCGGACGCACACTGCCGGAAGAGGGGGATGGATGCTGACGCCTGCAAGGCAGCCTGACTCGTCCGCCGAGGGACCGACACCGGTCGGCGCCGGCGACCACCGCACTCACTCTGGTCCAGCGATGCGCATCGGCGTGGTCGAGGATCATGAGTCAATGGTTCTCGGTCTCGCTGCAATGCTGTCCGGTCAGGTCGATCTTGATCTCGTCGCGAGTGCAGCAACGGTCGATGAGTTACTCGCGCAGACCACTGACCTGGACCTCGCTGTGCTCGATCTGCGCCTGGCCGATGGGTCTTCGCCGATATCGAATGTTGATCGGTTGCGGACCGAGGGTGTC
>NZ_WXYH01000048.1:0-17316 GCF_009872365.1 Rhodococcus sp. T7
TCGGCCGGCACAATGCCGTCGACAAGCTGATCGGGTGGGCCACCGAACAGGATCGGGTGCCGCTGCGCGGGACGGTGTTGCTCGTCAGTGGTCGGGCGTCGTTCGAGTTGGCGCAGAAGGCGGTGATGGCGGGGATTCCGATTCTCGCGGCGGTGTCCGCGCCGTCGTCGCTGGCGATCGACCTCGCCCACGACACCGGGCTGACCCTCATCGGGTTCCTCCGCGGCACCACCATGAACCTCTACACCCACCCGGACCGCATCACCTGACGTGAGTGGCACCGTGTGCTCCCGCACACTTTGCCACTCACCTGGGGTCAGTGCCTGCCGGTGGTGTCGGCGCGGACGCCGGCCTCGAGGGCGATCGCACCCGCCTCGCCCCGGGACGCCACCCCGAGTTTCTTCAGCACACCCGCGACGTGGAACTTGACCGTGCTCTCGCTGATGCCGAGGCTGTCGGCGATCGCCTTGTTCCTCTTACCGGTGGCCAGGTGGCCCAGGACCTCGAGTTCGCGGGGGTTGAGGTCGGCGAGTTGCTGTTCGTCGGGTCGCGCCGCGGGGACGTCGAGGGGGATCGCGACCGCCACCCGGGACCCCCACCCGTCGACCGACTCGACATCGATCCGGCCACCGAGTGTGTGCACCCGTCCGGACAGTTGCCGCACCAGCGCGTCGGTGTCGAGTGCGCCTTCGCCGTCGTCGCGGACTTCGACGAGGAGGTTGGAGCCGTCGCAGTCCCAGGCGATGCGGATGCGCTCCAGGGTGGACTGGGTCGCGAAGGCCAGGACGGCGCTGCGCACGACGGCCCGCGCCGCGCTGGCCACCTCACCGGGCAGCGCGCGACCGTCCACCGGCGGATCGACGTAGTCGACGCGCACGGGCCGGTGCTGGAGCAGTGGTCGGAGTTCGCCCTGCAACCGGGCGAACGCCGTGGTGACGGCTTCCTCCGCGAGGATGCGGTCGGACTCGCCCGCCGACCGCAGGGTGATCAGCGCCGACGACGCCGTCTCGCTCGCCGTGATCCGCGACCGACGGTCGTCGAGGTCGTTGGACCGCAGTGTCGACAGGATCGATTCGAGCGTCGCGGCGTGCAGGTCCGTCAACTCCACGATCGTCCTGGCACGCTCGCTCGACGCGGCCCGCGATTCCGCGAGGTACGCCGGGCTCGCCTGCGCGACCTGATGCCGGATCGACACGGCGACGACACCGAAGGCGCCCGCCACCAGCGGGACCTCCCGGATCTGCTGCCGCGGCTTCGGCAGGACGAGGAGAAGGGTGCCCGTCGCGTCGAGCAGTGCCCACACCTTCCGCTTCGATCCGGCCACTACGGTCTGGTCGTCGAACGGCGTGCCTTCCGTCATCCGGGTGCGCAACGCGTCCAGTTCGGCGATGGTGACCCGTTCGACGACCGCGGGGTCGCCGCTGACCTTGCGGGGACGCCCCGTGCATTCCCGGGTGAAGATCACCAGCGCGGTGTGCGGCCAGATGTCGGCGAGGAACTTGGAGAAGCGGACGGCGATGTCGGGCAGGGGACCGTCGATGACGTCCCTCATGGAACCGAGAACATCTGCCGGTGACACCGAAGTCGCGCTGGGAAGAACCACGTGTCGAGCCTATCCGCGCAGGCGGCGATCACCGATCCTGGGCCGTCCGCTCATCGTGCCGGCTCCGCCCGCGCGGCGTCGACGACTGCGGACCGGACGAGCCCCAGCGATTCCAGTGCCCGCGCCGCGGTGCCGTGGGTGACGGTGGCAACGGCCGCGACGATGTCGGCGCCGACGATCGGCCTGCGTTCCGATTTCGCGAGAGCCACCGCGTTGCGGAACGCGCCCTGGGCCGGTTCGGTCAGCCGCAGCGGACCGGTGCGGGGGCGGCTCAGCGCGCTGGTGGTGGCACCCACGTCGGTCATGCCTGCCGCCGTGAGGGCCTCGCCGTGCACGTGAATGATCGCCTCGCGCAGTGCGTCCCGGTTCGATCCGAGACGGTCGAACACCCGGCCCGTCGTTCCGTCCGGCAGTGCGAACGACGCGAGGAGCAGGTGCTCGAGGCCGGGCTCACGGTCGCCGAGCCGGTCGGCTTCGGCCTCCGTCTCGGAGAACAGGGTCTTCATCGTGTGCATGTCGCGCCAGGCCCGGGCGAGTTTCATCGTGGTCCCCTCGTCTTCTTGTCGGCGGATCGCCCCGGGCCGAGGCGTTTGTGCGCCGCCTGGCCCGAGACGCCGAGCGCCTGACCGATGTCCGCCCAGGTCCAGCCGGCGGACAGTGCGTCGGTGACGGCGTCGCGCTCGAGCTGATCGGCCTGCCGCCGCAGCGCGACGACGGCAGCGAACGCGGTGGCCGGGTTCGGATCGTCACTCACAGGGATCAACTTAAGTTGATGACACGAATCGCGTCAACCTTTGTTGATGGAAGAGTGAACCTAGAGCGCGGCGTTCTTGTCGAACTCGGTGCCGAGTTCCTTCGCGACGCGTTTGAGTAGCGGCACGATGTGGTCGGCCGACTCGAGGGTGACGCGGGCGGCGGGCCCGGAGACGGAGATGGCGGTGGGCGTCGGAGCGTTCGGTACCGGCACCGAGAAGCAGCGGACGCCGATCTCCTGCTCGCCCTCGTCGATGGCGAAGCCGCGGTTCCTGCTCAGCTCGAGATCGGCGATCAGCAGGTCGGGGTCGGTCAGGGAATTCTCGGTATAGGTCGTCATTCCGGTCCGGCCGACCAGTGAGCGCACGGCGTCGTTCGACAGTTGCATGAGGATAGCCTTGCCGACGCCGGTGCAGTGCGGGTAGACGCGGCGGCCGACCTCGGTGAACATGCGCATCGAGTGTTCGGACGGCACCTGTGCCACGTAGACGGCCATGGTGCCGTCGAGGACGGCCATGTTCGCGGTCTCCCCGGTGCCTCGCACCAGTTCGGACAGGTGCGGTCGGGACCATGCGCCGATCAGTTGCGTGGCGCTCTCGCCGAGCCGAATGAGCTTGGGGCCGAGCGCGTACCGGCGGGTCGGCAGTTGCCGGACGTATCCGCGGTTCATCAGCGTGCGGATCAGCCGGTGGATCGTCGGGAGGGGGAGTCCGGCCAGTTCGGCGAGTTCACTGACGCCGATGGACCCACCGGCGCTCGCCATGATCTCGAGTATGTCGAAGGCGCGCTCGACCGACTGCACGCCGCCGGCCGCGTTCTGACCGTTCGTCATGTCTGGCTCCATCCTCTGACTGCCTCGGGGTGCCTCCCCCAGGAGCCCCCCATTTTTTCCGTCAGGCGGAAAGGGCGCTCCGTATGACGATAGCGCGGTTGTGGCGGATCGCGCCGAGTCCTTCACTACATCGGTTGACAAAACGCGGTGTGACGGCGTTCACTATATCGAGATACGAAATACAACTTCCATAATATGGAAAACACCAAGCCCCGAGGGAGGGCCCCGTGTCTGAAGTCGAAATCGCTGCAAAACCCAAGAAGCAGCGTTGGTACAGATCGCTGTTCGTCCAGGTCCTGATCGGAATTGCCCTGGGCATCGCCACCGGCATCCTGTTCCCCGAGTTTTCGCATCACCTGGCCCCACTGGGCGAGGGCTTCATCAAGCTCATCAAAATGGTGGTCGCCCCGCTGATCTTCCTGGTGATCGTCACCGGCATCGCGAAGGTCGGCAGCATGAAGGCGCTCGGCCAGATCGGCGCCAAAGCACTGCTCTGGTTCATGGGCGCGACGATCTGCGCGCTGGGGCTCGGCCTGCTGGTCGGCAACCTCGTGCAACCGGGCAGTGGCCTGAACATCGACCCGGCCACGCTGGACACCTCCGCGCTGGACGAGAAGACGCAGGGCGGTCACATGCCCGGCGGCGTCGAGTTCGTCATGCACATCATCCCGACCAGCGTGTTCGACGCGTTCGCGACGAACAGCCTGCTCCAGGTGCTGCTGTTCTCGATCCTCTTCGGCGTCGCTCTCGCGTCCTTCAGCGAAACCGCTCCGCCGGTCCTGATGGACGTGATCGACCAGTCGCTGCACGTCATCTTCCGCATCGTCGGCTACATCATGTACCTGGCGCCGCTCGGCGCGTTCGGTGCGATGGCCTACACGGTCGGCAACTACGGCGCCGGTTCGCTGAAGTCCTTCGGGATCCTGGTGCTCTCGGCGTACGGCGCGGCCCTGTTCTTCATCGTCGTCCTCGCCACCGTGGTCCGGCTCCTGACCGGCCTCAATCCCTGGAAGTTCGTCAAGTACTGCCGCGAAGAGTTCATGCTCGCGCTGGGCACGGGGTCGTCCGAGGCCGTCATGCCGCGCATCATCAAGAAGCTCGACAACGCCGGCTGCGACCGCGCCGTCGTCGGTCTGGTGATTCCCACCGGGTACTCGTTCAACCTCGACGGTGCCGCCATCTACCTGTCGCTCGCGATGATGTTCCTCGCGCAGGCGGTGGGTGTCGACCTCGGATTCGGGGAGCAGCTCGCCATCATGGGCATCCTCATTCTCAGCTCGAAGGGCATGGCAGGCGTGCCGGGCTCCGCGTTCGTCGCACTCTCGGCCACCGCCGCCGCGATCGGCGCGTTCCCCGTGGCCGCCGTCGCGCTGCTCCTGGGCGCCGACCGGTTGATGGACTCCATGCGGGTCTTCACCAACCTGTTCGGCAACTGCATGGCCACGTTCGTGGTCGCGAACTGGGAGGGCCTGCTCGACAAGGACAAGATGCGGGCGGTTCTCGACGGGACGGTCACGCCCGACGACCCGGACGACGTCGTCGCCCACCCGCACCCCGGGCACGAACACCTCGCGACCACACCGGCCCAGCCGGCGATCGAGAAGCCCGAAGCGCTGTCCGTGAGCAGGACCCCGGAAGGAACGGTGAACCACCATGCCTGACACCCAGCCCACCGTCGGCCTCCTCGGTACCTGGGGTTATCACGGTCTGCTCGACGACGCCGAACAGGTCTCGGTCGACACCCCGTACGGTCCCACCTCCGACAACATCGTCCTGGGATCCTCCGGAGGCCGGCGGCTCGCCTACCTGACCCGCACCGGGCGGCACCGCAACATCCCGCCGCACCGGATCAATGCCCGCGCGAACATCTGGGCGCTGCACAGCCTGGGCGTGCGGACGATCCTCGCTCCCACCCCGTCCGGCTCGCTGCGACCGGCGATCGGTGTCGGATCGGTCGTCGTCCCCGACCAGTTGGTCGACCGCACCGGCCGCACCGACGACACGTTCCACGACGACGACGTCCACATCTCCTTCGCAGACCCGTTCTGCGTCCGCGGACGGCAGGCGGTGGTCTCGACGCTCCGCAGGAGCGGCTGGGTGGTCAACGACGGCGGCGTGATGGTCGCGATCCGCGGCCCCCGGTTCTCGACCCGCGCCGAATCCCGCTGGTACGCCGCCCAGGGCTGGGACCTGATCAGCATGACCCCGTATCCCGAAGCTGCGCTGGCCCGGGAACTCGGCATGTCCTACACCTGTATCGCCCTGGTCACCGATCACGACGTCATCAGCGACACCCCGTGGCCGGTCACCCAGGACCTGGTGCGTGAAGGACTCGACGCCAACACCAAGCGACTCCGCGAAGCGCTGCTTCAGGTCGCGATCGAATTGGCAGACACGCCTGAAACGACGGCAACTGCCCATGGAAGAAGGAGCTGACAAGATGGCCGAATTGTTCTGCAACGGTGGAGCGATGCGTGGCGGAAACCTGCATCACAACGTGTCTGCGCACACGTTCCTCGGTACGGTACGAACCGCGCCGAACTATCGATTCTTCTCCGTACGTGACGAATTCCCGGCCCTCCTGCTGACGGAGACCGGAGGTGCCTCGATCGAGGGCGAACTCTACGACGTGCCGATCGGCGACATTCGCACCGACTTCCTCCCCGAGGAGCCCGAGGAACTCGAGCTCACCGTGATCGAACTTTCCGACGGCCGTTCGGTTCTCGCGGTGGGGCTGCGACCGGGCCTGCTCGAGAGTAAGGCCGGTGAGCTCACCGAGATCACCGATCACGGCGGCTGGCGACGCTACCGCGGCCTGCCCGAGCCCGACAACACCACCGTCTCCTGAACACCTCGAAAGCGAAAGAACAGCCGATGGACAACATTGCCTACACCCTGAACTGCTCGATCCTGCTCACCGACGTGCCGCTCCTGCAGCGCCCGGAGGCCGCCCGGGACGCCGGATTCGACGCTGTCGAATTCTGGTGGCCGTTCGACACCGCCGTACCGAAGGACAGCGACGTCGACGCCTTCGTGGCCGCGATCGAGAACGCCGGAGTGCAGCTCACCGGATTGAACTTCGCGGCGGGCAACATGCCGGCGGGGGATCGCGGACTGCTGTCCGACCCGGCGCAGGTGTCGGCGTTCCGCGACAACATCGACATCACCATCGGTATCGGAGAACGGCTGGGCACCAAAGCTTTCAATGCCCTGTATGGTAATCGTATCGACGGCACGGATCCGAAGATCCAGGACGACACGGCCACCGAGAACCTCGCCCAGGCGGGCAAGGCGGCAGATCGTATCGGTGCGGTCGTGCTGGTCGAACCGGTCAGCGGCACACCGGCGTACCCGCTGAAGACCGCGGCCGAAGCGATCGCCGTGATCGACCGGGTGAAGGCCGAGCACGGTGTCGACTCGCTCCGGCTCCTCGCGGACCTCTACCACCTCGAGGTCAACGGCGACGACGTCGGCGCCGCGATCGACACCTACGCCGACCGGATCGGGCACGTGCAGATCGCGGATGCGCCGGGACGCGGCGAACCCGGCACCGGAAGCCTCGACATCGACGGCTATCTGAAGCAACTGGCCGGGCACGGTTACCGCGGCTACGTCGGCCTCGAGTACAAGGCGACGCGGCCCGACACGTTCGACTGGTTGCCCCGCGAGCAGCGCGCGACCCGCGCAGGCCGCTGACACCCACCACCACACTTCGACGGAATCGAGGAGACTCGTGAGCACAATCGCATTCATCGGACTCGGAATCATGGGCAGCCCCATGGCCGTTCATCTCATCAAGGCCGGCCACCAGGTGGTCGGATACAACCGCTCGCCCGAGCGCACCGCGGCGCTCGTCGAGGCCGGGGGCAGCGCGGCCGACTCCATAGCCAAGGCCGTCGCCGGTGCCGACGTCGTAGCCGTCATGGTCCCCGACTCGCCGGACGTCCAGGCCGTACTCGCCGGTGAGGACGGTGTGTTCGCGCACGCCCCGGCCGGTGCCCTGATCATCGACTTCTCCAGCATCCGGCCCGACGTCACCACCGCACTCGCCGCGCAGGCGGCCGAGCGTGGCTTCCGGCTGATCGACGCCCCCGTCTCAGGTGGTGAGGCAGGCGCGAAGAACGCGGCCCTGTCGATCATGGTCGGCGGCAAGGACGAGGACTTCGCCGCCGCGAAGCCGATCCTCGACGCCGTCGGGAAGACCGTGGTCCACGTGGGCCCCAACGGCTCCGGGCAGACGGTCAAGGCCGCGAACCAGTTGATCGTCGCCGGCAACATCCAACTCCTCGCCGAGGCGATCATCTTCCTCGAGGCCTACGGTGTCGACACCGCGGCCGCCGTGGAGGTACTCGGTGGCGGGCTCGCCGGATCGGCCGTCCTCAACCAGAAGGCGCAGAAGATGCTGGACCGGTCGTTCGAACCCGGATTCCGCATCGACCTGCACCACAAGGACCTCGGCATCGTGACCAGCGCCGCCCGCGAGGCCGGTGTCGTGACACCCCTCGGCGCCGTCGTCGCCCAGCTGATGGCCTCCGCCCGTGCGAACGGCGATGGCGGCCTGGACCATTCCGGCCTGCTGCGTGGAGTGGAGCGGCTGTCCGGCCGCCCCTCCCAGTGACCCGTTTCAACTCGTAATCCTCGATGGAGAAGTGATATGCCTCGTATGCGCGCCGCTGACGCAGCGGTCAAGATTCTGGAACTCGAAGGCGCCACCCAGGCGTTCGGTCTCCCCGGTGCGGCGATCAACCCGTTCTACTCGGCTATGCGTGACCACGGCGGGATCAAGCACGTCCTCGCCCGCCACGTCGAGGGTGCCTCGCACATGGCCGAGGGATTCACCCGCGCCAAGGCCGGGAACATCGGGATCTGCATCGGCACCTCCGGGCCCGCAGGCACCGACATGATCACCGGCCTGTACTCGGCGATGGCGGACTCGATCCCGATCCTCGCGATCACCGGCCAGGCCCCGGTCGCGCGCCTGCACAAGGAAGACTTCCAGGCCGTCGACATCGCGTCCATCGCAGGCCCGGTCACGAAGATGGCGATGACGGTGCTCGAGCCGGCCCAGGTTCCGGGAGCGTTCGCGCAGGCATTTCACCTGATGCGGTCCGGTCGGCCGGGACCGGTGCTCATCGACCTGCCGATCGACGTGCAGTTGGCGGAGATCGACTTCGATCCCGACACGTATCAGCCGCTGCCCGTGTACAAGCCGGCCGCGTCCCGTGCGCAGGCGGAGAAGGCGCTCGACATGCTGGGCGCCGCGGAGCGCCCGCTGATCGTCGCGGGCGGCGGCATCATCAACGCCGACGCCGCGGACCTGCTCGTCGAATTGGCCGAACTGCTGGACGTTCCGGTGGTGCCGACGCTGATGGGCTGGGGCACGATCCCGGACGACCACCGTCTCGCGGCCGGCATGGTCGGACTGCAGACCGCGCACCGGTACGGCAACGCCACCATGCTGGCGTCCGACTTCGTCCTCGGCATCGGCAACCGCTGGGCCAACCGGCACACGGGCGGCCTCGACACCTACCGCAAGGGACGCAAGTTCGTTCACGTCGACATCGAGCCCACCCAGATCGGGCGCGTGTTCGCCCCCGACTACGGGATCGTCTCCGACGCCAAGGCGGCGCTGGAACTGTTCGTCGCCGTCGCGAAGGAGCGCAAAGCCGCCGGTACGCTGGCAGACCGCAGCACCTGGGTGGAGGACTGCGCCACCCGGAAGCGGACGATGCAGCGCAAGACCCACTTCGACGACGTGCCCGTCAAGCCGCAGCGGGTGTACGAGGAGATGAACCGCGTCTTCGGCCGCGACACGAGGTACGTCAGCACGATCGGGCTCTCGCAGATCGCCGGCGGCCAGTTCCTGCACGTCTACAAGGCCCGCAACTGGATCAACTGCGGGCAGGCCGGCCCGCTCGGTTGGACGATCCCGGCCGCACTGGGGGTTGTTGCGGCGGAGCCGGAGACGTCGGTGGTGGCGCTGTCGGGTGACTACGACTTCCAGTTCATGATCGAAGAACTGGCGGTGGGCGCGCAGTTCAACCTGCCGTACATCCACGTGGTGGTGAACAACTCCTACCTGGGACTGATCCGTCAGGCGCAGCGCGCGTTCGACATGGACTTCTGCGTGCAACTGGGCTTCGACAACATCAACACCCAGGAGCGGAGCGAGCACGAGACGCTGCCCGCGGTGCCGAAGGGGTACGGCGTCGACCACGTCAAGGTCGCCGAGGGGCTGGGCTGCAAGGCGCTGCGGGTCACCGAGCCCGGCGAGATCGCCGGCGCCCTCGAGAAGGCCCGTGAACTCGCCCGCGAGCACAAGGTCCCGGTGGTGGTCGAGGTCTTCCTCGAGCGTGTCACCAACATCGCGATGGGCACCGAACTCGACAACGTCGCGGAGTTCGAGGATCTGGCGGAGAGCTGGGAGCACGCCCCCACAGCCCTCATGCTGCTGGACTAGGGGACGCCGTGACACGCGTACTGGTCGCACCCGACAAGTTCAAGGGGTCCCTCACCGCAGCGGAAGTCGCGGACGCTCTCGCCGACGGGCTCGTCGCCGGTGCCCCGTCCTGGGTGATCGATCGCGTTCCGGTGGCGGACGGCGGCGACGGCACGGTCGCGGCCGCCGTCGCCGCGGGGTGGACCCCGGTGACGGTCGACACGACGGGACCGACAGGGCTGCCCGTGACCTCGTCGTACGCGGTGCGCGGGTCGACCGCGGTGGTGGAGCTGGCGTCGGCGGTGGGCCTGGTCCTGCTCCCCGGCGGCGCTCCGGATCCACTGGGTGCCAGTACATTCGGACTCGGCACCGTCGTCAGGCACGCACTGGAGGGGGGAGCCCACGAGAACATCGTCGGTCTCGGGGGCAGCGCGTCAACCGACGGCGGTGCCGGCTTGTTGCAGGCTCTCGGCGTTCGTGTTTTCGACGCCGACGGCGGGGACGTCGCACCGGGCGGGGCGGCACTGCGCCACGCCGCCCGGGTCGACCTCACCGGCCTGCACCCGGCGGCGCGGGCGGCGCACTTCCGGCTCGCCTGCGACGTCGACAACCCGGTCCTCGGCCCGAGCGGCGCCACCGCCGTGTACGCGGGCCAGAAAGGCGCAGCAGCCGGGCAACTGGTCGTTCTCGAAGACGCGATGACCCGGTGGGCGCAGGTCGTGCGCGCCGCCACGGGCCGCGACGACAGCCGGACCGCGGGAGCGGGCGCCGCGGGCGGGGCGGCGTTCGGCGCGATCTCGGTTCTGGGTGCGGACATCCGGCCCGGCATCGACACGGTCCTCGGCCTCGTCGACTTCCGCGGGCGACTCGCCGACGCCGACCTCGTCATCACCGGCGAGGGGTCGCTGGACGCGCAGAGTCTGCACGGCAAGGCGCCGATCGGCGTCGCGACCGAGGCGCGGACCGCTGGAATCCCCGTCCTCGCCGTCTGTGGTCGAAACCTGCTCAGCGACACACAATTACACAGCTCCGGCATCTCCGCGGTCTACGCGCTCGCGGACCTGGAACCGGACCTTCACCGATCGATCAGACATGCCGCGGAACTCCTGCGCCGGATCGGCCGCACGATCGCCGCATCGTCCGACGAACTCGCAACACTCAGCACACGAGGAGAATCATGACTTCCGATTTCACCGCCCTGCCCGACCTCGCCTCCCGAGCCCTCGGCGGCAGTGTCTCCGCCGCCAACGACGAACTGTTCGCTCAGCGGGAGAACCTCATCAAGGCGGAGGCCCCGTTCTTCGACCCCGCGGACTTCGGGCACAAGGGCAAGGTCTACGACGGCTGGGAGACCCGCCGACGCCGCGACGACGGCCACGACTACGCCATCGTCCGCCTCGGTTCGGCCGGCATCATTCACGGCGTCGTCGTGGACACCGCGCACTTCAAGGGCAACTACCCGCCCTTCGTCTCCATCGAGGCGGCGTCGATCGAGGGCTACCCGTCCATCGAGGACGTCATGAAGGCGGACTGGCAGACCATCGTCGAGAAGTCCCCGGCCGAGGGGCACAAGGAGAACACGTATGCGGTCGCCGACCGGCACCGCTGGACGCATGTACGCCTCTCGATCTACCCCGACGGCGGCGTCGCGCGTCTGCGCGTACACGGTGAGGTCGTGCCCGACCCCCGGTTCCTGGACGGGACCGTGGACCTGCTGGCCGCGGAGAACGGTGGCCGCCTCGTCGGCTGCTCCGACGCGTTCTACGCATCCCCGGCGAACATCATCCTTCCCGGCCGGGCCCGGAACATGGGGGAGGGCTGGGAGAACTCCCGGCGTCGCGGGGGCGGCAACGACTTCGCCGTGTTCTCGCTCGCCGCGGCAGGTCGCCCCCGGCACGTCGAGATCGACACCAGCTACTACGTGGGGAACGCGCCGGGCTGGGTGCGGCTGAGCACCGCCGACGCGCGCACCGCCGACATCGCGGACGAGGGCGCGTGGACGGAACTGCTGGCGCGCACCGCCGTGCAACCCGACACGCGGCACCGGTTCGTGCTGGACGCCGCCGCCGCGGCCACCCACCTGCGGCTCGACGTCTACCCCGACGGTGGCCTGTCCCGGCTGCGGCTGTTCGGCGATCTCGACGAGACGGCACTGGCGGAGACACGACGCACCTGGTGGGACGCGCTTCCGCAGACCCATCAGGCGCTCGTCGCGGACCAGGCGCCCCGCTGACCGAGAGCACTCCCTACCCCTTCGACGAACCCGAGGAAACACCCATGCCCAATCCCAGTCCCGGTTACTCCATCACCGTTCGCGTCACGGCCCCGGTCGGCGCAGGCACGACGTCGACCCTCGCGGGGGCGGTGGCCTCCGTGAAGGGCGCCATGACCGCGTTGGACGTGGTCGAGAGCCACCCCGACCACATGGTCATCGACGTGACCTGCGACGCGTCCGACGTCGAGCACGCCGAGCAGATCGCGTCCGCGATCGCGGACGTGCCCGGAGTCGTGGTGGGCAAGGTCAGCGACCGCACGTTCCTGCTCCACCTCGGCGGGAAACTCGAAGTGGTGCCGAAGGTTCCGCTCAAGCACCGCGACGACCTGTCCCGCGCGTACACCCCCGGCGTCGCCCGGGTCTGCACCGCGATCGCCGAGAACCCCGAGGACGTACGACGGCTGACGATCAAGCGCAACACCGTGGCCGTCGTCTCCGACGGTTCGGCGGTGCTGGGGCTGGGCAACATCGGTGCCGCCGCGTCGATTCCGGTGATGGAGGGCAAGGCGGCGCTGTTCAAGCAGTTCGCGGACGTCGACGCGTGGCCGGTGTGCCTGGACACCCAGGACACGGACGCGATCGTCGAGATCGTCCGGGCCCTCGCCCCGGTGTACGGCGGAATCAATCTGGAGGACATCTCCGCCCCGCGCTGCTTCGAGATCGAGGCCCGGCTCCGCGAGATGCTGGACATCCCGGTGTTCCACGACGACCAGCACGGCACGGCCATCGTGGTCCTCGCCGCACTGACCAATGCGCTTCGGGTGGTCGAGAAGAGCCTCGACACGGTGAAGATCGTGGTCTCCGGTGTCGGCGCCGCCGGGCACGCGATCATCCGCCTGCTGGTCGCGCAGGGTGCGACGAACATCGTGGCGTGTGGCCGCAGCGGAATCCTCTCGCCAGACGACACGTCCGACTCGTTCCGTTCCTGGATCGCGAACAACACCAATCCCGAATCCCGGTCCGGGTCGCTGCGGGACGCCTTGGCCGGCGCCGACGTGTTCATCGGTGTGTCGGCACCGGACATCCTGACGGGCAGCGACATCGCGACGATGGCGGAGCGGTCGGTCGTGTTCGCGCTCGCCAACCCGGTGCCCGAGGTCGATCCCGTCGCGGCAGGCAAGCACGCCGCCGTCGTCGCGACCGGGCGGTCCGACTTCCCGAACCAGATCAACAACGTGCTCGCGTTCCCGGGTGTGTTCCGGGGTCTGCTCGACGCGCACGCCGTCGAGATCACCGACGACATGCTCATCGCCGCCGCCCGCGCGATCTCCGATTCGGTGTCTCCGTCGGAGCTCAACGCCACCTATATCGTGCCGAGCGTGTTCGACGCGGCCGTCGCCCCGGCCGTTGCGGCAGCGGTGCGCGGGGTCGCGGGCGCAGGTCGTGACGACGATGCCTGATCCGCTCGATCTGCTGTTCCGCGCCCCGCGGGTGATCACCGCGGCGGGGGAGGTCGCGCGCAGTGTGGGCGTGCGGGACGGCCGGATCGTCGTCATCGAACCGTACGGTGCCCAACTCGACGCCGAGGTCGTCGTCGAACTGGGCGACGACGAGGTGCTGATCCCCGGTCTCGTCGACACCCACGTGCACGTCAACGAGCCGGGCCGCACCGAATGGGAGGGTTTCGCGAGCGCGACCCGCGCGGCAGCCGCCGGCGGGGTGACGACGATCGTCGACATGCCGCTCAACAGCATCCCGCCGACCGTCGACGCCGCGGCGCTGGACGTCAAACGCCGGGTCGCGTCCGGTCAGGCGTACGTCGACGTCGGGTTCTGGGGCGGCGCCGTGCCGGGCAACGTCCCGGACCTGCGTGCCCTGCACGACGCGGGCGTGTTCGGGTTCAAATGCTTCCTGCTGCACTCCGGCGTCGACGAGTTCCCACCGCTGGATCCGGCCGAGCTCGAACTGGCGCTGAAGGAGATCGCCAGTTTCGGCGCCATGATGATCGTGCACGCGGAGGACGCACACGCGATCGACCGCGCGACGTCACCGGGCGGCGAGAACTATGCCGACTTCCTCGACTCGCGGCCGCGGGGCGCCGAAAATCTCGCCATCGCAGAGGTCATCGAGCTGGCGCGGTGGACGGGGTGCCGGGTGCACATCCTGCACCTGTCGAGCTCCGACGCGCTGCCGATGATCGCGTCGGCCCGCAAGGACGGCGTGAAACTCACGGTGGAGACGTGCCCGCACTACCTGTCGTTCGTCTCCGAAGAAATACCCTCGGGAGCAACGCAATTCAAGTGCTGCCCGCCGATCCGTGAAGCGGGGAACCGGGAACTGCTGTGGCAGGGCCTCGCCGACGGCGTGATCGACTGCGTCGTCACCGACCACTCTCCGTGCACGGTCGACCTCAAGCGATTCGACATCGGCGACTTCGGGGTCGCGTGGGGCGGCATCGCGTCGCTGCAGGTGTCGCTGTCCGCGGTGTGGTCGGAGGCCAAGCGGCGGGGACACAGTCTGAACGACGTGGTCCGGTGGATGGCGGAGAACCCCGCCGAGCAGGTCGGCCTGAACACGAAAGGGCACATCGCGCTGGGATACGCGGCGGACTTCGCGGTGTTCGCGCCGGAGGAGGCCTTCGTCGTCGACGTGGCCGCCCTGCAGCACAAGAATCCCGTCTCCGCGTACGACCGGCGTGCTCTCGCCGGCGTCGTGCGCAGCACCTGGCTGGCCGGAAAACGGATCGACCTCGACGAGGCGCCCCGCGGACGGCTGCTCAGCCGCGGACTGGCCTGACCCTGTCGCGACCCCTCCCGCTGCCGCACCGGATCCGAAATATCCAGTGCGGCAGCGGGTTTGTCGTGTTCAGGGTGGTGCCCCACCAAGATATATCCTGCGGAAATCATTGACCGGTCACTGTTGCCTGGCTCACACTTGGAGGGACCAATGGAACAAGCTTTCCGTGATACGGAAGTTAGTTCGCCGCCACGCAAGGACAGGCACATGCTCATAGACGACACAGTCTCGCGGCGCATCACCACCGTCGACCACACTGCCGCCGCCCGTCACACGACGACGAGTCCGAAACTCTACAACGCGGACTTGGCACCGACGAAGGCCGCAGGCCGTCGCTGGGGTTCCTACAGCATCTTCACGCTGTGGACCAACGACGTCCACAACATCGCCAACTACTCGTTCGCCATCGGCCTGTTCGCACTCGGGCTCGGCGGCGGCCACATGATCCTGTCGCTCATGATCGGCGCGGTCATCGTCTGCGTCGCCATGACCTACGCCGGATTCATGGGGCAGAAGACGGGCGTGCCCTTTCCCGTGATGAGCCGGATCAGCTTCGGCATCCGCGGCGCCCAGATCCCAGCGGTCGTCCGCGCGATCATCGCGATCGTCTGGTTCGGAATCCAGACCTACCTCGCGTCGATCGTCTTCCGGATCTTCCTCGTCGCCGTGGCGCCGTCCCTCGGCCGCTTCGACCAGAACTCGATCCTCGGACTTTCCAGCCTCGGATGGATCTGCTTCATCGGGATCTGGGCGATCCAGATCGTCGTCCTCGTCTACGGGATGGAGGCCGTGCGCAAATTCGAAAGCCTGGCAGGCCCGCTGATCCTGGTCACCGTCGGCTCCCTCGCGCTGTGGATGCTGTTCCGCACCGACTTCTCCGTCGCCTGGGCATCCGACAAGCCCGCCTCGGGTGGGGAGATGTGGCGGCAGGTCTTCGCCGGCGCAGCCCTGTGGATGTCGATCTACGGCACCCTGATCCTCAACTTCTGCGACTTCTCGCGGCGGTCCCCGTCGAAGACCGCCGTCGTGCGCGGCAACTTCTGGGGCCTGTTCGTCAATGTTCTCGCGTTCGCCGTCATCGCGTTCATCCTGTGCGGCGCCCAGTTCCAGATCGACGGGACGATCATCGACAGCCCCACCGACATCGTCGCCGCGATCCCGAACACCCTGTTCCTGTCGCTGGCCTGCCTCTCCCTCGTCATCGTCACGATGGCCGTCAACGTCATGGCGAACTTCGTCGCACCGTCCTACGTACTGTCGAACCTCGCCCCCGAGAAGATCAGCTTCCGGAAGGCCGGCATCATCAGCGCCTGCATCGGCGTGGTCCTGCTGCCCTGGAACCTCTACGACAGCCCGGTGGTGATCAACTACTTCCTCGGTGGCCTCGGCGCCGTCCTCGGACCGCTGTTCGGCATCATCTTCGTCGACTACTGGTTCATCCGCCGCACCAAGGTCGACGTGCCCGCCCTCTACTCGGACAGCCCGACCGGAACCTACTACTACCGCAAGGGATTCAACCTGCGAGCGGTGTACGCCCTCGTACCCGCCGCCACCGTCAGCACCCTGTTCGCGATCGTCCCCGCCTTCCATCTTTTCGCCCCCTTCTCGTGGTTCATCGGAGCCGGCCTGGCGGCAGCCATCTACGCCGTCGTCGGCGACCGCACCCGGCAGTACGTGGACGTCTCCGGCGAGTCGATCGCCGTGGACAGCGGCCACGGCGACCACTGACAGGAGATTTCGATGCGCATTCTCGTCGTCAACGTCAACACCACCACGTCCATCACGGACGCCATCGCCAAGCAGGCCGAGGCCGCGG
Source organism: Rhodococcus sp. T7 (assembly GCF_009872365.1). Taxonomy (NCBI): domain Bacteria; kingdom Bacillati; phylum Actinomycetota; class Actinomycetes; order Mycobacteriales; family Nocardiaceae; genus Rhodococcus; species Rhodococcus sp. T7. Next base: position 16,455 of record NZ_WXYH01000048.1, read on the forward strand.
CAGCACCCGGAACCGAGATCGTCGGGCTGACACCGGAGATCGGTGCCGAATCCGTCGAAGGGAACTTCGAGAGCTACCTCGCCGCGATCGCGGTGATGGACCGGGTGCGGTCGTACCCCGAACCCTACGACGCGGTGATCCAGGCCGGATACGGCGAACACGGCCGGGAGGGTCTGCAGGAACTGCTCGACGTACCCGTCGTCGACATCACCGAGGCCTCCGCGAGCATCGCGATGATGCTGGGGCACAAGTACTCCGTGGTCACCACCCTCGACCGCACCGTGCCGCTCATCGAAGACCGGCTCCGCCTCGCCGGCCTCGACGCCAAGTGCGCGAGCGTGCGCGCCAGCGGTCTGCCCGTCCTCGCACTGGAGACCGACCCCGAACGGACGATCGAGGCGATCGTCGACGAGGCCGAAGCCGCCGTGCGCGAAGACAAGGCCGAGGTGATCTGCCTCGGCTGCGGCGGAATGGCCGGACTCGACGATCGAATCCGCGAACGCACCGGCGTGCCGGTGGTCGACGGAGTCAGTGCCGCTGTGAAATTGGCGGAATCTCTTGTAGGGTTGGGACTCTCGACCTCGAAGGTGCGCACGTATGCGCCCCCGCGTCCCAAGCGGATCACGGGATGGCCGCTCGCGAAGCCCTAGCTTGCGAAAACCGAGTCATTCACACCGCCCTCACCCCGGGCGGACACCCAGGCGCCCGACCCCGCGCCCGCAACGATGGAGTATCCCTTGCTCGAACAGACCACCACCTCCGCCGACCGTCCCCGCGCGGGCTCCCGCGTCATCCGTGAGGGTGTTGCGTCGTATCTGCCGGATATCGATCCGGATGAGACCACGGAGTGGTTGGAATCGTT
>NZ_WXYH01000049.1:0-16831 GCF_009872365.1 Rhodococcus sp. T7
ATTGGAGGTACGGAACAGTCGTTTCCGGGTGCAGGGGTGCGCGTGCAGAATTCGAAATCGACACCGACGACCGTGCCCGGGCTACGGGTCTACCGGCCCGAATCGCCCGCGGCGCGGATGGCGCTCGTCGGCGCCACCGTCGTGGTCGGGCTCGTGCTCATGTGGATGGCCGGACGGTCGGGTCCCGTCCGCACGTCGATGGTGGCGGCCGGGATCGCCGTCCTGCTCGTCGCCCGGGGATTGCACCTGCGACGGCCCGTCACCCTGACGCATGCGGCCGCGGCGGTGCTGATCGTGGCGGCCTCGGATGCGGCGTATTCGAGCGCACATTCGACTCCGGGGTTCCTGCTCCTCGTGGCCACCGGGCCCGTCCTGATGCTGCCGGTGCGAAGTGTGCCGCAGCCCGAGGACCGGGCCCGAGTCTTCGCACTGATCCAGCAGACCACGAACGACCCGTTGTCGCCGTTCGCCCTCAATTCGGCGAAGTCGTACTACTTCAACGCGTCCGGCACCGCGGCGATCGCCTACCGGGCCCGGTCCGGGATCGCCGTCGTTTCCGGTGATCCCATCGGCAACCCGCTGGAATTCGGCGCGCTCCTCGACGAGTTCGACGAGTTCGCGGCCGAACGGGGTTGGCGCGTCGCGGTGCTCGGTGCGGGGGAGCGGGTCACGCGGCTGTGGGAGATCGGCGGCGACACCCGAAAGCCGTTGACGGCGGTCCCGATCGGCCGCGACGTGGTGATCGACGTCGGATCCTTCACCCTGCACGGCAGGAAGTTCCGCAACCTCCGGCAGGCGGTGCAGCGCACCCGGAACGCCGGGCTCACCACCGAGATCGTCCCCGAAGCCGCGCTCGACGAACCGACGCGCCGGGAACTCACCGACATCGTCGACGACGCCCGCGCCGGACATCAGCGCCGCGGATTCTCGATGATCCTCGACCACCTGCTGGACGGCACACTCCCCGGTGTTCTTCTCGTGGTCGCCCGCGATTCGAGCGGTCGCGCCGTCGCATTCCAGCGATACGGCACCGCCGATTCCGCCCGCGAACTGAGCCTCGACGTGCCGTGGCGCGGTGACGGCGCACCGAACGGCACCGACGAACGCATGACCGTCGACGTCATCCGGTACGCCGAGCGGACCGGGCGCACGCTCCGTCTCGCTGTCGTTCGCCGCGTTCCCCGAACTCCTCGACCCCCACGCACCCGGTGCGGGTGCCCGACTCTTCCGCCGACTCCTGCACCTCGGCGACGCGTTGATCGCGCTCGAGTCGCTGTACCGCTACCTCGGCAAGTTCCATGCGACGGGGAACCGGCGCTACGTGCTCCTGCGCTTCCGCTACCTGCTGCCCGTGGCGTTCGCGTGCCTGACGTTCGAGTTCGTGCCGCACCGGGAACGGGACTGACGCGCGGGTTCTAGAAGTCGAAGTTCTTCTCGTTCGTCGCCGTGAGCGCGTCGACGACGGCCGCGAGATCGGTCTTGGAGACGTCCGTGGTGTCTTCCTTCGGCGTCGATCGTGTCGCCTTGTCCGGTCGGGTCTGGCTCTTGCCGGGCCGTTCGTCCGTCATCTGTGCACCTTCGCGATAGGCAGAGCCGGGCAGGTTACCCACGAGTACACCGTCAGGCGCGCGTCTCCGCAACCCGGCGGGGTCCTGATGTGACGCGGTCCACGCAGAGCCAGCTATCGACTGGCTATTCAGCCGGGTGGGATTGCGGCGACAGGTGCTCGTGGACGGCGATCCACCCCGAGCCTTCGCGGTGCCGGAACATGATCGTCTCGCGTTCGTCGAGTTCGACCGTCCCGGACGAGTCCCGCACGGTGGTGCCCACCCGGTGCGTCAGCACCGCGACCTCCGGGGCCGGGAAGGTGACGTTCTGCTCGCTGGAACGGCACGCCAGGACGCGGAACCCGTCCGACTCCCATTCGGTCCACAGGTCGCGGTAGGCATCGCGACTCGGTAGCGGCACCGGGTGCGTGTAGAAGACGAACGTCGCGTCCGGGCTGAACGACGAGAAGTAGGCGGTCGTGTCGTGTTCGCCGAACGCCCGGATCAGTGCGTCGATCGTGTGCTGGAGGTCGGCGGTGTTCGTGTCAGCCATGAGCGTGGGTCTCCTCGAGCGCCAGTGCGGCTTCGCTGTCTTCGATGAACCGTTCCTCGGTGCCGAGGTCGAGCGAGCGGGACAGGGCCCAGTACGCGATCCCGGACACCGCGAGTCCGACCGTGAACGCGACGTCGACGTCACCGAGGGCCGCGGCGATCGGCCCGACGTAGAACGGCAGCACCATGAACGGAACGGACGCGACGATGCCGGCGAAGAAGGCGGTCATACCCCGCCACGACCACATGCCGTACAACCCGTCGGGCGTGAACAGGTCGGTGATGGCGTAGTGCCCGCGGCGCACGAAGAAGAAGTCGGTCAGATTGACGGCGGTCCAGGGCACGAGGAGATACAGCATGATGAGCAGCGTCGTGTTCAGGACGGTCGTCGAATCGGTGAACAGCAGGCTCAGTACCAGCCAGATCGCCGCCAGCGCGAGCACGGTCACCACCCGGATCCGGCGGGAGGGGGTGACCTTCCGGAAGGAGTCGATGCCGGTGATCACGGTCAGCATGCCGCTGTACGCGTTCAGGCCCATGGTGGCCACCAGCACGAGCGTCGCGACGAGTGCGAGCACACTGCCGAGGAACGGGACCACCGAGTTGCCCGCGTCGTGGATCCCGGCAAGTGCATCCGTGGCTCCCAGTCGGGTGGCCATCCACGCGCCCACCGGGATCAACCAGACCGGCGACGCGGACGCGCCGAGGAACACCGCCGACACGATCGCCGACGTCCGGGTGTTGCGCGGCGGGTACCGCGAGTAGTCCGACACGTACGGCGCGTAGGTGATGTTGTACGAGGCCGCGACGCTGAACTGCGCGATGAACGCCAGCAGAGTGAACCCGCCCGTCGCGGCGCCCGCGTCGCCGCCGGCGTGCCCGAACACGACGCCCCATGTGAGTACGGCCCACAGCGGCAACGACAGCCAGAACAGCACACGGAACGACAGGTGCAGCAGATCGTGGCCGAAGATCGCGAGCAGGGTCGCGACCGCGGTGATGACGACGGCGACGACGGCCGCGTTCCACCCGAAGATGCTGTGCAGTCCGGTCTTGATGATGACGACGTCGACGACGTTGAAGCCGACGTACGTGAACAACGTCCCGATCAGGGCGAGGACCACACCGCGATACCCGAACTGCGCGCGCGACTGCACCATCTGGGGGAGTCCGAGGACCGGCCCCTGTGACGCGTGGAACGCCATGAACAACGTGCCGAAGAAGATGCCGAGAATGCCCGCGACGACCGTCCAGCCCAGCGACAGGCCGAGGGCCGGGCCGACGAAGCCGATGGCCACCGTGAAGGGCTGGAAGTTTCCGACGAACCAGAAGGGGCCCTGGTCGCGGACCTTTCCGTGGCGTTCGTCCTCGGGGACATAGTCGATCGAGCGGGTCTCGATGGTGCCACCGAGGGTCGCGGCGGTGTCGCCGGAGTGATCTGTCACTGAAACTCCTAGAAGGTGCGTGGCTCTGATCACTACTCTGCGCACTGCACCCCGCCCGCACCAGAGGCGAGATGTACAGTTCGTCTATTACGGTTGGGCAATACGCACAAGGGGTTGCCGGTGATCACCGTCCAGGACGTCCTGTCCGCCCCCACTTTGCGGCTCACGTCGATGAGCGGGACGGCGGGGGTGAACAACCCCATCACCGCGGCCCACGTCTCCGAGTTGACGCGGCCGCGGGACTGGCTGCAGGGCGGCGAGTTGCTGATGACCGTCGGCCTCATGCTCCCGACCACCGAGTCCGGGTGCCGGGACTACGTGCGGGACTGCGTCGCGGGTGGGGTCGCCGCACTGTGTCTCGGCCTGGGCCACGGGCTGCCCTATCAGGCGCCACCGGCGCCGCTCGTCGCGGCGGCGCGGAAATTCGGCGTCCCGCTGCTCATCGCCCCCGACTCGGTGCCGTTCATCGCCATCACCAAGTGGATCTTCTCCCGGATCGCCGAGGAGGAGAAGCGCGCGCTCGAGGACGCCATCGAACTCAGCTATCAGCTCACCGCGGTCGCGGCCGGACCGTCGCCGCTGAGCGGACTGCTCGGCACGTGGCGTTCCGTCAGCGGCTCACTCTGCGCGGTGCTCGACGCGTCCGGCGGGGTCGTCCAGCTCTCCGACGGCGTCGATGCGGCGTTCCTGGAGGACGCCCGGTATCAGGTCGGTCGCTACACCACCCGCGCGAAGGGCTGGACCGCGTTCGGCGGCGCCGGCAGGGGGGAACTCGAACTGCACCCCGTGCGCATCGAGAACCCGCTCGCCTTCGTGGTGCTCGAACGGTCGGCCGACAGCGCGCTACGTCACGCGTCGAATGTTCTCGTCTCGCTGCTGTCGCTCGAACTCGAACGCCGGCACGTGGCGGGCGAACCGGAGCGCCAGCGGCGGGCGGCGGCGCTGGCGCAACTGCTCCGGCCCGGCCTCCGGCGGGAGCGCGCACATCAGATCGCTGCCGGCATCGGGCTGTCGCGGGACCCGCTGCAGATCGCCGTGGTGCGCTCCACTCCCGAGGCGGTGGCCGACCTGACCGCCCGGATCGGTTCTGCCCTTCCGGATTCCGTCCTGAGGCAGCGCAATTCGGACATCGAGATCGCGCATCCCGAGTCCGCCGGGCTCGCGGAACGACTGTCCGGCGTCGCCGAGGGATGCGCGATCGGGATCGGCGCACTGGTTCCCGTCGACGCGCTGGCGGTGTCGGCCATGCAGGCGCGATCGCTCGTCGCCGTCAGTGCGCGACTCGGCCGGGCCGTCGACGCCAAGGAAGGGGAGACTGTCCAGTTGCTGCTGCGCCTCGGCTCGGCCGACGTGCTCAGCGGCTTCTCCACCGCCGTCCTAGCACCCCTCGATCAGCTCGAGCCGCGCGAACGCGTCGAACTCCAGAGAACCCTCGAGGAATGGCTGCGCGCCAACGGGGCATGGGACCCCGCGGCGGCCGCCCTCTCCGTGCACCGCAACACCGTCCGGAACCGGATCGACAAGATCGCGGCGCTGACCGGGCGGAACCTCGACCAGGCCGACGACCGCATGGAACTGTGGCTGGCGCTCAAGGCCAGGGCGGTGACCCCGTCGACCGACGAACCCGACTGACGGTCACGCCCGGACCAGGATCTTCACCGCCGTGTCGTTGTGCTCGATCAACGTGGTCAGCCCCTCGGAGACCAGGTTGTCGAGTTCGATCCGGCCCGTGATGAACGGGGCCAGGTCGATCACCCCGCTGCGGACCATCTCGATCACCGCCTCGTGGTCGCGGACGTAGGCGATGGTGCCGCGCAGGTCGATCTCCTTGAGGACGAGTTTCTGCATGTCGACCGTCGCGGGCTTGCCCCAGATCGACACGTTCACCACCACGGCCGCGGGGCGGACGGCGTCGAGGATGGTGTCGAGGACGGCGTTCACCCCCGCGCACTCGAACCCGAGATCGGCGCCGACGCCGCCGGTCAACTCGAGCACCCGGGCCTTCACGTCCTCCGACGACGGGTCGACGACGTGATCGGCGACCCCGCTGGACAGCGCCTTCTGCTTCCGGGCGTCGCTGAGTTCGGTGACGATCGTGGTGACACCCAGACCCTTCAGGACCGCGGCGACCAGGAGTCCGATCGGCCCGGCACCGCCGACCAGTGCGACGTCGCCGGCCTCGGCCCCGCTGCGGACGACCGCATGATGCGCGACGCTGAGCGGTTCGATGAGGGCCGCCTCGTCGAGCGGGATGTCGCCGATCTTGTGCACCCACCGGCGGTCGACCACCACCTTCTCGCTGAGTCCGCCTCCGCCACCGGCCAATCCGATGAACCCCATCTTCGTGCACAGGTGATAGTTGCCCGCTTTGCAGGACGCGCACTCGTTGCACACGAAGTACGGCTCAACCACCACGTTGTCGCCCACCGCGATATCGGTGACGCCCTCACCGACCTCCTCCACCGTCCCGGAGAACTCGTGGCCCATCGTCACCGGCGCGTTCTCGTGCGACAGCGGATGCGGATGCCCCGGCGGGGAGATGAAGATCGGGCCCTCCAGGTACTCGTGCAGGTCGGTGCCGCAGATGCCGCACCACCCGACCCGGAGTTTCACGGCGCCGGGCCGCAATTCCGGTTCGGGGATGTCGTCGATCCGGATGTCGCGTCGTCCGTGGAACCGTGCTGCTCTCATGGATCCGCCCTCACCTCGTTGTGAACGTGCTGATGGGCCGAACGGTACGACGCCGCCACGCGGCCGGGAAGGGTTGCAGTGCGTTGCAATCCGACGACGACTGTGTGACGTTCACCGGCGGATAGCTGGTTTGGCCGGATCTGCGGGTACCTTCGAGAGGAAAGACTGGTTCGATCTGGGGGAGTGAGGCATGGCACGCATACGCACGGCGGCTGAAGCTGAAATCAATGCCGCCGAGCAGATGCAGAAGCTCGGTTACGGCGACGCGACAGCGCTACTCGGCGGCACGGACGGCGGCATCGACGTCTACTCGTCGCGCGCGTACGCGCAGGTGAAGTGGCGCGGCGGCAGCGCAGGCAAATCGGATCTCGAGAACCTCTACGGCACCCGCGGAACCAGCCACGCCCGGAAACTCCTGTACTTCTCCGGCCCCGGATACACGGACGAGGCCGTCGACTACGCGGACGCCGTGGGCATCGCCCTGTTCCGGTGCGAACCCGACGGTGAAACCCCGCCGCTCGGTGCCCACGCCCCGAAACTGGTGACCGCCGCGCGTAACTCGACGGTTGCGGTGGCCCCGTCCCCGCCGCCCCCACCCGAGCCCGAGTCGCCGGCGCGCATCGTCGCCCGCAACGCATGGGCGATGGTCGCGGGCTTCTTCGGCGCGCACTGGCAACTCCTCGGCGCCGTCCTCTGCACGATCGTCCTCATGATCGCCCCCTTCGGCGAAGGGAACGTCGGGCTCCGGGTCTTCGCGACCATCCTCGCCGTCGTCGGCGCACCGGTGTTCTGGCTCCTCTTCGTCCAGCGCCGGGGCGCGTCGCGCAGATAGTTCGACTCCGCAAATGCGAGAACACCACCGTCGGTAAATACCGGCGGTGGTGTTTTCGTTGTGGATTCGGGAGGCGGGTCAGTTCGCGGTCGGCAGCGACTTCAGCGATGTGACGGTGGCGACGCAGGCCCGTGCGGCCTCGGCGCCCTTCTTGACGAAGTGCTCGCCGAAGTAGGTGAGGTGCTCGTCGTGCTCGTGGAAGTGGTGCGGGGTAAGCACAACCGAGAACACCGGCACATCGGTGTCGAGTTGCACCCGCATGAGGCCGTCGATCACCGCGGTCGCGACGAACTCGTGCCGGTAGATGCCGCCGTCCACGACGAGCGCGGCCGCGACGACGGCGTCGTAACGCCCCGTGAGGGCGAGGCGGCGTGCGTGCAGCGGGATCTCGAACGCGCCCGGCACCTCGAAGAAGTCCAGGTCGTCCTTCGAATAGCCCAGCGTGGTCACCTCGTCGGTGAAGCCGTCGCGTGCGCGGTCGACGATGTTGCGGTGCCACGTGGCCTGGATGAACGCGATTCGTCCCTGACTCTCACTCATGGTCTGAAACTACTGCACCGGTCCTAGCGGTGTGAACGGGGCAGTGCCGTCGACCGGCCCCACCCGGAGTCGTCGGTGAGGTGCTCGAGCAGCGGCTGAATCCGGTACGGCAGCGGACTCGTCAGCGCGATGGTCGTCGTCGAATGCGTGATGCCGGGCAGGTTCGCGATCTTCTCCAGCAACTTCTGCAGCTCCGCGTGCGTGGACGTGGCCACCCGCACCAGCAGGTCCTCCCGGCCCGTGGTCGCGTGGATCTCGATGACCTCCGGCAGGTCGACGAGCCGGTTGCCGACGGCGGTCAGCTTGCCCTGTTCGAGTTCCAGCCCGACGAACGCCTGGATGGGAATGCCGACCTCGGCGAGGTCGAGGTTGGGGCGGAAGCCGGTGAGCAGGCCGCTGGTCTCCATGCGCTTCATCCGGGACTGGACGGTGTTGCGGGCGACGCCCAGCGAGTTGGCGAGTTCGGCCACGCTCATGCGTGAGTCCTGGCCGAGCAGTCCGAGCAACTGCACGTCGAGCTTGTCGATGCTGAGCACTTTGGGTACCTCCGGGAAGTGACCACCGTCACCTGTTGTGTGAAGTGATCAGTTGATCCGATTTGCGTTGACCAAATCATAGAGCAGATACAGGATCAAGCTCACGAAATGCTCAACGCGACGGATCGGGAATCGCAATGACTCAGCTAGACGACGCTCGCACCAGTGCAGCATCCTTTGATCTCGCCGACCGATACCGGGCCGACTCCGGTCCGGTGTTGATGACCGGTGTCCAGGCCATTGCCCGCCAGCTGGTGGAGCAGCACGAACGCGACCGCCGCGCGGGCCTGAACGTCGCAACGTTCGTCTCCGGCTACCAGGGCAGCCCCCTCGCCGGCCTCGACCGCACCATCGCCGCCATCCCCACGCTGAGCACCGACCACGACGTGAAGTTCGTGCCCGGCATGAACGAGGAACTCGCCGCGACGTCCGTCTGGGGCAGCCAGGTGGACCTCCCGCAGGGCGAGCGCACCCACGACGGCGTCGTCGGCGTCTGGTACGGCAAGGGTCCCGGCCTCGACCGCGCCAGCGACTCCATCCGGCACGCCGCGATGTACGGCGCCAACGCCCGCGGCGGCGTCCTCGTCCTCGTGGGCGACGACCCCAACGCCAAGTCCTCCACCATCCCCTGCGCCAGCGAACGGTCCATGGCCGCGATGGGCATGCCCGTGTTCTTCCCGCGCAACGCCGAAGAGGTCATCACGTTCGGCCTCTACGGGGTGGCGCTGTCGCGGATCTCCGGCTGCTGGTCGGGCATGAAGATCGTCGCCGACGTCGCCGACGGCCTGTGGACCCTCGACCGCGACTTCGCCGGCCTCGACATCGTGCTCCCCGAGATCGAGTGGAACGGCAAGCCGTGGTCGTACCGGCAGCGCGTGCTCGCGTCCCCGCCCGACAGCGTCTACGCCGAGGCCGACCTCTACGGACCGCGCTGGGCGATGGTCGAGGCGTTCAACGCCGCCAACGACATCGACGCGATCGAGGTCAACCCGCGCACCGCGTGGCTGGGCATCGCCGCCGTCGGCACCGCGTACGACTCGCTGCGCCAGGCCCTGCTCGACCTCGGACTCGGCGACTCCCAGCTCGAGGACGCCGGCATCCGCATCCTCCGGGTCGGCATGCCCTACCCGCTGGGCGCCGACAAGGTTCGCGAACTCGCCGACGGCGTCGAGCAGGTCCTCGTCGTCGAGGAGAAGATGCCGTTCGTCGAGTCCCAGCTCAAGGACATCCTCTACGGCGGCGCCAGCGCACCCGCCGTGCTGGGCAAGAAGAACACGCCGGGCAAGAACCTGATCCCCGTCGACGGTGAACTGACCGCCGCCCGGCTCACCGGACCGCTGCGACGCGTCCTGAAGGACCGGGTCGCGCTGACCCCGGCCCCGCCGCCGCGCCTCGAACTGACCGTCCTCCCGACGTCGCGCACCCCGTACTTCTGCTCCGGTTGCCCGCACAACCGCTCCACCGCGGTGCCCGAGGGATCGATCGCGGGCGGCGGCATCGGCTGCCACACCCTCGTCACGATGTCCGGCCGCACCGACAGCGCCGTCACGATGCTCACCCAGATGGGCGGCGAGGGCGCGCAGTGGATCGGGCAGGCCCCGTTCAGCGACGTCAAGCACATGTTCCAGAACGTCGGCGACGGCACCTACTTCCACTCCGGCCAGCTCGCCGTGCAGGCGTGCGTCGCGGCCGGCGTCAACATCACGTACAAGGTGCTGTACAACTCCGCGGTCGCGATGACCGGCGCCCAGGACGCCGAGGCCGGGCTGACCGTGCCGCAGCTGACCCACAAGCTGGCGTCCGAGGGCGTCAAGCAGATCATCGTCTGCGCCGAGGACCCCAAGCGGCACAAGGGCGCCCACTTCGCCGCCAACACGCTGCTGTGGGACCGCACCCGGCTCGACGAGGCCCAGCGCGTCCTGCGCGACATCGAAGGCGTCACCGTCCTCATCTTCGACCAGCAGTGCGCCGCCGAGGCCCGCCGCAAGCGCAAGCGCGGCAAGCTGCCCGCCCGCCGCACCCGCGTCGTCATCAACGAGGCCGTCTGCGAGGGCTGCGGCGACTGCGGCGTCAAGTCGAACTGCCTGTCCGTGCAGCCCGTCGACACCGAGTTCGGCCGCAAGACCAAGATCGACCAGACCAGCTGCAACACCGACTACTCCTGCCTCGAGGGCGACTGCCCGTCGTTCGTGACGGTCGAACTGCCCGAGGAAGGCGCGCCGAAGACGCTGCGCGAGATCCCGGTTCCGCCGGAGGTCGGCGACCCCGATCCCGCCGTGTGGACCGGAACCCACAACCTGTTCATGGCCGGCGTCGGTGGTACCGGCATCGTCACGGTCAACCAGGTGCTGGGCATGGCCGCGCTGCGCGCCGGGCTGCACGTCGAGGGACTCGACCAGACCGGCCTCAGCCAGAAGGCCGGACCCGTCACGTCGCACCTGCGGCTCAGCGACCAGAAGACGCGGTCGGGAAGCTCGGCACCGTCCAACCGGATCAGCCCCGCCACCGCCGACTGCGTCCTCGCGTTCGACCTGCTGACCGCCGCCGACGCCAAGTACGCCGGGTTCGGCAGCTCCGACCGCACCATCACCGTCGCGTCGACGAGCCAGACCCCGACCGGCGACATGGTCTACGACCCCGCCGTCCGCTACCCCGACGAGGACAAGCTGCTCGAGCGTCTCGACGTCTCGGCCCGCGAACTCACCGCGATCGACGGGCTCGCCGCCGCCACCGCACTGTTCGGCAGCACCGCCGCCGCCAACTTCCTGCTGGTCGGCGCCGCCTACCAGGCAGGCGGGCTGCCCGTCCCCGCCCGGTTCATCGAGGAAGCCCTCGAGATCAACGGTGTCGCCGTCGAGTCCAACAAGGCCGCATTCCACTGGGGACGCGTCGCCGTCGCCGACCGGGCCGCGTTCCTCGCCGCCACCAGTTCCGCCGCCGTGCCGCAGCGCAGCGACACCGTCGTCCCGGCCCACCTGTTCGCCGGGTCCACCCTCGACGGCGCGACCCGCGAGCTCACCGAACGCCGGGCCGCGAACCTCGTCGCCTTCCAGGGTGACCGCGTCGCCGCCCGCTACATCGCCCTGGTGCAGCAGGCGTGGGACGCCGAGCGCGCACTGGGCGACCGGACCGAGTTCAGCGAGGCCGTCGCCGCCGGGCTGCACAAGCTCACCGCGTACAAGGACGAGTACGAAGTGGCCCGGATGCTCACCGACCAGGCGTTCCTCGACGCCGCCGCAGGCGAGGTCCCCGGCGCGGGCAAGCTCACCTACAAGCTGCACCCGCCGGTCCTCAAGGCCATGGGTCGCAAGACCAAGATCGGATTCGGCCCCCGCTCGCACGTCGCGCTCAAGACCCTCGCCAAGGCGAAGTTCCTGCGCGGCACCGCGTTCGACCCGTTCGGCTACGCCAAGGTCCGTCGTCTCGAGCGTCAACTGCTCGCGCACTACGAAGCCACCGTCGCCGGCCTGATCGCCGACCTCACCGCCGACACCTACGACACCGCCACGCTGATCGCCGCGACTCCCGACCTCGTCCGGGGCTACGAGGACGTCAAGCTGCGCAACGTCACCGTCTACCTCCAGCGTCTCGCCGAACTCGGCGTCGACACCTCCACCATCACCATCGCCACCCTTTCGGAAAGGTCCTGAGAAGACATGACTCTCACCGCGGAACGTCACGCCACCGCACCGCTCCAGAACGCCGGAGTGTTCGAACGGACCGATTTCCCCACCGACACCGCGCACGAGCAGGTGACGTTCTTCCAGGACCCCGCCACCGGACTCAAGGCGATCGTCGCGATCCACGACACCACCCTCGGACCGGCGCTCGGCGGCACCCGCTTCTACCCCTACGCCGACGAGGCCGCCGCGCTCAAGGACGTCCTGCGGCTGTCGCGGGGGATGACCTACAAGTCGGCGATCGCCGGAGTCGACCTCGGTGGCGGCAAGGCCGTCATCATCGGCGACCCCGCCACCGCCAAGTCGGAGGCGCTGCTCGAGGCGTACGCCCGCTTCGTGCAGACGCTCGGCGGGCGGTACATCACCGCCGGTGACGTGGGCACCAACTCCGACGACCTCGACGTGATGGGCCGCGCCACCGACTACGTCGTCGGACGCAACACCGCCGCAGGCGGGTCCGGCGACAGCGCCCCGATGACCGCCCTCGGCGTGTTCCAGGGCATGCGCGCCGGCGCCCAGGAGAAGTGGGGCACCGCGAGCCTCGCCGGCCGCGTCGTCGGGGTCGAGGGCGTCGGGAAGGTCGGCTACCAGCTGATCAAGCTGCTGCTCGCCGACGGCGCCTCGGTGGTCGCCACCGACGTCAACGCCGCCGCACTCGACCGCGTGGCCACCGACTTCCCCGACGTCAAGATCGCGTCCAGCGTCATCGACCAGGAACTCGACGTCTACGCACCCTGCGCGATGGGCGCCACCCTCACCGACGAGTCCGTCGCCGCGATCACCGCCCAGGTGATCTGCGGGGCCGCGAACAACCAGCTCGCCCACCCGATCGTCGAGCACGACCTCGGTGACCGCGGCATCACGTGGGTCCCCGACTACGTCGCCAACGGCGGTGGGCTCATCCAGGTCGCCGGTGAGCGGCTCGGAACGTCCGCCGACGACGTCCGCGCGCAGGTCGAGAAGATCTTCGCCACCGTCGTGCAGATCCTCGACGTCGCGAAGCGGGACGGCATCCTCGCCGGCGCCGCAGCCGACGCCGTCGCCGAGGCCCGGATCGCGGCAGCGAAGTAGGCGCTTCGCGCTCGTGCGCCTTTTTGGTTGCTCCCACAACCAGAAAGGCGCACGGGCGCGAAGCGCCTAGGCTCTCCCTCATGGAAACCGAGTTCGTCCGCTGGACCGAGGACGGCACCGAGCATTCGGCGGTGTGGCGGTCCACCAGCGGGGCGGCGCCCCCGAAGAAGATCAGGGTCGCCGACGACTCGATGACCGCCGACGAGGCCTACCGACTGGCGTGCGAGGGGACGGCGCTGCTGTGGCGCGGTGATTTCCACAACGCCCGCCAGCTCGGCACGGCCGTCGCCGCCCGCACCGACCGCAAGGCCCGCAAGACGTCCACGGACCCGGCCACCGCGTTTCATCTGCACCGGCAGACGCAGTCGCGGCGGGCGGGCATCCTCGGGATGCTGCTGGTGCCGTTCGACGCCGACCAGACCGTTCCGTTGCGCCGCGCCCCCGACGTGCGGCAGGCGGTGCTCGCGGCGTACGGGCCGACGGACCAGCCGACGGTCACCACGCTGCGGGATCTGCTCGGCGCGATCGGCGCCCACGAGTGGCAGAAGAAGGGCGTCGAGATCCCCGCCCTCGGCGCGCGCATCCATCCCGGCTACGGCGTGTTCTCACCGATTCGCGGCGAATACGTCGACCTGGTTGCCGACACCCCGCTCCCGTCGCTCGCGAAAGCGTTCGACATCGGCACCGGCACCGGTGTGCTGGCGGCCGTCCTCGCGCACCGCGGCGTCGAGAAGGTGATCGCGACCGAACTCGACGCGAACGCGCTGGCCTGCGCGCGGGCGAATCTGGACCGGCTCGGCTACGCCGATCGGGTGCAGGTGGTGGAAACGGACCTGTTCCCCGACGGCCGGGCGCCGCTGGTCGTGTGCAACCCGCCGTGGATCCCGGCCCGGCCCACCTCGCCCATCGAATACGCGATCTACGACCCGGACAGCCGGATGCTCCGCGGATTCCTCGCCGGCCTGGCCGAGCACCTCGAACCCGGGGGAGAGGGCTGGCTCATCCTGTCCGACATCGCCGAGCACCTCGGACTGCGGACCCGCGACGAATTGCTGACCCTGATCGACGACGCCGGCCTCATCGTCCTCGGACGGCGGGACGTGGCGCCCCGGCACGGCAAGGTCGCCGACCGCTCGGATGCGTTGCACGCCGCCCGCAAGCGGGAAGTGACGTCGCTGTGGCGGCTCGGCGCGCAGGACTGACGGGCACATGGCGACTCACTTCGCCGAACCCAGCCCGACCATCGACCCCGACGTCATATTTGAGAACAACGATGGGCGCCTTGCGGATACAGCGGACCCCGGTTAATGTGTCCAGTTCCCGAAGTGGCTCGTCAACGAACCCATTTCCACGGCTTGTCCCAGAGCCCGGGCGGCGGCACGAACGGTAGTTGGCCCAACTGTCCCGGCGGTGGGAAGAACGGTAGCTGGCCCAACTGTCCCGGCGGTGGGAAGAACGGTAGCTGGCCCAACTGTCCCGGCGGTGGGAAGAATGGCTGCTTCGCCGGTTGTCCTGGCGGTGGGCCCAAGTCGGGTACCGAGATGCCGGGTATCGGCGGTGGCCACGGATCAGCATTGGCCGGACCGGCGCCGAGTCCCAGTGTGGTGAAACCCAGCACACCGGCGACCAGGGCACGCGCCGCACTCGTTTTCAGATTCATCGTGACTCCTTCGGCGTCTGCTCGACCACTGGCTGTGGTGGGCAGACCACCGGTATGCACGCTTTCAGTGTGCGCCTGTGCGCATTTGTGTGGGTTACGGATGCGATTGTTGCGAAGTGGCGGCACCACCGCGCTTCAGGAGCCTCAGCCGAGCGCGAAACCGAGCTGCCCGAGTCGGGGTGCTTGTGCGCGCTCGACGATTCCCTGGACTAGTCAACCACTCACGGGTGCGGAGCGCGGAGGCGTGGCCTGACGGCCTTGTGCGCCTTTGTGGTTGCTGCCGCTACCAGAAAGGCGCACAGGCGTCAGCGCTTTTCTGGGTCGCTCTGTCCGGTCGACTTCATCTTCTTCTCGGCGCGCTTCTCCTTCAGCGACTTGCCGGACTTCTTCGACATGGAATTGCGGGGCGATTTGTCAGCCATGGACCATCCCTGAATGCGGAACCTGGACGGCTCCGATGGAGCCGACAGTACGCCACATCCCGGGAAACCCGGACCGATCGTCGAAAGGTCGGCTACTGGGACGACGGATCGTCGAACAGCGTCTGCTCCTCGGGGTTGTTGAACAGTCCCATCTGCTCGGGCCGCGGCTTGGTGTCGGGGGCGTTCTCCGGCGGCGGCAGTACGACGGTCCGGAGGGCGTTGCGCAGGGTGCGGACGACGCGCTCCCAGTGCTCCACCGACGCGTCGTCCGTGTCCCGTAACCGGGACAGCCACGCGGTGCCGGTGTCGAGAAGGGCGAGGATCCGGTCGCGGTCGTGACCGCACACGTCGGCGACGACGGCGGGGTCGGTGTCGCCACCGCACCCGGGATCGAGATGGAACAGCGTCTGGAGTTCCTTCGGCAGATCGGTCGTCGACGTCCCGTTCTCGGTGTGGGGTGCCGACGCCGTTTCGTTTTCCTCGTCGGGTCCGGAGTCCCGGTTGAAGAACAGTTCGCCGCCGAACCGCGCCGCGAAGTCGCTGTCGACGGTGCGCAGGAAATCGGCGAACGACTTGCAGCTGTCCGTGAGGTGCTGGGGGACGAACGGGTTGCCCGACACCTCCAGGAACGCCGACAACCGGTCGTCGACCAGCACGAACTTGATCCGCGACCAGGTGCGGTTGAGGTCGGCGGTGACCTCGGCCGCCCGGGTGCGGTCGCTGATGTCGTGCACCAGCGGTGCAAACAGTTGCACGTCGACGGTGTCGGCGAGCGGCCCGACGAACAGGATGGTGTTGCCCATCCGGATCGGGACGTCGCCGTCGGGGTCGCGTTCGGGCAGCAGCCCGAGCATCGGCACCAGCGAGAGCGTGATCAGCTCGTGCAGGTGCTCGACGTCCCGTGGGACCACGGCGGCCGCGGGGTCGAGTTGCGCGACCAGCGGCGGCCGCACCGCAATCGGGTCGAACGTCGCCTCGGGATCGGTGCTCGACGTCTCGGTACTCAGGAACGCGGGATGCGTGATACCCCAGACGTCGCGGAACGCGGCCACCGCCATCGCGGCCAGCTGATCCGACCACGACAGTTTCTTGTCCACGTAGAACGCGGGAGAGCCGTCGTCCGGTTCGTCTTCCGGGCCGCGGGTCGGACGGTTCCAGCCCAGCTCGGTGAGGTACGTCTGCTCGGCCTCGGTCAGCGCGCGGTCGGGGTGCAGGTAGTGGTTCGACGGCACCTCGCAGCGCACCGTGTCGCCGTCCCACACGACGAACTGGATGCACGGCATCAGCCCCTGGGATTCGTCGAGTTCCTCGAATCCCGATTCGAGCACCAGAAGGTCCTCGTCCTGCATCGCCGCCAGATAGTCCGCGAGGCGCCGCTGGAACTCCGCCCAGTCGCGGTTCACGCTCGAATCCAGATCGAAGTCCTGCATGTCTGCTCCGTCCGGGTCGGCCACGAGTCACCTACTTCCGCTGTATACGGTAGCGGCGATCGCCGACACCGCAGCGCAGGAGGGGGTGCGGGGCTCAGACGGGATGACCGGCCGCGATCCGTCCGGTCAGCCGGGTGACGGCGTCGAGAAGGTCCCACGACGTGCCCGGTTCCACCGCCACCGCGGTGTCGCCCCACACGAGATATCTGCCGTCGCCCTCGATGTCACGCCACGCCAGACCGCCGGCGGGGCGCGGCGAGTGCCGCGCGCCTCGGACGACGGTGACGACGCCCCGACCCCCCGCCGGCCGGGCGGGGGTCCGCGCGGCCCCCCCCCCCCCGGGCCCCGCCGCAGCCCCGGCCGCCCCCACCCCCCCCCCCCGGCCCCCGTCGGGGTGGGGGAGGTGGGCGGCCAACTGCCCGCCG
>NZ_WXYH01000005.1:0-28953 GCF_009872365.1 Rhodococcus sp. T7
GCGTCGCCGACGTCGTTGACGACCACGGACGCCCCGAGCGAGGCCAGAAGTCGGGCATGTGCGCGTCCCATTCCTGCGCCGGCCCCGGTGACGATGGCAACCTTGCCGTCAAATTGATGTGAACTCATTTCGATTTCAGTCCTCACTCTTCGAAGAATCTTGATGATGGTCGATCGGCCAACAGGCCGATGAACCGTTTCTCTCGAACGCAAATCTACGGATTCTCCGACCCACCACCTGTCCTAAGTTGCGACGGCATCCGCTACCCCACGAAATTGGGGCTGATGACGCGCCCCGCGGAGTGCCCTCCTTGGTTGGCACGAACCCTGTTCTCGGGCTCGAACGCTCGGCTTCAACCAATGCCCAGATCACCTCCGCGGCCGGGACGATCCGAGGGCCTCGAGTAGCCGAGAGCGTTCAATCCTTACGAACCCCGCCACGCAGTCCGCTCCAGCGCCACACTGCGTGAACCGGGAGCCCCGGTCAATCAGCGAGACAGTCGTCCTGCCGCGTATCGACCGGGAACTGCCGATCAACTCCGGCCACAACCTCGACACGGTCGCCGGCACCACCGATGAGCTTATGGCCGAGATCTCTTCCGCCGCAGCCGTCCGAATTCTTTCGCGAACCCCGCGGCCGGCTACTCGCGGCGCTGCGGACAGCGACATACGAGCTGACAACCAGCGATCGTGGCCGTCAACCGATCGCGCGGGCGTGGTGGTTGCACCTCGACCAGGCAGGTGCCGTCGAGACCGCTTCATTTCGCTACAACCACCGCAGCCGCGGTCCTGAAGTATCGGGCCCAACTGCCAACGCACGAGCTGAACGGCCCGCGATGACGCATCGGGCCGTGATTACGAGTAAGGACCCAGGAGTGGAGACAGCGCAGAATGTCGACCCCGGCGACAGCCGGACGCGAATCGGTGTCGTCCGTGAGACAGGTCGCGGGGAGCGTCGGGTGGCCCTGGTGCCCAAACTGATCCCGAGCTTGGTCGAGCGGGGAGTGCACGTGATCGTGGAGTCCGGAGCCGGCCTCGGAGCTTCGCTTCCGGATTCGACATATACGAAAGCCGGCGCCGTGATCGGGGATCCGTGGACGGCCGACGTAGTGCTCAAGGTTGCGCCTCCAAGCGACGCCGAGATCAGCAGAATGCTGTCGGGGCAGACTCTCATCGGTTTCCTGGCTCCCCGGAGCGACGACAACAAGGTCGATGCATTGCGCTCGGCGGGCGTGCAAGCCTTTGCGGTGGAGTCGATTCCACGGATCTCCCGCGCGCAGGTCATGGACGCACTGTCCTCGCAGGCCAATGTCGCCGGTTACAAGGCCGTCCTACTCGCCGCGTCGGAATCGACCCGATTCTTCCCCATGCTGACGACGGCGGCGGGCACGGTAAAGCCCGCGACGGTGCTGGTGCTGGGTGTGGGTGTGGCCGGATTGCAAGCCCTGGCGACGGCAAAGCGTCTGGGCGGTCGGGCCACCGGATACGACGTGCGCCCGGAGGTAGCCGACCAGGTGCGATCGGTGGGTGCGCAATGGCTCGACCTCGGCATCGACGCGGTCGGTGAGGGTGGCTACGCGCGCGAGCTCACCGACGAGGAGAAGGCCACCCAGCAGCAGGCGCTCGAGGATGCAATCACGGGCTTCGACGTGGTGATCACTACCGCGCTGGTGCCGGGACGCCCTGCGCCGCGGTTGGTGACGGCCGCGGCGGTGGAGGGCATGAAACCCGGCAGCGTGATCGTGGACCTGGCCGGGGAGACCGGCGGCAACTGCGAATTGACCGAGCCCGGCCAGACCGTTGTCAAGCACGACGTGACCATCACCTCGCCGTTGAACCTGCCCGCGACCATGCCCGAGCACGCCTCGGAGCTGTACTCCAAGAACATCGCGGCCCTGCTGGAGTTGATGTTGGTCGACGGCAAGCTTGCACCCGACTTCGGCGACCCGGTGCTCGCCGACTCCTGCGTCACCCGTGAGAGGAAAGCCTGATGTACACCGAACTGCTTGCGAACATCGCGATTCTGGTGCTGTCCGGGTTCGTTGGTTTCGCCGTGATCTCCAAAGTCCCCAACACGTTGCACACCCCGCTGATGTCCGGCACCAACGCCATTCACGGCATCGTCGTGCTCGGCGCTCTGGTCACGCTGGGCAAGATGGAAACCCCCTCGATCGGCGTCCAGGTCATTCTGTTCGTCGCGTTGGTTTTCGGAACCCTGAACGTGGTCGGTGGTTTCGTGGTCACTGACCGCATGCTCGGGATGTTCAAAGACAAGAAGCCGGTCGCGGCTGACGCGTCGGGGAAGGTAAGGGAGTAGGCCATGGACTATTTCGTCAACATCCTCTATATCATCGCCTTTTCCCTGTTCATACACGGCCTGATGGGTTTGACCGGGCCGAGGACCGCGGTGCGCGGAAACTGGATCGCCGCGATCGGTATGGGCATCGCCGTGATCGCGACCTTCATTGCGGTCCGCGAGACCAGTAACTGGGTCCTGATCATCGGCGGGCTGGCGCTGGGTGTCGTGCTGGGCGTGCCACCCGCGCGCTACACGAAAATGACCGCGATGCCGCAACTGGTGGCCGCGTTCAACGGCGTCGGCGGCGGCACAGTCGCATTGATCGCGTGGGCGGAATTCCTCGACACCACAGGATTTTCCGCGTTCGAGCACGGTGAGGAGCCAACCGTGCACATCATCGCCGGATCCTTGTTCGCCGCGATCGTCGGTTCGGTCTCGTTCTGGGGCTCGCTGATCGCGTTCGGCAAGCTGCAGGAGATCCTTCCCGGCAAACCGATCGGGGTCGGAAAGATGCAGCAGCCGCTGAACATGCTGCTGCTGATCGTCGCGGCCGCGGCCGCGGTGGTGATCGGTGTCGGCGCCGCCGACGGTGGTGCGCCCTGGTGGTGGATGGTGCTGCTGCTGATCGCCGCCGGTGTCCTCGGCCTGATGGTCGTGCTGCCGATCGGCGGCGCGGACATGCCGGTGGTCATCTCGCTGCTCAACGCGCTGACCGGGCTGTCCGCCGCAGCTGCCGGTCTGGCGCTGAATAACACTGCGATGATCGTCGCGGGCATGATCGTCGGGGCATCCGGCACGATCCTGACCAACCTGATGGCCAAGGCGATGAACCGATCCATCCCGGCCATCGTCGCCGGTGGCTTCGGCGGCGGCGGTGCGGCCGTCGGCGGCGCCGGCAGCGACCAGAAGCAGGCCAAGGCGACCTCCGCCGCGGACGCCGCAATCCAGATGGCGTATGCCAACCAGGTAATCGTCGTCCCCGGCTACGGCATGGCGGTCGCGCAAGCGCAGCACGCGGTCAAGGAGATGGCCGCTTTGCTGGAGGCCAAGGGGGTGGAAGTCAAATACGCCATCCACCCGGTCGCCGGCCGTATGCCCGGCCACATGAACGTGCTGCTGGCAGAGGCCGAGGTCTCCTACGACGCACTCAAGGAAATGGACGACGTCAACGGCGAATTCAACCGCACCGACGTCGCCCTGGTGATCGGCGCCAACGATGTCACCAACCCGTCCGCCCGCGAAGACGCCTCCAGCCCCATCTACGGCATGCCCGTGCTCAACGTCGACCAAGCCAAATCGGTGATCGTGCTCAAACGCTCGATGAACAGTGGCTTCGCGGGCATCGACAATCCGCTGTTCTACGCCGACCACACATCGATGCTGTTCGGCGACGCCAAGAAGTCGGTCGGAACAGTGACCGAGGAACTCAAGGCACTTTGACCCCCACCGCTGAACCGGTGAGGCGGACCAGCAGCTGGGATCACCCGTTCCGGCAATCGTCCGGCCATTCGGCACGGCGGTGCGGTGTTCCCGCTGGCGGGCGCAGTATGGAGTAGGTCCGCCGCCATCGGCATCGGCGATCGAGCATGGTGAAACCGAGTTCGGCATGTACGTTCGGGAGGAACCTGGCCGGAACTCGGTGGGCCGTCCCGGGCCCTCGACCGCCGTCGCCCGGTACCACGACGAAACCCACCGGCCTGACCTGATGCCCCACACCATGGAATCTCTACGGCTTCGGCGGTGAAGTCGCGGCACACCAGGCTCGGTATTGCCGGCGCCGTTTGATCAGCGGTAGTGCGTGTAATGCGCCGCGGATGCCGGCCCACGACCCCCATGGACCTGCATCAGCCGAGTCACCCGCCGTCAGTTGATCGCCCCGGACGCGCAGTGCGGCACACACGCGCCGCACGGGGTCCGCGGTGCTCGGTAGGAATCGGCCGGATCTCAGCCAGCGCCTGCGCCGGCTCGACGTAGCGGTCGGCTCGCACGACCGACGTGGCCGGGGTGCCGCTGATAACGATACGGGAGGTACCAGTACGCGGCACAGCGCCGAACACCGAACTCGGCGCGATGGACGGAGATGAAAATCCCGGCCGCGGGTCGTCAGTTCACCTCCTTGGTGAAGTCGCCGATGCCGACGTGGTCGAGCGACGGCCGGAACCGGCCTCCCCGCAGAAGCTCGCAGTCGAGCTGCCATTCCTTCTCCGCAATGCGGAGTCGGCATGTCCGCCCGCAGTCCAGCGCGGCCCGTAAGTCCAGTTGCCGGCCGAGGCACGAAGGCGCGAGCCCACCCGAAAACCTTGCTCACCGAGAGTTCAGGGCGTCTTCCGAACGGGTGGTCGAGCGTGCAGCATCCCCACATCCGGCGGCCGGACCGCAGGCAGTGTGCCGGTTTCTCCTGTAGCACCTTGCGACATGTCGCGGCGGTCGATTCGTCCTAGATTCGAAGGACCGGATGTCGGGCTGTCGGATTCCACGATCGGCCCGGGTCCGTCGAATCCGATATCTGGGAGAGGTGGCCACATGAGGTCGGCAGTCATCGTCGACGTTGTCCGTACAGCGTCAGGTCGGGGTAAGCCGGGGGGAGCACTCTCGGGTGTGCACCCGGTCCGGCTCCTCGCCGACACGCTACAGGCGCTATTGGCCCGCACGGATATCGACCCGGCACAGATCGACGATGTGATCGCGGGTTGCGTGCAGCAGGTCGGCGAACAGACGAACAACATCGCGCGCAGTGCCGTGCTCGCCGCGGGATGGCCGGAGTCGGTTCCGGGGACCACGGTCGACCGGCAGTGCGGTTCCAGTCAGCAGGCGGTGCACTTCGCGGCGCAGGGCGTCATGGCAGGTGCTTATGACATCGTGGTGGCCTGCGGCGTCGAGTCGATGAGTCGACTGCCGATGGGTACCAGCTCGATCGGGCAAGACCCGGTTGAACCGTTGACGGATCGGTATCCCGACGGGCTGGTCAATCAGGGTGTGGCGGCCGAGCTGATCGCCGGTCGGTGGAAGCTCGACCGGGAAAGCCTCGACGTCTACTCGGCACGCTCGCACCAGCGTGCGGCGGCGATCGCCGCGGCGGGCGGGTTCGCGAACGAGATTGTCCCGATCACGGTAGGCGGGCAGATGCACGCTACCGACCAGACGCTGCGGGCGAACACCACCGCAGAGGGCCTGGCCGGGTTGAAGCCGTCGTTCGCCGACGAGACCCTCGCCGAACGGTTCTCCGAGATCAATTGGAGTATCACACCGGGCAATTCGTCGCCGCTCACCGACGGTGCCTCGGCCGCACTGATCATGAGCGAGGAGCGGGCGGCGCAACTGGGCCTGCGTCCCCGGGCGCGCTTCCACGAATTCGCTGTCGCCGGAGACGATCCCCTGATCATGCTGACCGGCGTGATCCCCGCGACGCACAAGGTCCTGGAACGTGCCGGGTTGTCGATCGGCGACATCGACGCATACGAAGTCAACGAGGCGTTCGCCCCCGTGCCGCTGGCGTGGCAGCACGAATTCCAGGCCGACCCGGACAAGCTCAACCCGCGTGGCGGCGCCATCGCCCTCGGACACGCACTCGGTGCGTCCGGCGTGCGCCTGCTGGCCACCCTGGTGAACCACCTCGAGGCCACCGGTGCGCGGTACGGCCTGCAGACCATGTGCGAGGGCGGCGGCCTGGCCAACGCGACGATCATCGAAAGACTCTGATGCCCAAGATAATCAAGACCTATTGTCCTCAGGAGGCGATATGACTGGACTCAACCCGTCCCCAGCCGTACGCGACCCGATCCCGGTCCTCGGCATCGCCGCGACTCCGCTGGTCTCCGAAAGCGATGCGGTTCTCGACGAATTGGTATTCGACGCCGTGTCCAATGCCCTGCAGGAGGCAGGGATCCGAAAGCACGAACTCGGGCTCTCGGTGACCGCCTCGCTGGATGTCTACGACGGGCGCAGCATCTCGAGCGGCCTCACCAATGCCGCCGCCGGTGGCTACTTGTCCCAGTCGTATCGCCTGGAGGGCGACGCCGGGCAGGCTATCATCGCCGCCGCGCAGACGATCGCGGCGGGCGACGCGGATCTGGCGCTCGCCGTGGGCGTGTACAACCCTGAGGTGTCGGCGCCGGATCGGCGGCAGTTCCTGCAGCAAATCTCAAACCTCGGCTTCGAACCCCACTTCGATCGACCGGTCGGGCTCACCGCGGAGACGATGTTCGGGCTGCACGCCGGATATGTCGTCGACTCCGGCGAGCTGACCGAGGAGCAGCTCGCGGCGATCACTTCCGCGGCGATCACTCGGGGGGCCCGCCGCGCCCGAGCGGCCCGGACGACACCGGTCAGCGCTGCCGACGTGCAGTCGTCCGCACCGGTGAACGGTGTGCTGCGTGAACTCATGCTGCCAGCCGAGTGCACGGGCGCCATCGCAGTCGTGCTGGGATCGCTGGCGCGTGCGCGCCGGGCGCGGCATCCGCGTGCCGTGCTCACCGGATGGGGCCAGGCGACCGGTGACACCACCGCCGGCGGCCACTGGCTCGACGATCCCGCGGCCCCCGCTCGACGGGCCGCGCAGGAGGCCTACGAACGCGCCGGATTGGACCAGCCAGTCGATCAGGTGCAGGCGGTCGAGCTCACCGCCGCGACCCCGGCTCTGCTCGCTCCGACACTCGACGCGCTCGGCCTGGCCAAGAGCAATGCCGAGATATCACCGTCGGGTGGCGCAAGTAGCGCTTACCCGGGTGTCGCCAATGGCGCACTTCGGTTCCTCGAAGCGGTGTCATGGCTGGAAGAGCACGGCGGACGAGCCGTCTCGCACTCCACCGATCTGCTCACCGGACCCGTCGCAGAAACCGCGACCGTCCTCGTCGTCGAGGAGGTGTGATGGCCACACAGGCATTCATCGCGGGCGTAGGTCTTACCCGCGCCACATCGCCGCGCAAGCAGGAGAAGTCCTCACTCGAGCTCGTGCAGGAGGCCGTATGGTCGGCGCTCGAGCATTCCGGCGCCTCGCCATCCTCGCTGGACGGCATCGTGATCGGCAATATCGACGGCTTCGAGGGCACCGTCCTCGGCGCCAAGCACGTAGTCCGCAGGCTCGGCCTGGGAACCGACCTGCCCGTGTCGATCCTCAACACCGGCGGCACCACCGGCGGCAACCTCATGCAGGTCGCCGCACGCCAGGTCCGGTCCGGCGACCGGCGGAGGGTGCTGTGCGTCGGTGGCCCGACGTTCTTCGGTGCCGAGGACCTGCAGTCGGCGATCAACACCAACTCGCCCATGATCGTCGAACAGCCACTGGGCATGGGCGCCTACCATATGGGCGCGTTCTACCCGAGCGCCTACCAGCAGCGATACGGGACAACCGTCGAGGATTTCGCGGTGAGCGTCGTCCAGGCCCACGAACACGCCTCACGCAATCCGTACGCGCATCTGCGGAATACGCTCACCGCCGAGGAGGTGGTTGACGCGAAACCGTTGTCGTATCCGATGACGATGGCGATGGTCTGCCCGGTCTCCACATCGGCCAACGCACTGCTCGTGACCAACGAGGAGAGCACCAACGAGCTGCGGCCTACCCCGGTGCTCATCCGCGCAATGGCGACATCCAGTGACCCCTACCTGGGGGGCGGCAAGAACGACTTCGCCGCCATGGAGAACCTCGCGATCCTGGCGCACAAGGTCTATCAGACCGCCAACATTCGAAATCCCCGCGACGAGATCGACGTCATCGAACTCTTCTCACCCTATGCGCCGATGCAGCCCATGCAGTTGGAAGCGCTCGGATTCGCCCAACCGGGGAGCGGCGTCGACCTGCTCCGGTCCGGTGCGACGGGCGTTGATGGAGACCTCCCGGTCAACCTTTCGGGCGGACCGCTGTGCACCAATGCCGGAGTGGCCGGCGAGCTGGCGCCCTACGTCTACATCGCCCTACAACTCATGGGCGACGCGCCGGAGGAAATGCAGGTGCCCGGAGCGCGACGCGGTCTCGCGCACGGCACGGGGGGCACCTTCTTCCAATTCGAGAACCTTGCCATCCTCGAGAGACAGGAGCGCTCGTGAGCATCACGACGCAGCGGGTCCATTGGGACTTGAACTACGATATCCACCTGGGCGCGACCTGGGGCCGCTTCATGGCGGGACTGACGGAGAAGAAGATCCTGGCCAACCGCTGCCCGGACTGTTCGCGGGTGTTCGTCCCACCGCAGGCCTACTGTGAGTCCTGCTTCGTCCGTACCGATGAGTGGCTCGAACTGCCACCCGAAGGGACCGTCGAAGCATTCACCGTGGCCTGGCAGAGCTTCCGCGGGGGTCCCACCCCGCCGTACGCCATCGCCGGCATTCGGCTCGACGGCGCGAGCACCATGCTCATGCACTACGTGCGCGGTGTCGACCTGTCGGATCCGAACACCATTCGTGCGCAACTACCGCCGGGCACCCGGGTGCGGGCCATGTGGGCGGAGGAACGCACCGGCCAGATCCTCGACATCTCGCATTTTGCGCCGATCTGAACGGTTTCTGGAGGAAAGAGGACTCGTGAGCACAAGTAGCGCTTCCCACGCTCAAGGACTCGCCGCACGTGTGCGCGAATTCCTGCGCGCGCACGACCCGGTCACAACGGACCGGAAGGAATTCCTGCGGGCTCGCTTCGATGCCGGGCTCGCCTGGGTGCACTACCCGGAAGGCCTGGGCGGACTCGGACTGGATCCGAGTCTGCAGCCCGAGGTCGACACGCTGTTTATGGAAGCCGGAGCACCCCACAACCGGCCGGAACTGAACTTCATCGGCCTCAATCTCGCCGCGCCGACCATTCTGCGCTTCGGTACGCCGCAGCAGCAGCAGCGGTGGCTTCGCCCGCTGTGGACCGGTGAAGAACCGTGGTGCCAGCTCTTCAGTGAGCCGGGGGCGGGGTCCGACCTGGCCAATGTGGGCACGAGCGCGAAACGCGACGGCGATGGCTGGGTTGTCAACGGTCAGAAGGTCTGGACCTCGCTCGCCCACCAGGCCGACTGGGCGATCCTGCTCGCCCGGACCGACCCGGAGGAGCCGAAGCACCAGGGACTGTCGTTCTTCATATGCGACATGCACGACCCCGGAGTTGACGTCCGGCCGTTGCGGCAGATCACCGGCGAAAGCGAGTTCAACGAGGTCTATCTCGACAATGTCCGCATTGCTGGTGACCAGCTGCTCGGTGCGATCGGCCAGGGTTGGGCGGTCGCCAGTCACACGTTGATGAACGAGCGCGTCGCGATCGGTGCGGGCACGATCCCGCGGGAAAGCGGCGCGATCGGAGAGTTGGTCAAGGTCTGGCGGACCCGCCCGGAACTACGTCGAGCCGGTGTGCACGACCAGGTTGTCCGGCTATGGGTGGAATCCGAAGCGGCCCGGTTGACCGCAGAAAGGTTGCGCCAGCAGCAGGCAGCGGGCTTGCCGGGCCCAGAAGGTTCTGGGGCGAAGCTGACCCATTCTCGGCTGAATCAGCAGATCTCGTCCCTGGAACTGGAACTTCTGGGTGCGGAGGGCCTTCGGTACACCGATTACACCGCCCGACGACCCGTCATCCTGGCTCATTCCCAGAGCCCGGCCGGCTGGCGATTCCTGCGTGCGAAGGGCAACTCGATCGAGGGCGGAACCTCGGAGATCATGCGCAACATCATCGCCGAGCGAGTGCTCGCACTGCCCGCCGAGCCTCGGGCCGACAAGGCCATTCCCTGGAAGGATCTGCCGCGATGACCGACAGCACGAACCCGACGCCGCCGACCGGCGATCTGCTCTACTCGGAGATCGAGGAGGACTTGCGGGCCAGCGTCCGGTCCCTGCTCGACAAGCGCAGCCCCTGGGACACCGTGCTGGCCCGCACCGAAACGGACACGACGACGGACCTGGAACTGTGGAAAGTTCTGACGGTCGAGATCGGGTGTGCTGCATTGGCTGTGCCGGAGGACGCCGGTGGCGCGGGTGCGAGCTGGCGCGAAGCCGCGGTCGTCGCCGAAGAACTCGGACGGGCTGTCGCGCCGGTTCCCTTTCTCGGTTCCGCCGGTATCGCGCCGGCGTTACTGCTCGAGCTCAACCAGTCCGACCTGGTCGGTGCTGCGGCGAGCGGCGCGCTCGTCGCGGCGGTGGCGCTCCCGTTCAGCACCGCGCCGGACGATTCGCCGGCCGGTGTGCAGACCCGGGACGGTAAGCTGTACGGCAGCGTCACCTCGGTCGCCGACGCCGCGGCCGCCGATATCTTCCTCGTCCCCGCGGGCGACGCCGTCTATCGGGTTGCAGCCGATGCGGCCGGACTACGGCGCACCGAGGTGGTGTCGCTGGATATGACGCGTCCGCTGGTGGACCTGGTGTTCGACGGTGCGGAGGGGGACCTTCTCGCGCAGGGTGTGCATGTCCCCGCGGCGGTGGGCGTGGCGCTGCGGATCGGTGCGGTACTGCTGGCCTCGGAGCAGTTGGGAATGGCCGAGCGCTGCTTCGAGATGGCGGTCGATTACGTGCAGATGCGCCGCCAGTTCGGCCGCATCGTGGGCTCCTATCAGGCGGTCAAACATCGACTTGCGGATTTGTGGGTACTGCTCACGCAGGCGCGGGCGGTGGCCCGCTACGCGGCCGAGTGCGCCGCGACCGGTTCACCGGATCTGGCAGTGGCGGCGGCGCTGGCGCAGGCACACTGTTCGGTCATCGCCCAACAGGTTGCCGAGGAATGCGTGCAATTGCACGGCGGAATCGGGTTCACCTGGGAGCATCCAGCCCATCTGTACCTCAAGCGGGCCAAGAGCAGTGCGATCGCCCTGGGCACGCCCGAGCGTCACCGTGAGGCTCTCGCCGAACTGGTGCGCATCCCGACTCCCACGGTGAAGGCACATTGATGAGCGAGGGCAAACTGGCCGGTCGTACGGCCGTCGTCACCGGGGGCAACAGCGGTATCGGCCACGCCATGGCGGTGGGCCTGGCGCGCGCAGGCGCCGATGTCGCCGTGTGGGCCCGCAACGTCGATCGGAGTGCTTCGGTAGTCGACGAAATTCGTGCTCTCGGCGTGAAAGCTACAGCGGTGCAGTGTGATATCGCGGACGAACTGTCCGTGGAGGCTGCGATGGACAGAACCGTCGAGGAGCTCGGTCCGCTCGACTGTTTGGTGGCAAATGCGGGTATCGCCGAGGCTGCACCGATCACCGAGATGTCCCTCGACACTTGGCATCGGGTCTTGCGCACCAATCTCGACGGCGGTTTCCTTTGTGGCCGTGCCGCAGCGCGGCGGTTTGTCGAGCAGGGCACGGGCGGTTCGATCATCGTCGTCTCGTCGACGATCAGTCGTTACGGCGGAGTCGGCCAGGCCGCCTACGCCACCAGTAAGACCGGCCTGATCGGACTTGCGCGCACCCTTGCGGTGGAACTGGCCCGCCACCAGGTCCGGTGCAACGTACTGATTCCGGGCTGGACCAGAACGGCAATGAACACCGATCTGCAGGCGGACGACCGGTTCATGCAGGTGACCACGGCGCGCACACCGGCGCGCCGTTGGGCCGCTCCCGAAGAGTTCTACGAAGTCGCAGCGTTTCTCGCGGACCCCTCGTTGACCTTCCACACCGGCAACGAGATCGTCGTCGACGGCGGCTACACGATCTTCTAGTGCGGACTGGCCGCTCCGCTACAGGGCCGCCCTCGGGACCGAGCAGATGCGTAGTAGCGTGACCGACCGGGCACGAGCAGCATGGTGACGCCACCATCGTAATGACGAGGAGGGCGCTCGGCCGAAAGCTGGCCGAGCGCCCTCCTCGTTTCGCAAACCCTCATCCTTGCAACCCGCCATGGACGGCCTCGACGCTCGTGTCGGCGAATGGCATTCGGATGTCGACACCATCGCAATAACCCGCCGTCGACGATATTCCCGAGTCCATTCGGTCCATCCCGGGATGATCGATACCCCGCAAATTAGAATTAGTCCGCTCGGCGCCCGAGTCTGAGGAGACCCTCGCCACGCCCACACCGCTGGGGCCGAGTCCGGGATCTACCTCCACGATCAGCTGGCCTGCATCGTCACCAAGTGCTCGAGCAGAGTAGGCCGACGCCGGAAAGTCGATATTTCGGGCTCCCCATGACTGATCGGGACCCCACCCTTCTCCTCTGGCGGATGCCTCCGACGAGCAGCTCCGTCGGTGGCTCGACCGGAACAACATCGCCCCTCGGTATCGGTCAACGCGACGGCCATCGGTACCTTCAGTCCGATCTGCCTGTCGTGGTCCACGCGCCGCCCGGTGGCGGTGTCGACGACGGCACCGGTCACCGTGGTCGTGTGGCAGAACGAGTACGAGTACGAGCACGTCCACTCGACGACCACGAGGGCAACCGGTTGGTGCCGATCACCGGTGAACCGGGCACCGGTACGCCGGCGACCGCACGAGATGGCTGGTGATGCCCAGTGCAGGGGATCTATGGCCTCGAGGACTCTGCGGAAGGCGCCGAGCGGTGCCTGTCGCGACTGGACGACATGCTGACCGCCGCGACGCCCGGTTCGGTGCTGGTGACTCGGCCCGCCGACGACCTCGACGGCGGTAACGGGGCCCACCCAGCGGCCTCGAGCTGTCAAGGCGACGACGATCGCTGCGATGGGTGAACCAGGGCGGGGTACGAGAACCGTGCCGACACGTCGGTATCGCCCGGTCGACGCTGTATCGCAAGGTCCGTGCTCTCGGCATCGACCTGTTCACGAAGGCATTCTCGGGCCACGCGAATGTTCCAGGATGCGACATCGAATGTCGGTTCAGCGCAGCTACGTTGGTGGTGGCAGAGGAGGAGGTGGGGCCGGTGCCGGCCAGTGAAAACGGAGCAGTTATTCAAACGGGGACCGCGGTAACGGATGGGGACCTCAGCTATTCGGTCGACGGTCCGCTCGCGGTGATCACCTTGAACCGGCCTCGCGCGCACAATGCGTTCACGGTCCTCATGGCCCGTCGTCTAGCCGAAGCGGCGGATGCGGCCCGGCGCGACGAGGCCGTGCATGTTGTGATCGTGACCGGTGCGGGCGAAAAGGCGTTCAGCGCCGGCGGTGACCTCGGTGAGCTGATTCCCCGGCTCACCAGGGGCGAACTAGATATTCTCATCCCGGATCCATCGAAACGGTACTTCTCCGACGTCTTCAAGCCGGTGATCGCCGCTGTCAACGGCATCTGTGGGGGGGCGGGCTGGAAATCCTGCTCGGAACCGACATCCGCATTGCCGCGGACCACGCGGTGTTCGGTGTGCCGGAGGTCCGTTGGGGCTTGGTTCCCGGGGGTGGCACCCATGTGCGGCTACCACAGCAGGTGCCGTGGGCGATGGCGAGGCAGCTGCTGTTGACCGGCGACCACATCGACGCGCATCGAGACGCGGCATGCGGACTGGTGAATGAAGTCGTCCCGAGAGGTCAAGCATTACCGCGCGCGATTGAAGTGGCGACGCGAATGGCGACGAACGGTCCGGTCGCGGTTCGTGCCGCCAAGGAGATCGCGGTGCGCGCGCACGGCAACGAACCGCGATTTGCACTGGAATTCGCACTCAACGAACGGGTCGTGCGCAACGACGACGCAAAGGAGGGTCCGCGCGCCTTCATGGAGAAGCGCACCCCTCACTACCGCAACCGGTGACGCGGCCCTCCGCGTGTGTCCACGGAAACTGGAAGGAACTGAAACCGATGACCACCCACAACCTCTGCCTGCCCTTGCGGCCTAGTGACGAGGAAAAAGAGCTACGTACTACCGTCGCCCAGATCGTCGGCAAGTTCGGTCACGAGTACTATCAAGCCAAGGCGGCGACCGGCGAACCCATGGCCGAGCTGTGGGAACAACTGGGCCGCGGCGGATACCTGGGGATCAGCATCCCCGAGGAATACGGGGGCGGCGGCGCGGGACTGACCGAGCTCGCCATCGTGCTCGAAGAGCTGTCCGCAGGCGGCTGCCCCGAACTGGCGATGGTCCTGTCTCAGGGAATTGCCGGCAGCGTGCTGCCCCGACACGGCACCGAGGATCAGAAACGCCGCTACCTTCCCGGAATCGCCAGCGGCGAAGAAAAATTCGTGTTCGCCCTGACGGAGCCGGACGCCGGTTCGAACTCGCACAACGTGTCCACCTGGGCCAAGCGCGACGGTGACGACTGGATCGTCCGCGGCACCAAGTACTACATCTCGGGGGTCGACCACTGTGACCACTTCCTGCTGGTGGCGCGCACCGGCACCGACGAAGTCACGGGGCGGGGCCGGCTCACCTTGTTCGTCGTCGATGATCCCGATACCCGGGGGCTCAGTCGCCAGCTCATCTCGACGGCACTCGGGGCTCCCGAACGTCAGTTCACAATGTTCTTCGACGACGTCCGGCTGCCCGCTGAGGCTGTCGTCGGTGAAGTCGACAACGGGCTCTCTGCGTTGTTCGACGGACTGAACCCGGAGCGGGTGCTCAGCGCCGTCATCTGCCTCGGAGTCGGACGCTACGCGATCAACAAGGCCGTCGGCTACGTCAACGAACGCAACGTCTGGGGTGTCCCGGTCGGCACATATCAGGGTGTCCAGCACCCGCTCGCCGAGGCGGCCATCGAGCTGACCGGCGCTGCCGCGATGGTCTGGCGAGCCGCCGCTGAGTTCGATGCGGGCCTGTCGGCGGGCGAGACCGCGAATATGGCTAAGTTCCTGGCCTCGCGCGCCGGCTACAAGGCACTGGATACCGCGATCCAAATGCATGGCGGCAATGGCATGTCCCACGAGTACGGGCTCGCGGATCTGTGGGGCATCGTGCGGCTGCAACAGGTGGCGCCGGTGTCGACGCAAATGGTGCTCAACCACATCGCGCAACACACGCTCGGGCTGCCGAGATCGTACTGAGGAGCGGCAAACAATGACAGTGACAACCGACGAGCTACACAAGCTCGAGGGAACACGGCTTCGGGGCGGCGAGATCGTGATCGAGCCGCACGAGAACACGATCCTGCAGCACGCCGTCCGCGCGCCTCAGGCCGAACCCGGCATCGCCCATCCGATGTGGTTTGTTGTGATCTCGTTGCGCTGCTTGGGTATCAGCGTTGACGAGCTGTGCGAGCTGGCTGGCAAGTCCGAGGACGATACGCTCCTGTTCGGGAACTGCGAGATCGACCAGCAGACACCGCTGCGCATCGGCGGGCGCTACCGCGTGGACGCGGTCGTTGCCGCGACCGGGTCACGGACGAGTCGTGATGGTTCCCGACTCGACAATATGGACGTGCGTATCGAGATTCTCGACGACTCCGGCGGTTACGCGGGCGCGGTGACCAGCGTCTACCTATTCAAACGCGGAGGAAAGCAGTGACTGTCACCGAGAATGTCCGTGTCGGAACTCGACTGCCCGAGCGCCGAATCACCGCGGTGAGTGCGGATCACATCAAGATGGTCGCGCTCGTGCTGCGGGATTCGAATCCGATTCATTTCGACCTCGACGCGGTCGCACGCGCCGGCCTCGGCGACCGTGAGATCAACCAGGGAGGCGCGACAATGGCCTACGTGCTGGATCTGCTCACCGAATGGGCAGGCTCGCGTGGCGCCCTGCGGCGCGTATCCTGTTCATTCCGCGCCAACGTCTTCGCCGGCGACGATGTCCTCGTCGGAGGTGAGGTGACCGCGGTGAGGGAGGAGGGCGCCGGCCGATTCGTTGACTGCGCCGTATGGGCTGATGCGGACGGACGCCGCGCCATCGCGGGCACTGCGACTGTCGTGCTGAGGTGACCCAAGACATGGCACGCGCAGAAAGGAATCCGGTCGTGAGAGCACCGGACGACTTCCACCCGGTCCAGATCATCCGCGATCTCGCTCGCACTCATCCGGACAGCATCGCGCTCCGCTACCGGGATTCGATCATCGCCTTCGCCGAGCTGGACGCCCGGGCCAGTCGGGTCGGCCGTGCGCTGTTACAGTCGGGCGTCACCGGCGGTCAGCGTGTCGGATACCTCGGTCGCAACTGGCCGGAGTTCTTCGAGATCCTGTTCGGGTGCGCCAAGATCGGGGCGGTGCTGGCGCCGCTGAATTGGCGACTGACCACAGCGGATCTCGCAGAACTGGTCTCGGACGCCGACACCCGAATTGTGTTGACCGACAGGGAGTTCATGGACGCGGCACCGCCCGATGTGACTCGGTTGACGATCGGCGAGGACTACGAGGCGTGGCGTGATGCCGAAGACTCGGTCGACCCAGGCGTCGTCAGCGGTCCGGACGACGCCTTCATTCAGTTCTACACATCGGGCACCACTGGACTGCCCAAGGCGGTGGTGATCACCAATAGCAACCTCGCCCATCTGTTCCAGGCGGCCGCGCGCTGGCGGGTCGACTCCGATTCGGTGGTGTCCGTCGTCATGCCGCTGTTCCATATGGGCGGATCGGCGTGGGCGTTCGTCGCGCTGTTCCGTGGGGCACAGTGCGTTCTCGTTCCTGATTTCGATGCGCCGGCCCTGGTCGCGGATCTCGGACGGCTGAAGATCACGAATGTGCTGGTCGCACCGGCGATGCTGCAGATGATGGTCGATGTCCCCGGCGCCGGAGAAGCGGACTTCTCGGCGCTGCGCTCGATCGTCTACGGTGCATCCCCGATCTCACTGCCACTACTGCATCGCGTTCGGGACTGCTTCGATGTGCCGTTGATTCAAGTGTTCGGACTGACCGAAACCTGCGGCGCGATAGCCCAACTGGACCCCGACGACCACCGCGGTGAACTGCTGGCTTCCGTCGGAAAACCGTACCCGTGGGTAGAGGTCGAAATTCGAGATCCCTCGACCGAACTGCAGCTGCCCGCAGGTCGGGACGGGGAAATCTGGGTTCGCTCGGCCCAATGCAGCAAGGGGTACTGGCGGCGTCCAGAGGAGACAGCCGAACTACGAAACGCGGAAGGCTGGCTGCGCACCGGCGACGTGGGCCGCCTCGATAACGCGGGATACCTCTTCATCACCGACCGGCTCAAGGACATGATCATCACCGGGGGAGAGAACGTCTACCCCGCCGACGTGGAGCGGGTGCTCGTCACCCACCCGCAGGTCGCCGAGGTCGCCGTGATCGGTGTCCCCGACCGGACATGGGGCGAAGCCGTGACGGCAATCGTCGTACCCCGGAAAGCGGCGCAGGTGAATGAGGCGACGTTGATCACCTGGCTGCGCCCGCGGATAGCCGGCTTCCGGCGCCCCCGACGGGTCGTGTTCGTCGATACCCTGCCACGTAATCCGTCCGGCAAGGTGCTCAAGGGTGAGCTGCGCCGGTTGATCCCGGGACCGGCTGCGGCGACGGAAGACAGACCGACCGCCGGTGGACACGGTCGACACGAAGCAGTCTCCCAATGAGCGAGGGGGCGACGATGACCAATCACCTCGGTTTCGACGCCGACGTCGTCGACACTGCGCGGCCGTGGCCCGGTTTCCGAAACAGCGAGCTCCTCGCTGTTCGGGCCGCCCGCACGGAACTGGGCCGCACCGGACGAGGACAACTCGTCGGAACAAAGGAGAACTCATGCAATTAGCTGGATCCGCTGCGCTCGTCACTGGCGGAGCGTCCGGCCTGGGGCGTGCCGCCGTCGAACGGCTGATCAGCGCCGGGGCGCGCGTCGCCATCCTCGATCTACCCACTTCGGCAGGATGGGAGCGCGCCGAACAGCTCGGTGCCGCGGCTATCTTCCGGCCCGCCGACGTCCGCGACCCGGACCAGGTCGAGGACGCGGTCGCCGCCGCGACCGAGCTCGGACCGCTCCGGGTGGTGGTCAATGCCGCCGGAATCGGCGACCCGGCTCGCACGCTCGGCCGAACCGGCCCGCTGGAGCTGGACCGATTCACCCGGGTGCTGGAGGTGAACCTGATCGGTACCTTCAATGTCATCCGGCTCGCCGCAACAGCCATGGCCGCCACCGAACCCGAGGCAGGGGAGCGTGGGGTCATCGTGAACACCGCCTCGGTCGCCGCCTACGACGGCCAGATCGGACAGGCGTCCTACTCCGCCTCCAAGGGCGGCATCGTCGGTATGACGCTCCCGATCGCGCGGGATCTGGCCGGCTCGCTCATCCGGGTCATGACAATCGCGCCGGGCATGTTCGCGACACCCATACTCGGTGGTCTGTCCGAGGAAGCCCGGGCGTCTCTGGAAGCTCAGATTCCGCACCCCTCCCGACTCGGTGATCCCACCGAGTACGCCGCCCTGGTCGAACACATCATCACCAATGCCATGTTGAACGGTGAAACGATCCGGCTCGATGGTGCCATCCGAATGGCACCGCGATGAGCCCGGAAACCGGCACCCGTGCCGCCATCGTCACCGGCGCGTCGCGCGGAATCGGTGCCCTCATCGCCCAGCGCCTTGCCGCCGAGGGCTGGAATCTGACGCTGTGCGCCCGTTCGGCGGCATCGCTCGATGCGCTCGCGCGGGAACTCGTTGAGGAATACGGCTCCACAATCGTTCAGGTCCCTGCGGACATGGCGAACGAGGACGACGTGATCCGGGTGGCCGATGCGCACAGCGCGACCTTCGACCGGCTCGACGCGCTGGTGCTGAACGCGGGGATGGGCTCGATCGGCCCGTTCGCGGAATTCCCGGTACGCCGTTTCGACAAGATGTTCGCGATCAATGTCCGCGCAGCCTACGTGCTGGCACAGCAAACGCTGCCGCTCCTGCGGAAGACCGCCGCTGTGTCCGTGCGAAGAACCGCGAAGATTATTGCGGTGTCATCGATGACGGGAATCGTGGGAGA
Source organism: Rhodococcus sp. T7 (assembly GCF_009872365.1). Taxonomy (NCBI): domain Bacteria; kingdom Bacillati; phylum Actinomycetota; class Actinomycetes; order Mycobacteriales; family Nocardiaceae; genus Rhodococcus; species Rhodococcus sp. T7. The sequence continues at coordinate 18,990 of NZ_WXYH01000005.1, forward strand.
GCCCCTGAACTCGGCGTACGGCGCCACCAAAGCGGCGCTGACGTCGCTGTGTGAGACATTGAATGCCGAAGAGTCGGAGGCCGGAATCTCTGCGACGTCGGTCTGTCCCGGCTATGTTGCCACCGATATGACCGCTTCCCTGGCCGACAAGGTGTCGCCCGAGGTCATGATCGATCCCCGTGATGTGGCCGAAGTGGTGATATCGCTGACCCGATTGAGCAGTTCGGTCGTGGTCCCGTCTATCACGATGACACGACCGGGGTCACATCTCTGGCGCGCCTGACCGAGCATCGATCGAGAGCGCAGCTGCCTCGCAGCATCACCCACTCAAGTTAATCGTTCGGTGCGATACGCACCAACCCCAACCATCAGGAGCAATGAAATGAGTACTGACACCGTTCGGGTGGCCATCGTCACCGGAGCCGCGCGTGGCATCGGGGCGGCTACCGCGAAGCGCTTGGCCGCCGAGGGATTCGCCGTCGCCGTTCTGGACCTGGATGAGGCCGTCTGCAAGACGGTCGCCGCCGAGATCGAAGGAGCGGGAGGAACCGCGCTCGCGGTCGGCGCCGATGTCTCCGACGAGGACGGCGTCAATGCCGCGGTGCAGCGGGTCACCGCTGAACTCGGTGCACCCGAGGTGTTGGTGAACAACGCCGGAATCATTCGCGACAACATGCTCTTCAAGATGACCGCAGGCGATTGGGATGCGGTGATGAATGTGCACCTGCGCGGGTCCTTCCTCATGAGCCGCGCCGTGCAGACATACATGACGTCCGCCAAGTGGGGCAGGATCATCAACCTGTCCAGCACCTCGGCGCTCGGCAATCGCGGCCAGGCCAACTATTCCGCCGCGAAGGCCGGACTACAGGGATTCACCAAGACACTCGCGATCGAGCTGGGCAAGTTCGGCATCACGGTGAACGCGATCGCACCGGGGTTCATCGAAACCGAAATGACCGCGTCGACGGCCGCGCGTATGGGCGTGTCGTTCGAGGACTTCCGTGACGCGGTGGTGAAGGGAATTCCCGTCGGACGCGCGGGTAAGCCCGACGACATCGCGAACGCGGTGGCATTCCTCGCCGGCGAAGGCGCCGGATTCATCTCAGGCCAGGTGCTGTATGTCGCCGGCGGCCCGACCGTCTGATAGGACAGGAACGAAAAGGATGCGAATTTTCAACGGAATCACCGAATTCGAGAAGGCGATCGGAACTCATCTGGGTGTAAGTGACTGGTTCCCGGTCACCCAGAAGCAGATCGATCTGTTCGCGGATGCGACCGGTGATCACCAGTGGATCCACGTCGATCCTGACGCCGCCGCCGCGGGGCCGTTCGGTGCACCGATCGCGCACGGGTTCCTGACCCTGTCGCTGCTGCCCGTGCTCGCCGAGCAGATCTGGCGTGTCGACGGGTTGAAGATGGTAGTCAACTATGGCTGCAACAAGGTTCGCTTTCCCTCGGTGGTGAAGGTGGGCGACAAGGTCCGCGCCGGAGCCGAGTTGACGGCGGTCACACCGACCCCTGCTGGAACCCAGATCACCATCACCGCAACCGTCGAGATCGACGGCGGCGCCAAGCCGGCCTGCGTAGCCGAATGGGTTCTACTGCTGGTGGAGTGACCTTGACGGTCACATCTGAAACAGCAGCCGAAGGGAGACATCAAGCCATGCACTACACCGAAATCGAATACGCCGTCGCCGATGGGACGGCGACCATCACTTTGCATCGACCCGAGAAGCTCAACGCCTTCACCTATACGATGGCGCGGGAACTGGTCGCCGCGTGCGACCTCGCAGACAGTGACGACTCGGTTCGCGCCGTGGTCGTTACGGGAAGCGGGCGAGCATTCTGCGCGGGGGCCGACCTCGACCCCGATGCTGGAGAGTTCGACAAGAAACAATACGACGGCGAATTCTTCGACGACGGTAGCCCGCGGGACGGTGGCGGATACGCATCACTTCGTATCGCCGCGATGCGCAAACCGGTGATCGGAGCAATCAACGGTCCGGCAATCGGTATCGGCTCCACGCTGACGCTGCCGATGGATATTAGAATCGCATCCGAAAATGCGCGATTCGGTTTCGTATTCACCCGGCGTTGCCTAACGCCCGAAGCTGCCTCGACCTGGTTCTTGCCACGGCTGGTCGGCATGTCACGGGCGATGGAATGGATAGCCACAGCCCGACTGTTCGGTTCGGCGGAGGCGTTGGCCGGCGGCCTGGTCTCGCGGGTGTGTCCCGACGATGACCTGCTCGACGTCGCGTATGCGGTCGCTGCGGAGATCGGCGAGAACGTTGCACCGGTGGCGTTCGCGGCCGCCAAACAAATGCTGTGGGGAACCTTCGAGTCGGGTAGCCCCTGGGCCGCCCACAGGCTGGAATCGCAGGTACTTGGCGAGCTCATCGACTCCGCCGATTTCGCCGAGGGAGTGGCCGCATTCCTGGAGCGGCGCACGCCGAAGTTCACTCTCAGCGCCGACGCGAACGTCCCCGCAGCCGTCACCGCATGGCCGCGGTTGCAGGACTGATCACCGCGGCACCGCAGTATGGGACGCACGAAAAAACAAGGGATCACTGACAGAGGAAGAATCGGTGTTCGAGCGCTGCTACTCGCCCATTCGATGGATACCGATACCCGCCCGATCGGCGACCGCCCACGAGATCCGGGCGAGAAGCGCTATGAACTAAGCCTGGATCCGTGTGTGTCACGAACGTTGAAAGGAGCTTGATGTAGGAAGAGCTTCCAGAAACGGTGCTGCGTAGAGGATAAGGGTGTATGGCCCATCGGAGCCGTCCTCGGGGGGAGGTCTTCAGGGGCGTTCCCCCCGAGATGTGGACACCCATTTTTATGCAGCGGTGGCCAGGGTAGCCGATCGCCGTTCGAACTCGATCGGGCTGATCTGGCCCAGGCTCGAATGCCTCCTTCTGGTGTTGTATCGCGTGATCCAACGGAAGACCGCGGCGCATGCCTCACCCGCACTGTTCCTCCGGCCCTGCAGCGTCTCCCGTTTCAACGTCGCGTTCAGCGACTCGGCGGCCGCGTTGTCCGCCGACGTCCCGACCGCGCCCCGCGATGCCGTCACCCCCAACTCACGACACAGGTCGGCGAACTCGGCCGACGCATACTGGGCCCCGTTGTCGGAGTGGAAAATTGACCCCTCGAGACCGGCAGCGCCGCGGCAGGCCGCGGCCGCCCGCAACGCATCGGCGACCAACTCGGTACGCATGTGATCGGCGATCGACCAGCCCGCCAACCGTCGCGAGCCCAGGTCCATCACCGTCACCAGATACAGAAACTCAGCGTCACCGACAGGGAGGTAGGTGGGGGTACCTCCCTGCACGTAGTGCTTGGGGGAATGTCGCCTACGTATTTGGTGTTCGATGCGCTCGCGGTGAAATCCCGGCGGATCAGGTCCGGCACCGCCGCCGCATCCGGGGCGGGGATAGTGGTGCGGACCGGTTTGCGCAGATGCACCCCGACGATCCCTTGCTCGCGCATCACCCGCTCGACCCGTTGGTGATTGACCTCGATCCCGGCATCGCGCAGTTCAGCGGTCACTCGCGGTGCCCCGTAGGTGCCGTCGGAGTCGGCATGGATGACGCGGATCCGCGCCGCCAGCTCCTCGTCGGCGCGGGCGCGGGCGGCCCGGGCCGGTCCGGAGGCCCGCCACCGATAGAAACCCGAGCGGGAGACCTCGAGGATCTGGCACAGCCACTTCACCGAAAAGGTGTCACAGTGGTCGTCAACGAATTGGAAGTGGCTGCTCACCAAGACGTCTCGCCCGCGAAATATTTCGCGGCCCTCCGCAGGATCTCCCGCTCAGTCTCGAGCTTGAAGGATCTGGGCCTTGAGCTGCCTGTTCTCTTCCTCCAACACGGACTCGGACGATACCGTGCTCGCCGGCGCCGCCGACCGCTTCGCACCACTGGCCCGAAGTTCGGTCGTGGATGTATCGGTGCGTTTGCGTTCGGCCCGCACCCAGTTGCGCAGGGTCTCGCGGCTGACTCCCAGGTCGTTGCCGATGCCCTCGAACGTGTGGCTCGGATCGGACAGATACAACGCGACGGCATCGGCCTTGAACTTCGCCGGGTACGCCTTCATGACCATCAGTGACATCTTCCTCTGGGACCTTCACGACCCAGTGTTCACGATGTCCACACAAGAGGGGGAACCCCCACGAACTGGAACTCGGCCCCGTGCCGCGGTGGGCGACCGGTCCTGCCCGGCGGCGGCGCGGTGCGCCGCACACCCGATCCGAGCGCACTCGGCCCAGCACCTGCACCGGCAGGTCCGCGAGCACGAACGCCAGCCGGGCCAGTTCGTACCCGGCATCAAAGACCACCAGAATGTTCAGGTCACCGTCCTTCCACTGCCCAGCCTCGCACAACCGTGGCACCACCTCACGCACCTGGGCGGCGGCGACCGCGGTGGCGTCGTCCTCGGGCTGCAACCGGACCGCGTCGAGCACCGCCGTCCACGAGGTACGCCCGGTTTCGAGGGCGGCGACGAACGAGTACGGCCACCCGGGATCATCTGCGCCGGGCCCCTGCCGGGGCCGTAGACGTGACAGAACCCGCGCTGCGGGCTGGTCGGGGCGTCCGGGCGCAACCATGGGCTGACGTCGACCGCCAGCACGATCAGTCCGTCGCTGCCGCCGGAAAGCCCCAGCGCGGTAACCGCGTGTCGAAATCGGTCGAATTCGACTCGTCCGCAGTTCATTCCGTCGTAGAGTGCGTCATGGCCGCGGCGATGCTCGGTCAACGACAGACCGACCAGCGTTCGGACCGGCTCGCCCGAGCACAGCATTGCGTCGGTCAACCCGAACACACGTCCCCGCGGGTAGGCAGGTAGCGGTAGAATTCACCCCGCAACCGCGCCAACGCCTTTCGACGCTCCTAGTGCGAGACTTTTTCGCCGGCCCACCCGCCCGCCCGTCCGCCCGGAGGGCACCCGGATTTTCGCGGCCACCGCCTCTATTCTCTCGAATGTTCTGTGGTTGAAACATCGAGAATGATCGGGTGGTGGCCGCCTTCTACCCCCAGGACACGCCGAACAACATCGGATTCGGCTGCTGCACGCCTCGCCGAGGTTGAATCTCGAGCTGCGATGGCGGGGATGGCCGCCGCGGCAATCCAGGGAAGATCCTATGCACGGCTTGCGTCATGGTTTCGGAGACCACGGCTTGAAACAATGTCTGCGTCGAAGGCATGTGGTTGTAGAGGCTGGAGGGGCGGATACCTATCGCCTCCGCAATATCGTTCATTATCGTGCCGTGGTAGCCCCCGTCCGCAAAGCAGGCAACCGCGGCCGAGCGGATATCTGGAGTGATCGGCGGGCTTTCCGAAGCTTCGCGCCTTCCCAATTGACGACCTCTCGTGCGAATTCGCAGCTCGTGAGGGCAGGACAGGTCCACGCCCTTTCGGGTCTGAGCGCAGTGGATCGAGTCTCCGGACATGCCGGGGCGGTTCAGTCTCCATCAGACCCAGTGCGGTTCAGCTGGAGTGTGCGGGTGATGCTCAGGCACGCTCACCCTGGGTGTGCTCGACGATCCAGGCCGCGATCTGGGCTCGTGAGGTGAACCCGAGTTTAGTGAGGATGTGTTCCACGTGGCCCTGCGCGGTGCGTTGGGATATCACGAGCTGGTTGGCGATGGCCTTGTTGGTCATGCCCTGCGAGACCAGTTCGGCGACCTGCCGTTCCCGTTTGGTCAGGCTCGTCGTCGTGGGACCAGCGGGTGGTGCGGGGGCCGGGGTGTCCTCGCCGAGGGCGTAGGCGACGGCAGCGTCGAAACCCTGGGCCGCACCCTCGCGGCGGGCGGCCTCGAAGGCTCGCTCACCGAGTGCCCGGCGGGTCAGCCGCTCGCAGTCCTCGTGGTGGGTGAGCAGGTTGGGGTACAGCACCGGGGAGCTACCGACGGACCGGCCCAGTGCCTCGGCGGCGCCCAGCAGGACGGCGGCGCGCCGTGCGTTGTCCTGGTCGGCGGCGATCCATGCCAGTGCCTCCAGCGCCACGGCGGCGGTGAGCGGTTCGTCCACCAGTCGGGTCAGCCGCAGACACTGTTCCAATAACCGAACCGCTCGGCCGCGATCGCCCTGCTGCCAGACCGCCACCCCCATGGCCCACAGCGAGTACGACCGGAACACCGATTCACCGTGGGCTTCGGTGGTGTCGAGCGCCCGCTGATGGCAGGTAATGGCTCGAGGACCGTCCCCTTGCAATTCGTACGCCAGTCCGAGGGTCATCAGAGTCCACACCCGATCCGACAGGTTGCCGCGGGCGCCGAACGCCTCGACGGCTTCTTCCAGGCGGGTGCAGGCGTGGGGAAGATCGCCGCTGAAGAGGGCCAGGAGCCCGCCGGCGTGGGCGACGCGGGCGTGGACGACGGGATCGGTCATCTGCTCGGCCAGCGCCCGCGCCTCCTCGACTCGCGCGGTTGCGGACGCGATCTCGCCCTGCAGTCCGGCCAGCACGCTGTCGGCGTACAGTGCGTCGACTCGTGCCGTGGCCGGTTGCCCGGGCCGGTGGGCCAGGGCGCGGTCGAGCCAGTGCCGTCCCTCGCTGAGCAGGCCGCGGGAGAGCCAGAACTGGAACAGGGCGGCGGCGATCCGCAGTCCCGCGGTCGTGTCGGCGCCGGGTTCGGACAGGCAGAATTCCATCGCCTCGCGCAGGTTCGGTTGTTCCCGCTCGAGGCGCGCGATCCATTCTCGTTGCCGGGGGCTGATCCACTCGGCCTGCGCCCGTAACACCAACTGCTGGTACCAATCCCGGTGGCGACGACGCAGTACCGAGTGCTCGCCGGACTGCTCGGACTTCTCCCGGCCGTAGTCGCGCAGTGTCTCGAGCATCCGGAACCGCACCACCGGGCCTGCGTCTTCCCGGATCAGGATCGACTTGTCGACCAGCGAGGTCACCACATCGAGCAGGTCGCCTTCGGCCGGATCCGTGGCGCAGACGTCCTCGGCCGCGTCCAGTTCGACACTGCCGGCGAACACCGACAGCCGGGCCCACAGCTGTTGTTCGGCCGGCGTGCACAGGTCGTGGCTCCAGTCGATGGACAGCCGCAGCGTCTGCTGCCGTGTCGGCGCACCGCGGTTGCCGCGGGTGAGTAGCGTGTACCGGTCGGTGAGCCGTTGCAGTATCTGCTCGGGCGACATCGCCCGCAATCGTGCGGCCGCCAACTCGATCGGCAGCGGCAGACCGTCGAGTCGTCGGCAGATCCGGGCGACCGTGACTCGGTTGTCCTCGGTGATCTCGAATCCCGGCACCGCGGCGGCGGCCCGCTGGGTGAACAACGTGATCGCGTCGTACCGGGGCAGTCCGCGCAGGGTCGGCGGGCGGTCCGGGTCGGGGGCCGTCAGCGGGGGCACTCGCAGCACCGCCTCCCCACCGAGGGTGAGGGGTTCGCGGCTGGTGGTCAGGATCCGCAGCTCCGGGCAGCTGCGCAGCAGCGTCTCGGCCAATGCGGCGGCCGCATCTACGACCTGCTCGCAGTTGTCCAGTATGAGCAGCAGGTGCCGGGGGCCGAGGAATTCCGCCACCACGTCGTCGAGGCGGCGCGCGGACCGGTCCCGTATCCCGAGGGCGGCGGCCACCATGTCCACCACCAGCGACCCGTCCTGCAATTCGCCCAGCTCGACCCACCGCACCCCGTCGGCGAACCCCCGCCGCACATCGGCGGCCACCCGCAGCGCCAGACGCGTCTTGCCGACACCACCGATGCCGGTCAACGTCACCAGACGCGAAACCGACAGCAGGTTCTTCGCCTCGGTCAGCTCGTTGCGGCGACCGACGAAACTGGTCAGCTCGAGGGGCAGGCAGCCGACCGAGACCCGGAGCGCGGGCACCGTCGACGGGGTGGCCCGGCCCGCCGTGGTCTGCGCGGGTTGTGGGCGGGTGCGCGCCGGATCCCGGCCGCGCCGTGTGCCGCCCGGTTCGCCGGGCAGGGCCATTTCGTCGACCGGGAGGCCGTGAGCGAGTTGGATCCACCGCAGTGTGTCACCGAACTCGTCGGCGGCGGGGCGCTCTCGTGGGTCGGCAGCCATGGCCCGTTCGATGACCTCGGACACGTCGTCGGGGATGCCGTGGTCGCGTAGGTCCGGGACCGGCTCGGTGGTGATCCGCAGAAACTGGGCGACCAGGTGCTCACCGCTGCGCCGCTCGAACGCGGCATGCCCGGTGACGGCGCAGAACACCGTGGCGCCGAGGCTGTAGATGTCCGAGGCGGGGCTCGGGGGTCCGCCGCTGAGCACCTCGGGGGCGGTGAAGGCCGGCGACCCGGTGACGGTGCCGGTGGCGGTCTCGAATCCGCCGGCAACGTGGGCGATGCCGAAGTCGGTCAGCGCCGGCTCGCCGTAATCGGTGAGCAAGATGTTCGAGGGTTTGACGTCCCGGTGCAGGATGCCGATCCGGTGCGCGGACTCCACCGCTCCCGCCATTTTCACCCCGAGCCGGAGCGCATCCTCCAACGGCAGCGGTCCGTGGCGGCGGATCCGCGCGTCGAGACAGTCCTGCGGATGGTAGGGCATCACGAGGTAGGGGCGGCCGCTGTCGGTGGTCCCGACGTGCAGGGCGCTGACGATGTTCGGGTGTCCGGTGAGCCGGCCCATTGCCCGCTGTTCCCGGAAGAACCGGGCCCGGTTCTCCTCGTCGAGGTCGGCGGTGAGGACCTTGACCGCGACGGTGCGGTCCAGGGTGGGCTGGGTGCAGCGGTAGACGACACCGAAACCGCCGCGTCCGATTTCGTGGGCGTCCTCGAACCCGGCCGCACTCAGCTCCGCCGTGACCGTCGTGGCCACACGCTGCGTCTCGAACGGATCACCTGCGTCCATCGGAGTGTCCTCGCCATGTCTCCTCGGCGGGGGAGAGAACAGGGCCCGGACGGTGCGACTCCCACGGATGCAACATGCAACTCACCTCGGAAAAGACTGTGCCTTCAGGATATCGATTCCTGACGGGTACCACGGACTGCTCGATCGGTGAACACCACCGCTGGGGGCAGACCGTTCGGTCTGTCGTGGCAACCGGTGAACCCGCGGAGCGTTCAGGCCCGCGTGCGGCGTATCGCATGATCCCCCGGGCTCGCGGGCCGCGATGTACGTGGCAGCCCTCGGAACAGGGGTTGGCGAGCATGTGGTGCGTGGAACATGGTTGTCGTGCTCTCTGGGGGCTCACTGGTGACCACGGGATGGGGGTGTGCCGGAGTCGTGCCGGTGGGCGTGGCGCCGGGTCCTCGGCCGGCGACGTGGCTAGGGTCGGGTGGGTGAGCGGCAGCGAGCGGGTGGTGATGTTCGACATCGACGGCGGTCTGGCGGACCTGTCGGCCTTCACGCACCTGCTGTCCGGCGAGTCGGAAGGGGGCCGCCGGCAGGCGTGGCAGCGGTTCTTCGACCATGTCGGGCGGGCGGCGGTCATTGAACCGGGCCGAGATCTGGTGGAGGCAGCGGCCGGTCTGGGTCTGGTGGTGGTGTATTCCACGACCCGGCCCGTCTCCTGCGCGGAGCAGACTCGATCATGGCTCGGGGACAACGGGTTTCCGTCCGGTCGCGCGTTGTTGTGCCGTTCCCGTGGTGATGTCCGGCCGGCGGTCGAGGTCAAGGTCGGTCACTGTCGGGCCGTGGGGTCGTGGTTGTCGGGATTTGTTGACGACGAACCGGACACCGTGGAGGCACTCCGCTCGGGTGGGGTGCGGGCGCACGCGTTCGATGAGTTGTCGGGCCTGCGGGTGGGTGAGCTGAAGGCGGTGCTGGCCGCCGCAGGGGGTCCCGGCGCGTGGACCGGCAACGGGACGAGCCGACGGGAGCGACAACGCGGTACGCCGCACCACCGGCAGGGTCGGGTGGCGCAGGGGTCGCCCTGAGCTGGGACTTCCGTGATCGTGTCGAAACGAGTTCTTGGGCTGGGTCGCGCTGGGGCTTGACCGAGATGTCGTCGGGTGCAGCGCGGCCGCCCAGGGTTCAGCGCTACCGGT
>NZ_WXYH01000050.1:0-16060 GCF_009872365.1 Rhodococcus sp. T7
AACACATTATCCAAGAAAGCCCAGGCCAGGACGCTGTGACACGCTGATCACCCACCGGAATTTTGCAACAGCCCCCCAGCTACCAAAAAGGCGCACGAGCGCGAAGCGCCTACCCCACCAGATTCGCGGACGTGGCGCGGCGGAGTTTGCCCGACGACGTCTTGGGGATGCTCCCGGGGCCGAGGACGGCGACGGTGCGGGGTCGCACACCGACCTCGGAGAACACGGCGTGCACGACCTCGTGCTCGATGCGCTTGACCGTTTCGGGGTCCTGGTAGTCGTTGGTCTCGACCGCGACGGCGAAGCTTTCCCGCTTCTGCCCGGCGTCGAGGCGCACGGCCACCGCATTGCCGGGCCGCACTCCGGCGACGGTGCCCGCGGCCCGTTCGATGTCGGTGGGGTAGATGTTGCGGCCGCCCATGATGATGACGTCCTTGACGCGACCGCACACGACGACGAGGCCCTCTTCGGTGAAGTAGCCGACGTCGCCGGTGTTCAGCCAGCCGTCCGCGTCCTGCGCGGGCTTGTGCCCGTCGAGGGTGATGTATCCGGGGGTGACCGCCTTGCCGCGGACCTCGATGATGCCGACGCCGCGGGTCGGGAGCAGTTCCCCCTCGTTGTCGACGACGCGTCCCTCGAGGTTCGGCACCATCTTCCCGAGGGTGGCGAGGGCGCGCGCGTTCGGCTTGTGCGACGGGACGGCACGCTGCATCGCCTCGAGCAGGTCCGGGTCGACGCGGTCGAGGACCTGCCCCTGGTCCGGATCGGGGATGGAGACGGCGAGGGTGGTCTCCGCCATTCCGTAGACGGGGGCGAGTGCGGACGGGTTCAGCCCGAACCGGGCGCCTGCCTCGGCGAGCGCGTTCATGGTGTCGGGGTCCACGGGTTCGGCGCCGTTCCACATGTACCGGACGGTGCTGAGGTCGACGGCGCCGTCTTCCGCCTGCTTGAGGCGGCGGGCCAGCAGGGAGTAGGCGAAGTTGGGGGCGGCCGTGACGGTGCCCTTGTACTTGCCCATCAGTTCCGCCCACAGCAGCGGCGTGCGGAGGAAGTCCATCGGAGTGATGCTCACGACCTCCGCGCCGACCTGCATGGGCACGCTGAGGAATCCGACCATCCCCATGTCGTGGAACAGCGGCAGCCAGCTGATCATCACGTCGTCCTCGATCGAGAACTTGATGCGGTCGATCATGGCGTAGGCGTTGGTGTAGAAGTTCTCGTGCGTGATCTGCACTGCTTTGGGCGAACCGGTGGACCCCGACGTGAGCTGCTGAAGGGCGATGTCGCTCTCGAACGTCTCGACCGGGTCGATGGGCGTGCCCTCGTTCAGCTCGGCCACCGTCACGACGGTGATGCCGCGTTCCTCGAGCAGCGGCTTGGCGGCGTCGAACGGCGCACCGAGGATGACGGCCTTGGCCTCGATCATGGTGATGACGGTTTCGGTGTCCTTCGCCCACACGGCCAGGTCGGTCCGCGGGGTCGGCTGGTGCAGCATGGTGACGGACGCGCCGCGCATCCAGGCGCCCTGGCAGGAGGGTGCGATGTCGACGGGCTGACCGGCGAGGATGCCGATGGCGTCGCCGTGGCCGATGCCGGCGTCGGCCAGCGCGCCCGCCATGCGGCGCGCCGCCTTGTGGATCTCACCCCACGACTGTCGCAGTGGCGCGTCGGGCTCACCCGTGTTGAGGCCACGGGTGCTGCTCGCCGCGGTCGCGTACATCTCGTCGGTGAACTTGCTCACTGTCTTCCTCCTGCACATACGGGTGTCCGAAAGCAGAAACGGTGAACTCCGGAGCGCCCCGACGACTCACTGATTAATACGTGACCGGCCGTCGATCGTTACTCGTCCCTGGCTGTGCGCCCGTCGATGTGACTGTGCTGCGAGTTCGTCTTCGGCACCCGAGTAACCTGGTATGCGGCCACACGGCCTTCCCGCACGCATCCCGTCCCCCGAGAGGTTCTTCGTTGACTACCCCGTCCGACTCGGCCGACACCATTCCAGCCGAGGCGGCGCCTGCCGCCGCGTCCGGCTCATCGGAGGGGAAATCCGAGAAGGGTGTCCGGGCCGAGGCGTCGCGTCGCCGCACGTTCGCCGTGATCTCGCATCCCGACGCCGGTAAGTCGACGCTGACGGAGGCGCTCGCGCTGCACGCGAAGGTCATTTCCGAGGCGGGCGCCGTCCACGGCAAGGCGGGCCGCAAGTCGACGGTGTCCGACTGGATGGAGATGGAGAAGGCCCGCGGCATCTCGGTCAGCTCCACCGCCCTGCAGTTCAACTACCGCTCCACCGAGGCGTCGGCGGACGAGCCCGTCGACAACGTCATCAACCTGGTGGACACGCCCGGCCACTCCGACTTCTCGGAGGACACGTACCGCGTCCTGACCGCGGTCGACGCCGCCGTCATGCTGATCGACGCCGCGAAGGGTCTCGAACCGCAGACGCTGAAGCTGTTCCAGGTGTGCCGTCACCGCGGAATCCCGGTGATCACCGTCATCAACAAGTGGGACCGGCCGGGCCAGACGCCGCTGGAACTTCTCGACGAGATCCAGGAACGCATCGGGCTCACCCCCACTCCCCTGTACTGGCCCGTCGGGATCGCCGGGGATTTCCGGGGCCTGCTCCGGCGCGGCGAGGACGGCGCCCCGCGGGAGTACATCCGATTCACGCGCACCGCCGGTGGCGCGAAGATCGCCCCCGAAGAGGTCATGGACGCCGACGCCGCCCTCGCGAAGGAGGGCTCCGAGTGGGAGACCGCCGCGGAGGAGAGCGAACTGCTGTCGGCCACCGGTCAGGACCACGACCAGGAGCTGTTTCTCGGCGGCCAGACGTCGCCCGTGATCTTCGCTTCGGCGATGCTCAACTTCGGTGTCCGCCAGATCCTCGACACGCTCGTCGAGCTGGCGCCGCCGCCGCGCGCGCGGGACGACGTCGACGGCACCCCCCGCGACGTCGCCGACCCGTTCAGCGCGGTCGTCTTCAAGGTCCAGGCAGGCATGGACACCGCGCACCGCGACCGGCTGGCGTTCATGCGCATCGTGTCGGGCGTCTTCGAGCGCGGCATGGTGGTCACCCACGCCCAGACCGGTAAGCCGTTCACGACGAAGTACGCGCAGACCGTGTTCGGCCGTGAGCGTTCGACCGTCGAATCGGCGTACCCCGGCGACGTGGTGGGACTCGTCAACGCCACCGCACTCGCCCCCGGCCACACTCTGTTCTTCGAGAAGAAGGTGGAGTTCCCGCCGATCCCGTCGTTCGCGCCGGAGCACTTCTCCATCCTGCGGGCGGAGAGCGCAGGCAAGTACAAGCAGTTCCGGCGGGCCGTGGATCAGCTCGATTCCGAGGGTGTCGTGCAGATCCTCCGCAACGACCTGCGCGGCGACGCCTCGCCCGTCATGGCGGCCGTCGGCCCCATGCAGTTCGAGGTGGTCGCGGCGCGGATGAAGGCCGAGTTCAACGTCGAGGCCCGGATGGAACCGCTGGGCTACGCGTTGGCGCGGCGCACCGACGCCGAGTCGGCCGACGAGCTGAACCGGCAGCGCGGTGTCGAGGTGTTCACTCGCTCGGACGGGGTGATGCTGGCCCTCGTCAGCGACAAGTGGCGGTTGCAGTACATCCAGAAGGAACTGCCCGACCTCACGCTCGAACCCCTCGTCGCCGCCGCCGACTAGTGCACACGAGCGGCGTCCGCACCGAACCGGCGTCGAGGCCGGTGAACGTCACGCCCGCCTTCACCAGCGCGACCGCGTATCCGGGGTGGTGTCGCGGAGGCGTTGCCGAGAGACGGACGGCGACAAGGCCGTGTCGTGCGCCGTCGAGGTGTGCGGCCCGCCCGACGCTGCTGGTAGCTTTCAGATCGAATCGAGCACACTGACGGGCTTTGCGCGGTACCCGTTTGGCCACGAGCAGGAAGCGAAACGATGGAGAACGGCATTTCCACGAACGGATCGGGCACGAGCCCGGCGACGGGATCCCCCTTCGCCGAACCGGGCACGGGCGGACTGACCGGCGGCAGCAACGGCAACGGCAAGTCCACGACCAGCTCCGCCGAGACGTTCACCTTCCCGCTGCCCACGCGCAGCTCGGGTTCGCACAGCACCGACGAGCCGGCCGAGTCCTCCGACACGACGGCGTCGCTGGAGTCTCGTGGACGCACCGTCATGCGACGCAACGCGATGGGAGTGGCAGCCGTGCGAGTCGCGGGCCGTCTTGCACACACCGAACTGCTCGAGGAGCACCTCGCGTCGGCGAGCAGTCACTCCGCCGATCCCACCGTGGACGCCGACGAACTGCTGGCGCTGCTCGGCGAGTACCTCGTTGCGGCCGGGTTCGAACGCCCCGAGATCCACGCCAAGCTGAACGGCCAGTCGATCGTCGTCGACCTGCGTTCGCCCTCGACCGCGCGCTGACCCCTGCCGCCTGCCGCCGTCAGGGCCACAGCACCTCACGGATCCACCGGTCCGACTCGCGGCGGTAGAGCCGGCGCACGTGCCTGCGCCCGGCGTCCGCCTGCCAGAACTCGACACTGTCGGGGACGATGCACCATGCCCGCCAGGTCTCCGACACGAAGTCGGGGTCGGCCTCGATGCGGGTCACCGCCGCCTCGACCGCGCGTTCGTAGTCGGCGGGATCGTCCAGCACCTCGCTCTGCCTGCTGGCGGCGGCCACGGCCCGCGCGGTGACCGACCGTTCGCGGAAGTCGCGTGCCGACAGCGCCGGGTCGCCCTCGACCACGGTTCCGCGCACCCGCACCTGCCTGCCCTGTTCGCGCCAGTAGAATGACAGTGCCGCAACGGGATTCGCGGCCAGGTCGCGACCCTTCGGCGAGCGGGTGTCGCCCGAGAACCAGAAGCCCTGCTCCGTCACGTCCTTGAGGAGCAGGAAACGCGCGTCCGGATTTCCGTCGGCGTCGACGGTCGACAGCGCAGCGGCGTGCGGTTCCGGAACACCGGCTTCCACGGCCTGCTCGATCCAGTCGAGGAACAGCGCGGTCGGTGAGTCCGGGATCGTGTCGGCGGGCGCAGGCGTCGCGCCGCCGAGTGCCGGCAGGGCGCGGATCCAGGCGCGGGTGTCCGGAAACGTCGAGCGGTCGGGTGCAGTCGGCATGTTCGGCATGAGCCGACACTAGCCGCGGCCGGATCGTTCAGTCGGGCACGGCCGGCTCGGCAGGACCCACCAGCATCCAGCGATGACCGAACGGATCGATGAGGGTGGCGTTGCGGTGTCCGTGGCCCTCCGAGATCCAGCGTTCGACGGTGCCGCCGGCGTCGCGGGCACCCACCAGCACGGCATCGGGGTCGTCGACGGACAACATCAGGCTGACGGACGTCGAACCGGACTCCGGCGCGGTCAGACCCATCTCGGGGAATTCCTCCGCCAGATAGATCATGCCGGTCGGCAACCGCAGTTCCGCATGACCGACCCGGCCGTCGTCCATGACGATCGGCTCACCCACCACCTGGGCGCCGAATACCTTGGAATACCACTCGATCGCCTCGACACCGCGCCGCACCGTCAGGTACGGCAGCGCGCCGGGAACGGGGACTTCCGGCAACGTCGTCACCTCCCAGTGTCCGTGATGCGTCGAGTCCCAGTGTGCTCCCTCAGGCGGACGCCGGAGGTTGCAACATCGCCCATTTGTTTGAAGTGAGCCGGAAACTCGGGAAATCGGACAGCGCCGCAACCGATTCCCAGGTGCGTTCGTATCCGGTGTGCGTGATCCGCCAGTTGCCGTCGGCACACCGAAGGTAACGATCGTGGTAGTAGGCAGACCCGCGCAGCAGCATGCCGTCCTCGGGAATCAGCGTGGTGTCCGCGAGGAACCACACGCCGACAGCGGTGTCGCCGGTGACGGTGATTTCGGGTTGGCCGCACTGATGCTCGGTGATGACGTGTGTCCCGAGGGTGTTCTCGAGGAAGGACACGAACGAGTCACGGGAGTCGAACGTGAGGTATTCGCTGTACGTCGCGGTGACGTCCGGGACCATCGTGTCGGCGAACTCCACCCACGACTTCGTGTCGAGTGCACGTGAGTAACGGTGCTTGAGCTGCTCGATCTGTTTGATCGCTTCGAGATCCATGACCCCCGCCTCCTGTGCAGCGACATGCAAAGCCTGGACTGCAGATTAGTCCGAGAATCTGCAGGTTCGCGTTGGATTCCCCCGTTTTGCCCGGATCATGCATATTCAGGCCGTGATCCGGGACACGAAAAGGTTACGAAATGACTGCATGGCCTGCGCTCCAGCACACACACTCCACACTACCTTAGGCAACCCTCACCTGGCAGTAGCGCGGGCCCGCGAGCGCACTCGGAGCCGCGGTCTTCGAATTCCTTTGCTGCACAGCGTTTTCAGTAATCGTTGCCGTCTCAGGTCGCACGGGACGCGCCGACCGCACCGAACGCCGGACGCGATTGCTGTGACCCCGCCTCCACAGATACCTCATCCCGCGCTACCGTGACGCCGAGAGGTCACACGAGAGGGGACTCCATGGATCCGGCCCGTATACCGGTGATCGTTGGTGTCGGCGACGTCCGCTCCGGCCGCGCGGGCGAACCGGCGGGCCCGCGGGAACCGCTCGACCTGATCACCGACGCCGCGCGCGCCGCCATCGTCGACAGCGGATCCCCCGCCCTCGGCTGCCGGATCGACGCGATCCACGCGGTGAAGACCGTCAGCTGGTCGTACGACGACCTCCCCGGACTGCTGGCCGCGCGGTTGACGCTGCCGTCACCGCGGTCGAGCACGTCCCCGATCGGCGGACACTGGCCCGCGGCACTCCTCGACCGGATCGGCGACGACATCGCCGCGGGCCGGTCGTCGGCGGCGCTCCTCGTCGGCGGCGAGGCGCAGGCGACCATGACGGCGCTCCGGAAGTCGGGCACCGATCCCGCGTCGCTGGGCTGGGAGTCGGCGCCGGGCGGCCCGCCTGCGTTCGACCCGGCGGACCTCGGGAGCCCCGCGATGCAGCGCGCCGGGCTGATCGTGCCGACCCGGGTGTACCCGTTGTTCGAGAACCGCGTGGCACACGAGTCTGGTCTCGGCCCCGGCGAGTCGCTGACGGAGTCGGCGCGGATGTATTCGGCGTTCTCCGAACTGGCGGCGAAGAACCCGGTGTCGTGGACGTCCGAGGTGTATTCCGCCGAGGACATCGCCACGGTGGGTCCGGGCAACCGGATGGTGTGCGAACCGTACCCGCTGATGCTCAATGCCATGCCGTTCGTCGATCAGGCCGCCGCGGTGCTGGTGTGCTCGCTGGCCGTCGCCCGGGACCACGGCGTCCCCGAGGACCGCACGGTGTACCTGTGGGGCGGCGCGGGTGCCACCGATCCCGTGGACATACTGAGCCGCAACGGTTTCGGAACTTCGGCGGCGATGACGGACGCGGTGCAGCAGGCGCTGTCGCGGGCCGCGGTCGACGCCTCGGCACTGGACATCGTCGACGCCTACAGCTGCTTCCCGGTGGTGCCGAAGCTCCTGACCCGCACACTCGGCCTGCGCGGCGACGTCGTGCCGAGCGTGACGGGCGGCCACTCCTTCTTCGGCGGCCCCCTCAACAGCTACACGCTGCATTCGATCGCCGAGGTCACCCGCAGGCTGCGGGAGGACGGGGGAACGGCCCTGGTCCACGGCAACGGTGGCTATCTGACGTACCAGCACGTCGTGTTGCTCGCAAGTACCCCGCATCCGGTCGGATACGTCGGCGATCCGGAGCCTGCGCAACTCACAGCGCAGGCACCGGAACTCGTCGCCGGGTACGAGGGCCGAGCCGGCATCGTCACCTCTACGGTGGAGTACGGCCGCGACGGCGCCCCGGCGACCGGGTTCGTCGTCGCGCACACCCCCGACGGCCGGCGTCTCGCCGGACACACGGGCGCCGAGGAGGCGGCCGCGCTGTCCGCCTTCGCGCACACCTTGGCGCGGTCGCCGATCGGGCGGTCCGTGCACGTCACCGATCGCGACGGCGTCCTGTCGCTACGGTTCTGACGGAGCTAGTCCAGCTCGGCGGCCAGCTCCATCCACTGTTCCTCGGTGGCTTCCTTGTCCGCGACGACCTGCTTGAGCTCGGCATCGAGCTTCTGCAGCTTGTCCGGATCGGTGGCGGCCTCCGCCAGCTTCTCGTGCAGCGTCCGTTCGCGGTCGTCCAACTTCGCGACGGCACGCTCGAGACGCGACAGTTCCTTGCGCGCGGCGCGTTCGGCGGCCCCGTCCCGCACCTGCTTGGGCGCGGACGCACCGGTCGCCGTCGACGCGACCGACGGTGCGCCGGTGTCGACCATCTTCGCCCGCCGACGCAGGTAGTCCTCGATGCCGCCGGGCAGGTTGGTCAGCTTGCCGTCGCCGAACAGCGCCCAGGTGGTGTCACAGATGCGTTCGATCAGGTATCGGTCGTGGCTGATCACGACCATCGTGCCCGCCCAGCCGTCGAGGATGTCCTCGAGTTGCTGCAGGGTGTCGATGTCGAGGTCGTTGGTCGGCTCGTCGAGCAGCAGGACGTTCGGCTCCGACATCAGCACCCGCGTGAGCTGCAGACGGCGACGCTCGCCACCGGACAGGTCACCGACCGGTGTGCGCTGCCGGGCGGGGGTGAAGCCCAGCCGCTCGGCGAGCTGTCCGGCCGACACCTCCTTGTCGCCCAACGTGATCCGCTCGGCGACGTCCTTGACGGCCTCGAGCACCCGCATGTTCGTCGGCAGGTCGTCGAGTTCCTGACGGAGCCAGCCGATGTGCACCGTCTGCCCCTGGATGCGCTTGCCCGACGCAGGCGAAATCTCCCCGGCGAGCGTGCGCAGGAGCGTCGTCTTGCCGGAGCCGTTGACGCCGACCAGACCGACGCGCTCACCGGGCGCCAACCGCCAGGTGAGGTCGTCGACGAGCACCCGGCCGTCCGGCGTCTCCAGGCGCGCGTCCTCGAGTTCGATGACGACCTTGCCGAGCCTGCGTTGCGCGAACGACGCCAGCGCCACGTTGTCGCGGGGCGGCGGGACATCCGCGATCAACGCCTCGGCGGCTTCGATCCGGTACTTGGGCTTGGACGTGCGGGCGGGTGCGCCGCGCCGCAGCCAGGCCAGTTCCTTGCGGGCGAGGTTGCGGCGGCGTTCCTCGGACGCGTCGGCCTGCCGGGAGCGTTCCGCCCGGGCGAAGATCCAGTCGTTGTATCCGCCCTCGTAGCTTTCGACCCTGCCGCCCACCACTTCCCACGTGCGGTTGGCGACGGTGTCCAGGAACCACCGGTCGTGGGTCACGACCACCAGCGCGCTCCGACGGGTGACGAGATGTTCCGCCAGCCACTGCACACCCTCGACGTCGAGGTGGTTGGTCGGCTCGTCGAGCACCAGCAGATCGAGGTCCTGGACGAGCGCGGCCGCCAGCGCGACGCGTCGCCGCTCGCCACCGGACAGTCCGTCGACCGACACCTCCAGACCGAGGTTGTCGATGCCGATGCCGGCCAGGATCGACCGGATGCGGGCGTCGCCCGCCCACTCGTGGTCGGCGACCCCGAGCGGTCCGAGCACCACGTCGCCGACGCTCGAGCCGGGCGGCAGGACGCCACGCTGGGTCACGACCGCCATCCGGAGGCCGCCGACCCGGCTGACACGCCCCGAATCGGGAGCCTCCACCCCGGCGAGCACCTCGAGCATGGTGGTCTTGCCACCGCCGTTGAGGCCGACGACGCCGATGCGTTCGCCTTCCTGCACTCCGAGGGATACCGAATCGAGCAGCGGCTTGATGCCGAAGGACTTCGATACCTGCTCGAGATTGATCAGATTCGCCATCAGTGCGATCCCTCCGCCGCGTCGTTGATTATTCGGGCGCCCGGTACGGGTCCGCTGGCGACTCGCACCGTGCGACACACCCCCGCACCTGCGAGTTCTGCGCTGACCCGGACCGCGGCATCCGCTTCAGCACATAGAAAGGCACAGGTCGGGCCGGACCCGGAGACGATCCCGGCCAGGGCGCCCGCCGCGACACCGGCACGCAGCGTCCGCCGCAGTCCCGGATTCAGCGACAGCGCGGCCGACTGCAGGTCGTTGCCCAGCAACGGGGCCAGCGTCGCGGCGTCGCCCGTCGTGAGGGCGTGCATCAGGTCTTCGGGTCCGCCGAGTCGCGGCGGGTTCCCGTCGGCACGCAGCCGGTCCAGTTCCCGGAACACGGTCGGGGTGCTCAGGCCGCCCTTCGCGAGCGCGAGCACCCAGTGGAACGTGCTGCGGGAGAGCACCGGCAGCAGTCGCTCGCCGCGTCCCGTCCCGACCGCGGTGCCGCCGTGGAGGGAGAACGGCACGTCGCTGCCGAGTTTCGCGGCGAACCCGTCGAGTTCCTCCCGCGACAGGTCGAGCTGCCACAGCGCGTTCAGACCGACCAGCGTCGCGGCGGCGTCGGCGCTGCCGCCGGCCATCCCGCCGGCCACCGGGATGCCTTTGTCGATGGCGATCTCGACGTCGGGACGTCGCCCCGCTTCGGCGGCGAGCATCTCGGCGGCCTGCCACACGAGGTTGCCGCTGTCGGTGGGCACGACGCGGGCGTCCTCACCGCGGACCTTCACCGACAGCGTCTCCGCCGGGACCACGGAGACCGTGTCGCCAAGCGAGAGCGCCTGGAACACCGTCTTCAGCTCGTGATAGCCGTCGTCACGCAGGTCCCCGACGGCCAGATGCAGATTGACCTTGGACGGGGCCCTGACGACGACGGGGCGAGGAACGACGGAAAGCACAAGGGTAGAGCTTAGGCGCTCCCGGTACGGGTGCGGAAATGCGCACCATCACGCACTTTGCCGCTCACCTGCGTCACAGGTGCGGGCCGAGCCGGGTGGTGAGGCTGCCGCCGCGGGCGAGGGGCAGACGCGTCCGCGCCGACCGGATGTCACCTGCGACTTCGGCCTGCCGGTCGTCCGGGTACCGCAGTTCACTGGTGACGGCCGCCGGACCGTCCAGCACGTCGTGTGAGACGGTGCCGACGCCGAGTTCCAACTGGTGCCGGAGCAGCGGCAGGTCTTCGAGATCGGCGTTGGTGATCCCGACCCAGCGTCCCGCGCTCTCCCCCGCCCGCCCGATCTGCACCCGCTCACGCAGCAGGAACGTCGCCGACTCGGCGAGGGACACCGTCGTCTCGACGCGATGCTCCGCGCCGCCCGCGATCACCGTGGGTTCCAGTGCGCAGTCGAGCACGGCGTCGTCCCCGACCTCCACCGACCACTGCGCGGTGGACAGCACCTCACCGCGGCCGGGCAGGGCCAGGGACGCCGCGACGCTGCGCAGCGTCAGCCGGGCACCCGGCAGCACCCGGACGGTGATGTCCCAGTGGTCGCCGCCGAGCGGGGTCGCGGCGGTGCCGATCACGTGGACCGTGTCGCGGCCGGTGATCCGGGCCGCCAGTCCCCCGGCCGCGGAGATCCGCGGACTGCGATCGGGGGACGCGAGAATCGTCAGTTCGGTGCGCACTACGGGTGCACGGCGGCGAGCGTGCGCACCTGCTCCCGCACCCACGCGAGTACCGGTCCGGACGACGGGTCCTCCGTCAACGAGATCAGCGCGGTGGGCCTGCCCTCGCGAACCTGCTCGGCGTCGCGGCGCATCACCCCGAGGTCGGCTCCGACCATCGGCGCGAGGTCGGTCTTGTTGATCACGAGCAGATCCGAGAACGTCACACCGGGACCACCCTTGCGGGGAACCTTGTCGCCGCCGGCGACGTCGACGACGAAGATCTGCACGTCGATCAGGCCCGACGAGAACGTCGCGGTGAGGTTGTCGCCGCCCGACTCCACCAGGATCAGATCGAGCGGCGGGTTTGTTGCGATCAGGTCGTCGATGGCGTCGAGGTTGGCGGTGATGTCGTCGCGGATCGCCGTGTGCGGGCAGCCACCGGTCTGCACGGCGGCGATGCGTTCGTCCGGCAGCACGGCGTGGCGGCGCAGGAAGTCCGCGTCCTCGGTGGTGTAGATGTCGTTGGTCAGCACGGCCAGCGACAACTCCTCGCGCAGTTGCCTGCAGAGCGCGGCGACGAGCGCCGTCTTGCCCGACCCGACCGGACCCCCGATCCCGATGCGGACCGGTTCCCCCGCCACCCGGACCCGCCGCGGACGGTCGTGGTGGTGGTCGTGCGGTTCACCGTCGATGAAATGTGGTGGCATGGTTGATTTCTCCTCACTGGGTGCAGCGGCTGTCACGACACTGGGTACAACGCTGTCACGACACGAACAGGGGGCGGTCCCGCAGAACGTGCCGTTCGGCGACGACGTCCAGAAGCGGGTCGGACATGCTCGCGAGTCCGGTCACGCATCGGTCGGCGATGTCGTCGCACAGGTCGGCCAACCCGAACGTGCATGCGGCGACCTGCGCGGGATCGAGAGCGAGCAGACGCTGCGCGGCGGTCGCGGACCCGGTCATGGTGGTGTACACGAAGACCAGTGCCGCCTCCCGCGGTCCGACCCCGGTGACGGCTCCGACCATGCCCGACACCACCGGCAGGTGCGGACGCGGTCCGAGCGGCGACCAGTCGTTTTCGGGCCACGTGGTGCGGGCCAGCCGCAGCAGCCCTCGACCCTGCGCCCGCGAAGACGACCGCGCCGCCGGGGACGGGGTTCGCGCGTCCATCTCGGCGTCGGCGCGTTCGGCGGTGAGCCCGCCCGCGCACACCGCCGCGGTGACCGATCCCCCGACGAGCCCGGCGGTCCGGATCCGACGTCGCAGGAACGCTTCCGTCGTGGCGACGTCGCGGACGACACCGGCGGCGACGGCCTCCTCGATGCCGCCCGAATGCACGTGCCCGCCCGTGGGCAGCCTCGAGTCGGCGAGCGACATCAGGTGAGCGAGGCGCATCAGAACAGGAAGTAGCGCTGGGCCATGGGCAGTTCCACCGCCGGCTGCTCTTCCCACACCTCGCCGTCGATGCGGACCGTGAACGTGTCGGGGTCCACCTCGATCCGCGGCTGCGCGTCGTTGCGCGGCATGTCGGCCTTGCCCCGCGACCGCACGTTCGCGACCGGCACCAGCCGCCGGTTCAGGTCCAGCCGATCCGCCAGTCCGCCCTCGAGGGCGTGCGGCGCGACGAAGTGCACGGACGTGGCGGCCGCGGCCTTGGGGGCCGCCCCGAACATGGGGCGCGGAAGCACCGGCTGCGGAGTCGGTATGGACGCGTTGGCATCACCCATCGCGGCCCACGCGATCATCCCGCCCTTGATCACCGCGTGCGGCCGGACCCCGAAGAACGCCGGATCCCACAGCACCAGGTCGGCGAGTTTGCCGACCTCGACCGACCCGATCTCGTCCTCCAGCCCGTGCGCGACGGCGGGGCAGATCGTGTACTTCGCGACGTAGCGCTGGACGCGCTGGTTGTCGGCGCCGGCGTCGCCGGGCAGGAAACCCCGCCGGCGCTTCATCACGTGCGCCGTCTGCCAGGTGCGCAGCACGACCTCGCCGATCCGTCCCATCGCCTGCGAGTCGCTACCGATCATGGAGATGGCGCCGAGGTCGTGCAGCAGGTCCTCCGCCGCGATGGTGGACGGCCGGATGCGGCTCTCGGCGAACGCCAGGTCCTCCGGGATCTTCGGGCTCAGGTGATGGCACACCATGAGCATGTCGAGGTGCTCGTCGAGGGTGTTCACGGTGTGCGGCCGAGTCGGATTGGTCGAACTCGGCAGGACGTTCGGGTGCGCGGCCACCGTGATGATGTCCGGTGCGTGACCGCCGCCGGCCCCTTCCGTGTGATAGGCGTGGATCGCACGTCCGGCGATCGCCGCGAGCGTGTCCTCGACGAAACCCGCCTCGTTCAACGTGTCCGAGTGCAGCGCCACCTGCACCCCCGCGGCGTCCGCGACGGTGAGGCACGCGTCGATGGCAGCCGGGGTCGAACCCCAGTCCTCGTGCAGCTTGAATCCGGAGACGCCGCCGCGCAACTGCTCCCACATCGACTCGGAGCTGACTGTGTTGCCCTTGCCGAGCAGAGCGATGTTCATCGGCCAGCCGTCGAGTGCCTCCAGCATCCGGGCGGTGTGCCAGGAACCGGGGGTGACGGTGGTGGCCTTGCTGCCCTCGGCGGGGCCCGTGCCGCCGCCGATCATCGTCGTGATGCCGCCACCCAGCGCCTCGTCCATGATCTGCGGGCAGATGAAGTGCACGTGGCAGTCGATACCGCCTGCGGTGAGGATCTTGCCGTTCCCGGCGATGATCTCGGTGGACGGTCCCACCACGAGATCGGGGTGCACGCCCGACATCGTGTCGGGGTTGCCCGCCTTGCCGAGCGCCACGATGCGCCCGTCCCGAATACCGACGTCCGCCTTGATGATTCCCCAGTGGTCGACCACCACCACCCCGGTGATCACCGTGTCGGGTGCGCCCTCGGCGCGGGTCGCGCGACCCTGACCCATGGACTCGCGCAACACTTTTCCGCCACCGAACACCGCTTCGTCGCCGGCCAGTCCCGGACCGCCGCTGCGGTCCTCGGTGATCTCGATCAGAAGGTCGGTGTCGGCAAGCCGGATGCGGTCGCCGGTCGTGGGACCGAACAGCTCCGCGTACCGTGCGCGGCTGAGATCGGTCACGACGCGTCCAGCTTTCCGGGAGGAGTGAGGCTCAGCCCGTGCACTTCC
Source organism: Rhodococcus sp. T7 (assembly GCF_009872365.1). NCBI lineage: Bacteria > Bacillati > Actinomycetota > Actinomycetes > Mycobacteriales > Nocardiaceae > Rhodococcus > Rhodococcus sp. T7. The sequence goes on from NZ_WXYH01000050.1 coordinate 14,582, forward strand.
CGGGTTCCGCGCAGCGGCACGAGTGAAACCGTCTGCGCGATACCCGGTTCGAAACGCACCGCGGTGCCCGCGGGAATGTCCAGCCGCAGCCCGTGGGCGGCGGAACGGTCGAACCGCAGGGCGTGGTTGGCCTGCGGAAAATGAACGTGACTGCCGACCTGCACCGGCCGGTCACCGGTGTTGACCACCGCGAGTTCCGTGCGGGGAGAACCCTCGTTGAGCTCGATCACGCCCTCGGCGCAGAAGACTTCACCTGGAATCACGGTCACCCCTACGCGATCGGATCGTGGACGGTGACGAGTTTCGTGCCGTCCGGAAAAGTGGCCTCCACCTGCACGTCGTGCAGCATCTCCGGGACACCCTCCATCACGTCGGCGCGGGTGAGCACCTCCCGGCCGGACACCATCAACTCCGCCACCGACCGGCCGTCGCGGGCCCCCTCGAGGATGTGATCCGTGATGAGGGCCACGGCCTCCGGGTGGTTCAGCACGAGTCCGCGTTGCCGGCGCCTGCGCGCGAGTTCCGCGGCATAGCTCAGGAGCAGACGCTCCTGCTCGTGGGGCGACAAGCGCATGTGTCCTCCTGCGGTCGGTGCGTCGCAATACTGCCACGAACTGCACTCTGCCACCGCCCGCGCCCGGAACGGCTGCCGTTCTCACCGCGGAAACACGCGTGACACGAACCCGTCACAGCGCCGTCCTACCGTCTCCCCATGACCGACTTCCCCGCCGCCCATCCCCCATTCGACGGGGCGACGCGTCGTCCCGTCAATAGCCGGCGGGGATGCCGAACACCCTGATCGCGTCGCGGTACATGCCGAGTTGCTGATCCTTGGTCAGGGGCATGAATTCGGCGATCAGCTGACCGGCACTGGTGACCGCGCTCATCGCCCCGACCACCGGCAGTCCGGCGACGTTGAAATCGACCGTTGCCCTGCGGATGTGATTCGCCGACGTCACGATGATCGCGCCGCCCGCACCGAGCGAGCGGGCGAGCGGAACCGAATTGAGCGCGTTGCCCACCGTCGATCCGGCACGATGCTCGGGGTGGATGCGCTGTGCAGGCACACCGTGCGCCTGCAACCATCCCTGCATCGCGGCCGCCTCCGTGATGCCGTTCTGCGGGTTGCCGCCGGTGACGATGATCGGCGACATCGGCGAGACCCACGACTGCACCATCGCGGCCTGCAGGCGGTTGACCAATTCCGGACGCATCGTGCCGTCGGGGAGCAGACCGAACCCGAGGACGATGATCGCGGTGGACGGTCCCTGGATTGCCGGGAGCGGGTTCGGGGGCGTGAACGAGGCAATTCTGATCGCGTTCAGCATCCCGTCGACGCCGGCGCGCATACCGCCGTCCGCCGCGCCCAGCCGGGCGAGCGCGGCCTCACGGGTGATCAGATCACCGGCGGCGTCGGCGTAGATGGCCTGCAACGCCAGCGCGTTCGTGTCGCCGGGCTCGCCGGCGACGGCGCCGGCG